>JBDREN010000080.1:0-35411 GCA_043819795.1 Elusimicrobiota bacterium
CTTCCGCTCCGTGTCGGGGGATGAATGCGACTTGGTGCTGGAAGCCGGCTCCAGGCTGATCCCCATCGAGATCAAAGCCACGCAGACTCCCATGAACCGGGACAACAGCGGCCTCGGCGTATTCCTGAAGTTGTTCAAGAGAGAAGCGCCCTTCGGGCTTCTTCTCTACCCGGGAACCCAGGTGATCCCGATGGGCGAGAGGATCATGGCCCTGCCGATGCGCGCCTTTCTGACCGGGGAGCGCGATTGAACCTTTCGGGCCATTCGCTGTGATGCCGTAAGACCCCAAGGTTGGTCGCTTGACCGGGGTGATGAAGAGGGTTCCCTCGACGGAGAGCTTCAGGCCGAAATCCCAGAAGCTCATAACCTTGAGGTCGTGGGTTCAAATCCCACCCCCGCACCCATCTCTGTGGATAGAATCGCTGGCCAGCAAATGGTCAGCGATTCTTGCTTGTAGGTGCGGGAGCTTATAGAAGACAAAGCGGGCCTGACGGTCCCTCGGATGGATTTCGACGCGGTTTATAAAGCCCCGGACTCCCATTTTCCGCTCTGTCATTGTTCCGCGAGCAAATAGCCGGGGCAGGTCATCCAGGTAGCTAGTCATCTCCTCGACAGCAGAATCCACCTGCAGCATAGCCGTGGGCAGGCGCTCGCTGAGAGCCTCCTTTTGGCCGTTGCCCACCAGGTTTCCCACTGACCGGTGCCCGCCAGGCGTTCAACGCCGCATCAGTGATCCAGATGGTCAAGTCGCCACGCCGGCGTAGACCTTCCTCGTACTCTGGCCAGTTACGCACCCGACAGGGCTTCTTCGTGTATTTATACTGGGTCCGCTTGGGATGATTCATGGTGATAAACTCCGGATGGGATTCCAATACCCAGACTCGAGGGTATCCAGCGTAGCCCATCGAGGAGTCATGCACCAATGCCCCCCGGAAGCGCGCGCCACTCCAAGGCCCCGATGTTCATTCTCCTGCGCAGATACTGGGATGCGGCTTTCTCCAGCCGGGAGCGGAGCTCGGCGGGAATATCGCGACGTCCCCTTTCCGGCTGACACGATGGTATTATGATTATTTTATAGTCTCTTTCTTCATCCTCCTGTCAATAAAATGTCCGTGACAAGTCAACATCTTCCTGTTACAGTAATAGCATGCGAACACGGCGCATGGGTATGCGCCGACACGGCTTTGAGAGGAGTGCGGTGCGCCGTGAGACTTCCGCGATTTGTCGGGATGGGGCTGCTGGGTCGCGTCTGCGCTTTGTCGCTTTGCCACCCGTCGCAAGCGGGGGAGGAGACAATCGATGTCCTGGTGCAAACCGTGGACCAGGACCGCAACGACGTGCCGGGAAAGCTCCTGTTCTCCACCGACAGCCTCGGCGTCCCCGCCGGCGAGTGGCTGGCCTCGCCTCATCGCCGGGCCGGGGCCGTCTCGTGAGGTATGACGCTCTGAGGCAGACGGATCATCCAAGGAGGCGGTGATGTTCAAGAACGAAAGACATCCGTTCCCCCATTCCGCCGTGAGCGCTTCCGCGGCGGCCGCACTCACGGTCTTCCTCTTGTGGGCGACGACCGTCCACGCGGTCACGACGGGCAACTGTCCCGGCGGAACCGTGAGCTACTGGACGTTCGACGCCGGCGACGCCAGAGACGATTTCGGCGCCAACGACGGAACGGCATATGGCGCGACCCCGGTCGGAGGCATCATCGGCCTGGCGTCGGACCTCGACGGAATCGACGATTATATCGAGGTCCCCCACGTGGCGGACCTGACCTTGAGCGGAGCCGACTCCTATACCGAGGTCCCGCATTCGGAAAGCCTGACCCTGAGCGGCCCGGAAGTATACGTCGAGGCCCCGGACTCGGCGAGCCTGGACCTGCCGGGGGACCGGTTCACCCTCGAGGCGTGGATCAACATGCGCGGCTACGCGGGCGATAACAGGACCATCTTCGGCAAGATCGGGTGGACCGACACGTCCTCATGGAGCTACGCCCTCCACGTGACGCCGGACGGCGGCGTGCTCGCCCAGTTCGTGAACGAGACCGGCGGGTCTTTCTCCCTTTCCGCCCCGGCAGGGTCGATCCGGAGAGGCGCCTGGCAGCATGTGGCGGCCACCTACGACGGGGCCAAGCTACGCATCTACGTCGACGGAGCCGAGGCCGCGTCGCGCGACGCCTACGGGCGTCTCAGGCAAAACGATCATCCTCTCTCCATCGGCAGATGGCACGCGGCCGATCCCAATCCCTTCATCGGGCTCATCGACGAGGCGGCGGTCTACGGCCGGGCCCTGAGCGCCGAAGAGGTCGCCGCGCACCACGCCGCCGGCCCGGACGGCTATTGCGCGCAGGGCTGCCCCGCGGGGATGGCGGGCTATTGGCGCTTCGACGAAGGGGCGGGAGCGGACGCCTACGACTCCTCCGGCAACGGCAATCACGCGATCGTCCTTGGGGCGGCTTGGGCCGAGGGGACGGCGGGCTCCGCCCTGGACTTCGTCTCCCAGCAGTTCACCCTCGAGGCTTGGATCAACCCAAGATCATACGCGGGCGATCATCGAGCCATCATCGGAAAAATCGGCTGGGACGACAGCAGCTCGTGGAGCTACCAGCTGCGCGCCGCCTCGGACGGGGCGCTGTACGCCGGATTCGCCGCCGAAACCGGCGGCGCGTTCTCGCTGACCAGCTACGCCGGCGCGCTCAATACCGGGGTCTGGCAGCACGTGGCGGCCGTCTACGACGGCGCCAGCCTGCGCCTCTACCTCGACGGGGCCGAGATCGCGTCGCGGGACGCGTACGGAAGCCTCAGGCGCAACGAATATCCGGTCTCCATCGGAAGGTGGCACGCGGGGTATCCCAACTGGTTCGAGGGGATGATCGACGAGGCGGCGGTCTACGACCGGGCGCTGAGCGCCGATGAGGTCGCCGCGCACCACGCCGCCGGCCCGGACGGCTACTGCGCCGGAGACTGCCCCGCGGGGATGGCGGGCTATTGGCGCTTCGACGAGGGCGCGGGGGCGGACGCCTACGACTCCTCCGGGAACGGCAACGACGGGGCCGTTTACGGGGCGGATCGGGCCGCCGGGATGTCGGGCGCCGCGCTGGACCTGGTTTCCCAGCAGTTCACCCTGGAAGCCTGGATCAACCCAAGAAAGGTCGCCGGCGATCACAGAGCCGTCATCGGCAAGATCGGCTGGGACGACAGCAGCTCGTGGAGCTACCACCTGCACGCCGCTTCGGACGGCGGACTGCTCGCCGGCTTCGCCGCAGAGACCGGCGCCACGTTCTCGCTGACCAGCTACGCCGGCGCGCTCCAGACCGGCGTCTGGCAGCACGTGGCGGCCGTCTACGACGGCGGCAGCCTGCGCCTCTATCTCGACGGGGCCGAGGTCGCGTCGCGGGAGGCGCACGGGAGGATCCGACGCAACGAATATCCGGCCTCCATCGGAAGATGGTACGCGGCCGATTCGAACCGGTTCGACGGATCCATCGATGAGGCGGCGGTCTACGACCGGGCCCTGCCGGCCGAGGAGATCGAGCGGCATTACCGCAACGGCTTCGCCCGCGAGGGCTACTGCGAGACGGCCCGGCCCGCCTGCGGAGACGGGGATATCTTCCCTTTCACCGAGCGGTGCGACGACGGCGACGCCTCCGGCGGCGACGGGTGCTCCGCAGCGTGCGCGGTCGAGGCGGGCTACAGCTGCGCCGCGGAGCCCAGCGCCTGCTTCCCGGATTCCGACGGCGACGGCGCGCCCGACGAAGTCGACGCCTGCGACAACGCCGGCGCTCCGGCCGGGGCGGCCGGCTATTGGCGCTTCGAGGAGGAAAGCGGGACCACGGCCTTCGATTCCGCCGGCCCGAGCCCCGGGACGATCGCGGGCGCGGCGTCCGCCGCCGGGAAGGTCGGCCGGGCTCTCCGCTTCGACGGAGCCGATGATTATGTCGAGGTCCCTTCCTCGACCAACCTGGAGCTGGCCGGCGCCGGTGCGCATGTCGCGGTACCGCCTTCCGAAAGCCTGAATCTGGGCCGCTCTCATGCGCACGTCGAGGTGCCTCATTCGCCGGCGCTGGGCTTGACCGGAGTCAGCGCATACGTCGAGGTGCCCGGCTCGCCAAGCCTGGACCTGGCCGGCGACCGCTTCTCCCTCGAGGCGTGGATCAACCCGCGGGGATACGCAGGCGATTATAGGGCCATATTCAGCAAGATCGGCTGGACCCATATCAGCTCGTGGAGCTACCACCTGCGCGTCAACCCCGACGGCGGCCTGCGCGCCTACGTCGTCAACGAGAATGGGACATCCTTCGCGCTCAACAGCCCGCCCGGCTCGGTCCGGAGGGACGCCTGGCAGCACGTGGCGGCGGTCTACGACGGCGCCAAGCTGCGCATCTACATAGACGGAGCCGAGGCCGCGTCGCGCGACGCCTACGGACGCCTCAGGCACAACGACTATCCCCTCTCCATCGGCAGATGGTATTCGGGCGATCCCAGCCCCTTCATCGGCCTCATCGACGAGGCGGCGGTCTACGACCGGGCGCTGAGCGCCGATGAGGTGGCCGCGCACCACGCCGCCGGCTCGGCCGGCTATTGCTCCGGGGGATGCCCCGCGGGGATGGCCGGCTATTGGCGCTTCGACGAGGGCGGCGGAGCGGACGCCTACGACTCCTCGGGCAACGGCAACCTCGGGACGGTCCACGGAGCCGCTTGGGCGGACGGAATGGCGGGCGCCGCCCTGGACTTCATCGATGAGCAATTCACCCTGGAGGCGTGGATCAATCCGCGGGGATATGCCGGCGATTACAGGGCCATCTTCAGCAAGATCGGCTGGACCCATATCAGCTCGTGGAGCTACCACCTGCGCGTCAACTCCGACGGCGGCCTGGCCGCCTACTTAGTCAACGAGGACGGCGCCTCCTTCGCGCTCAACAGCCCGCCCGGCTCGGTCCAGAGGGACGCCTGGCAGCACGTGGCCGCCGTCTACGACGGCGCCAAGCTGCGCATCTACATAGACGGAGCCGAGGCCGCGTCGCGCGACGCCTACGGACGCCTCAGGCACAACGACTATCCCCTCTCCATCGGCAGATGGTATTCGGGCGATCCCAACCCCTTCATCGGCCTCATCGACGAGGCGGCGGTCTACGACCGGGCGTTGAGCCCGGCGGAGGTCGCCGCGCACCACGCGGCCGGCGCGGACGGCTATTGCGCCGGAGGCTGCCCCGCGGGGATGGCCGGCTATTGGCGCTTCGACGAAGGCGGCGAAGCGGACGCCTACGACTCATCCGGCAACGGCAACCTCGGGACGATCCACGGAGCCGCCTGGGCGGACGGAATGGCGGGCGCCGCGCTGGACTTCGTTTCCGAGCAGTTCACCCTGGAGGCGTGGATCAATCCGCGGGGATATGCCGGCGATTACAGGGCCATCTTCAGCAAGATCGGGTGGACCCATATGAGCGCGTGGAGCTACCTTCTGCGCGTCAACCCCGACGGCGGCCTGGGTGCCTACTTCGTCAACGAGGACGGCGCCTCCTTCGCGCTCAACAGCCCGCCGGGCTCGGTCCGGAGGGACGCCTGGCAGCACGTGGCGGCGGTCTACGACGGCGCCAAGCTGCGCATCTACGTGGATGGGGCCGAAGCGGCGTCGCGCGACGCCTACGGACGCCTCAGGCAGAACGACTATCCCCTCTCCATCGGCAGATGGTATTCGGGCGATCCCAACCCCTTCATCGGCCTCATCGACGAGGCGGCGGTCTACGACCGGGCGTTGAGCCCGGCCGAGATCGCCGAGCACCACGCGGCCGGCGCGGACGGCTATTGCGCCGGAGGCTGCCCCGCGGGGATGGCCGGCTATTGGCGCTTCGAGGAGGGCGGCGGTTTGGTCGCCCACGACTCCTCGGGATACGGCAATCACGGCGCCGTCAGCGGGGCGGCTTGGGCCGCCGGGGTCGCGGGCGGCGCGCTGGACTTCGTCTCCCAGCAGTTCACCTTGGAGGCTTGGATCAACGCGAGGACGTACGCCGGCGATTACAGGACGCTCCTCGGCAAAGGCGACTGGAACGCCTCGGGGGCGTGGAGCTACGCCCTGCACGTCGCTCCGGACGGCGGGCTGAGCGCGAACTTCGTCAACGAGGCCGGCAACTCGTTCCCGCTGGCCAGTTCCCCCGGCACGATTACGCCGGGCCTCTGGCAGCATGTCGCGGCCGCCTACGACGGCGGCAGGCTGCGCTTATACGTCGACGGCGCCGAGGTCGCCTCGCGCGACGCCTACGGCGGCCTCAGACAGAACGGCTACCCGCTGAACATCGGCCGATGGCGGCTCGGGGATCCCAACTGGTTCGACGGCAGCATCGACGAAGTCGCGGTATTCGACAGGGCCTTGCCCGCGCTCGTCCTATCCGAGCACTACGCCCGCGGCTCCGAGCAAGGGGGCTATTGCGCGCCCTCCTGCGTCGATGAGGACGAGGACGGGTACGGGGCGAGCGGCGGCGCGGACTGTCTCTATCCCGAGCCGGACTGCGACGACGCCTCCGATCGCGTGCACCCCGGCGCGCCCGAGCTCTGCGACGGCCTGGACAATGACTGCGACGGCGCGGTCGACGGCGGCTTCCCAGACGCGGACGCGGACGGCGCCGCGGACTGCGTGGACCCGGACGACGACGGCGACGGCCGGGCCGACGAGACGGACAACTGTCCCCTGCTCGCCAACCCCGGCCAGGAGGACGCGGACGCCGACGGCATGGGCGACGCGTGCGACGCCTGCCCGAACGACGCGGACAACGACGCCGATGCCGACGGCGTGTGCGGCGACGTCGACAACTGCCCGGCGATCGCCAACACGGGCCAAGCGGACGGCGACGCCGACGCCATCGGCGACGCGTGCGACGCCTGCCCGAACGACGCGGACAACGACTCCGACGGCGATACCGTCTGCGGCGACATCGATAATTGCCCGGCGACAGCCAACACCGGCCAAGCCAACGCCGACGCCGACGCCCTGGGCGACGCCTGCGACGCCTGCCCGGCCGATCCGGACAACGACGCCGACAAGGACGGAGTCTGCGGCGACATCGATAATTGTCCAGCGACGGGCAACGCGAGCCAGGAGGACGCCGACGCCGACGGCTTGGGCGACGCCTGCGACCCGCAGACCTGCGGCAACGCCGTGCTCGAGTTCCCGGAGCAGTGCGACGACGACAACGCCGCGGCGGGCGACGGCTGCTCGGAGCTGTGCGCCGTCGAGCTGCCCCCGGAGGTGGACGCGGCCGTGGACGTCGAGCAGAACGACGACGGG
Organism: Elusimicrobiota bacterium; assembly: GCA_043819795.1. Classification (GTDB taxonomy): domain Bacteria; phylum Elusimicrobiota; class Elusimicrobia; order UBA1565; family UBA1565; genus JBDREN01. The sequence continues at coordinate 7,276 of JBDREN010000080.1, forward strand.
ACCTACGACTACAGCATCGAGCAGCAAGACGGCACCCCGCTCGTCGACGTGGACGACAGCTCGGAGCTCATCGATATGGGCGGCATCGACATAAGCCACGAGACCAGCCCCTCGGCCAACGGGGTCTCCATCAGCGGCCTCGAGCTGCCCGCGGGCGTGACGAAGACCATCGTCCTCCCCTACAAGACGAGCATCTGCGCCATAGACGACGCGGACTTCAGCGCCGCCAACGTCGTCGCGGCGCTCGAATGCCTGAAGGACCCGCGCCGGATCACCTGGGCCGCGAAGACGGGCAACAAATGCGACTCCGCGACGCCCGTGGCCGCGGCGGACGCGAACGGAAATTCCCTGCCGCAGTACACCTGCGAGCGGTTCGTGCAGGACGAGACGACGTACGCGCTGATGAAGGGCTTCACGCACAGCACCGCGTTCACGATCGCGGACGAGGACAACGACGGGGTGCTGGACGAGTACGACAAGTGCCCCGGCACGGCCGATTGGCGCGCCGAGGCGCGGCTGAACCCCGGCCACTACGACTCATCGAACCTGGAACCGGCGACGACCTACGGGTGCGCCTGCGACCAGATCCTGTCCCGCAAGCCCGGCAACAACCGGGGAGAGTACAAGTTCGGCTGCTCGGAAGGCACGCTGGACGTCTGGACGAGCCAGACGGGCTGGAGCCGGTAAGGAGTTATTGCGTGGGATGCCGGCAACGATGATTGCATGCTGCCCTCGGAGACACGCAAGGCCGCGTCAATTTTGGGATGGCGGAGGTTGCGGTAATTGGGATTTGCTGCAATCATCGAGAACCGCAAGGTCCCTGGGCGGGCGCGAGGCGCCGCCAGGGGGGTTCTCGACGGAGAGGTTCTGAGCGGGCCGTTTTCTAAGGTGCGAAGCTCATAACCTTGAGGTCGCAGGTTCAAATCCCACCCCCTCACCCCTATTCCAGACTATCAATTCGTCTGGCTTAGTTTCAGGGGAAAGGTCACTCCTTCTCCGTCGCAGCTTGACTGTCCAAGTCTAGTAGTCTTGACATGAAGCAAGCAGGAGAAGTATAATATGTGCATATTTTCATATATGGCGAACCAGTCACCCTCCACCTCGGACTTGGTTTTCAGGATCAAAGCGGACTTTTTGAAAGCCCTCGCCCATCCCGTGCGGCTCGCCATCATCGAATACTTGAAGAACCGCGAGTCGTCTGTGGGGGAAATGGTCAACAAACTGGGGGTGGAGCAATCCGGCCTCTCCAAGCACCTGGCCCTGCTGCGCCATGCGGGAATACTCAGGTTCCGGCAGGAGAAGGTCACGGTGTATTACTCGATCCGAGACCACGACATCTTCAAGGTTCTGCGGCCCATCGCCGAGATACTTAGGAAAAAACTCAAGGAAAGCCAAGGGATGCTGGAGCATTTGGGTGAAGTGTGATCTCTTTTTTCTCTTATATATGTCTATAATGGCATATTATCATATCTTCCATTGCATCTAGAGCCAAGGCTTGTTCGTTATGGTAAAAGAAAATATTCATTTTGGCTTTAAGGATGGTTTGGAGGCACGTTGCTATCGATAGCGCCGATGCCGCTTTGTGCCCCCGATTCGCCTCACCTTAGCCGCTTCTTGCGCCGTGGTTCAACCCGAGGAGGGTAAGACATGTCGAGCAGTTTACTGCAGAAGAAGAACTGGCAGAAGGCCTTTGCCCATCTGAAGATTCTGTCGAATCCATCCGATTCCGAGTTGAGAACTATGGCGCGCCCCGATGAGCAGACCATGGAATCCGGAGCCCCTGCCTATTACACCAGGATGGCGACGGTCTGCGACGAGGGGAATACGGTCGTCGCCGCTGAAGAAGGCGTCACTCTCGGCCGGTTTCAGACGCTGATCGATCCTCGTTTGGCCCGGGCAATAGTAGAACACGTCAAGTCTCGGATGCCGGGCTTCGAGTGGCTCAGCCTGGACAGGATGCTTGGCGACAATCCCGACGCCACGTTCCGCTGTCGCCTACTGATTCCCAAAGGGAATGCCAGCATCGCATGCATTTGGTCGAGGACGCTGTTCCCGGCGCCAAATCCTGCCTGGAATTCGGCGGCGGACCCCGATTTCCTGACGATTTGTCTTCCCGAGTGGCCGGGTATCGAAGGCAATCAGGCGAATCGCCTCCCCCGGCAGTTGGCCCTTACGTATCCGGAGACCGGCGTCACTTTCGTGCTCGGATTCGACGCCGCAGATGCGGTCAGGATGTCATTCATCAGGCAGGCCCTGCACCGGGCAAAGTGTATGGGCGGGCTCGGCCTGTGCGCGGGCTCCAAACTCCTGCGTTTCATGCAGGGAGACGGCACCCGCGACTGCGGCATTCTCTTGTTCGGCGGGCCCAGCGCGATGAAATCCATGCTCCTCATGGACGGCCATAGGTTGGCCGGACCGGAGTGCGCGTCCGTTTTCCAGAAGGACTTCGTGATCCTGAGCCCTCGGGGACGGTGTTTCGGCACAGAAAACGATTTCTTCGTCCCGACATGCGGCATAACCCTCGATGACCAACCCGCCCTCTACAACGCCCTCATGAGCCCCGAAGCGATCTTTGAGAATGTGGCCCGGTCCAAGGGAGGCCGGCCGCCGTTCGATCAACCCGGAAACCCGGGCCGCGCGGTCATGCCTCGATCGCGCATCGCCCACACCGCCGAAACCGTGGACATGGGACGTGTCGACAAGATCGTCTTCCTCACCCGCGGCCGAGCCATCACACCGCCGCTCACAAGGCCGTTGTCCGCCGAGCAAGCAGCTGCGTTCTTCATGCTCGGCGAAAATGCGGGCGAAACGACAAATGATCCTTCTCGCGTTCCTGCTATTGAGCGCATGGTGGGTTTCAATCCCGCCATTATCGGCCTGGAGGATGCGGAGGGGAACAGATTTTTGGACCTGATGAAAGCCCATCCGAGCATAGAAACCTATATCTTCAACGTCGGGACTGTCGGGCACGGGGCGGACGCGCCCGGAAGGGACCCGAACGGAATCCGCATCACCTCCGATATCGCCTGCAGGATGCTGGAGTTTATCGCCCGCCAAGAGGCAGGCAGTCAGGAGGGATGGGTGCAGGACCGGAATCTGAATCCAGTCCCCAAGAACATCCCCGCTATCCGCATCTGGGATGAGCTTAGACCGGAGAAGCACTACAAACCCTCGACGCTTCGCGCGCTGACTCTGGAACTGCGCACGAAACGCGCACGCTGGATCGAACAGTTTCACGACTTGAATCCCGCCATCGTGCAATCGGTCCCGGGATTTTGATCCTTAGCGGAGGTCTTCAGTGGCGATTTCGAGAGATCGGGTCCACAAACTCCCGGGGGTCATAGAAGGCTCTCTTCGATTCCTTGAAAGAGTGGCAGGCATACATGGGCGGCCCGGGCGGGAGGCCTTCACAAAGGGGGAGATGAAGCGGCTCTCATCAACCATACACAAGGCCTTCGCTCCGGAAGCGGGCGCCTAGGCCGCTAGACGATAGAGAAACGGATGCGAGAAGCACAGGAGACGTCAATGGTCAAGGAAACGATCTGGCAACCGGAGATCCTGGGGGCCGGGGATCGCGGATGTGCAACGGCTCAGCGCCCGGCTCTTCGGGATTCGTGTCGAGCGCGCTCTTGTCCTCAAACTCAAGGAGCCTGGAGGCCTCCATCATTCCGACCCATCGGACAACCTCTTTTGCATCGAGATGAACGGCGCGGGAAGCTCGCCGCAACAGGCGCTGATGCGCTTCAAGGAAATCGTCGAGAAATCGGGGTTGGGCACGCTTTTTCAGACGCGGGAAAGACCATGGCCCCCGGCATGAGCAATCAGACGGTGCATCGACAGGCTCCCAGGATCGGGATCACCCGCATCTTGGCGGCATGCGAAGAACGTCTTCGGTCCCGCCCCGAGGACGTCAGAGCATGCATCGAGATCGGGAGAGCCCTCTGGGAGATGGGACAGCGGGCAAGGGCCTTGAGTTGCTGGAAGAGGTCGTTGGCGCACCATCCCGGACATCCCGAGTTGCGCGGTCTCATCCAGCGCTGTTCTCCTGGATTGAACGCCGCTCGGACGACGACCTCGCATAAAATGAGCGCACGAACCGCATGAAGCCCTCGAAGAGCATCATCGTTACGAAGGGCGAGGCGCTTCAACTCTTCGGCATCAAGCCCGGCACCCTGGACCTGCTCGAGCAGGAAGCAGGAGTGGCATACAAACGGAAGCGGATTGGATACACCAGCGCGGAGCTTGGGCGTCTCCATGCGGCGCTGGACCGCATCATGGAGTAGCTCAGATTCAAGGAGCCCACGAATAGACACCCGAACGGTGCCGTATTCAGGCCCGACATTTGACGCGCGGATCGATGCGGCCGAAGTCGAGAGAATATGCAAGGGGACTATGACTCACCAAGCCGGACTTCGACGGGCTCAATAGCACGGGTGCCGAAGGATCGCCTGTCATCTCGTCAAACAGCTCGCCGGATGTCCGACAACATGAGGGCCAAGCATGAATACTGCTGAGGATATGTTGCGCGAGAAGGGCGGAGGCGTCATCTCAATGCCGCAGGATGCGATGATCCTAGAGGCTCTGCGTGTGATGGTAGACAATAAAATCAGCGCCATTGCCGTCAAAAACGCAGAGCGGATTGTCGGCATCTGGACCGGACGCGACCTCATGCGCGATACACTGACCTCCGGCTTCGACCCGAGCAGCACGCGCCTGGGCGATAAAATGGACACGCGGCCCAGATCTTATCCTCATACGCATAATATCTACGCGCTCATGGATATCTTCCTGGGTCGACGCCTGCGGCATCTCTTGATCGAGAAGGATGGGAAGTGCCTCGGCCTCCTCTCCGTAGGCGATGTGATGCGGGCCTGCCTCCAGGAAAAGGCCGAGCAACTCAAAGAACTCCACGCCATGGCCAGCTGGGAGTACCATGAAGAATGGAAATGGGGACGCCGGTAGCGGCTAGAGCCGCGGACGAAAAGCGCGCGTCTTTCGCGATCAGCAAGCACATCGACCGCGCCAGCTCTGCAGGCCGGGCGGGGAATCCCGAGGCTAAGGACCGCATGGCAGGCTCTCGGACCTTATGGCTAAGGGATTCCCCATGAGTTTATTCGGACTCAAAGAGCGGCTTTGTGCGGTGCCGGATCGCATCATGGAGAAGGCTTTTTGATGCCAAGTCGGACGCAGCCGATCATGCGAGGACGGAATATGGCCAAATCACATGGCAAGAAATGCCCCAGCTGCGCCGCTCAGCTGGTCGCCGTCCGCTGGACATGGGCCGGGATGCGGTTTGTCTGCGGTGCCTGCGGGACCACCGCAAGATCCGACTTTCCCAGTGGATCCGCCGCCACTGCGACAAAACCGTCTTCGGCATCTAACGCGGAGGAAGCTCGAATGAAGACACGACTTCTATGGGACATCCCGGCAAGCGCGATCGTGCTGCCTCTGCAATCGAAGAATATGTTCGATGCGATGGACGAACTGGTACCCCGAGCGCTGCACGACTCCGGAAAGATCTTCCAAAACTGCGATCACATCGCCAAGACGATCAGAGAAGCCCTTCAGTCAGGTTTCGCCGAACACTTCGATCGCGTGGCGATCATCAAACAAAGCGTGGCGGGTCTCAAGGAGACGCGCCTCGCCATCGGGATCGCGCCGGATGGCATAGCGTCCACGCGACAGTCGCAGATCCCGCCGTTTGTGCTCCTCTTGTGTCTCCTCGCGGAGGATTCACTGAGCCACCACATCTCGTCTTATGAGCGGAGAAAGTTCTGCGACGAAAGGACGGTCTACAAGCTGCGAACCGCGCTGGATGCGAAGTCCGTCCTCCGAGCGTTGAAGGAGGGGCCTGCCTAAAAACACAGCCTGCGTTGAAGATGTGCCGCATGTCTCAAAGGCGCTGGATAATCGAAGCGCCACACAAGAGGGACCAGAATGCTAACAGAGTACATATGTGTCGTGAATGGTGGCCACAGATATTCCTGCGGGGAGCCGGAGACCCTGCCCCCGCAGTGTTGCAGCAAGCCAATGATACTTGCGCGGTCTGCGCGACAGCCGGCGGTTGCTGCTCAGCCGGTAGGCGCAGCAGTGGGCGAACCAAAGGGCGCGTCGGTCCGTACTTTCCCCACCCGGCAGCAATCCCGGAATGGCGGGAGGGACGAAGCGGGGGGATAACGGCACCCGTACTCAAGATGGTACCGGCTCCATCATCTTCGGACCCGGGATTGAACAAGGGGGACCCAAATGCCGCAGTATGTCTGTGTCGTGAACAAAAACCACACGCAATATTTCGCGCTGCCGGTGCCTGAACCGATGAGATGTTGCGGCAAGCCGATGATCGAGCAAGGCGTTCAGCAAGCCGTCGCCTCCCGGCCGTCGGTTCTTGCCCCCGCCGGACCACTGAGGGATGCGAAGAAATGGTGGCGGGTCTGGAAATGAGTCCGATCCGCCCCGGGAAATGGACGAGTCTCGCCGCGGTCGGGGCTTCTTGGAGCATCCGTGCTGATTGAGGCCGGTTGCATATGGAGAAGGCATTCAGCATGGGAATGATTTTCTAGAATCTCGCGTTCTCCGCCGATGTGGCGGGCGAGGATGCCGGCGACGATGATTGCATCCCCCCGCGGCGAACAGGCAAGACCACTCCAGCCTTTGATGGGGGATGTTACGTAAAATCGGATATGCTACAATCATCCAGAACCACAAGGTTCCTGGGCGGGCGCGAGGCGCCGCCGGCGGGGTTCTCGACGGAGAGGTTCTGAGCGGACCGGTTTTGGAGGTTCGAAGCTCATAACCTTGAGATCGCGGGTTCAAATCCCGCCCCCGCACCCATCTCAGCGAAGAAGCCCGCGCCTTAGCGCGGGCTTCTTCGCTCATACCGCAACTTTGTTTATTGAAGCGTCGAGTCTGTTGACTAACTGGAGGCCACATCGGGAATTACTCAACAAACTCAACTTCTGACGCCGTTAGCAATGCCCCAGGCAGGCAGGGACTTCCGCGGCCGAACTTGTACAGCCGCTATTTATGCAGCGAGACCTCGAGGGTCGAGCACGCGATCTGGACTTTCCCTTCCGTCGCCGCGACTCGCGCCAATATCGATGAAAAGATGGCGCTCCGGGAGGACCTCCGCTTCTTGACATCCACCACGTACCGCACCGTACAGATGATCCAATTCTCATCGAACATCATGGAGACGGACGGCGCGACAGGCTCCTCTTCGATGCGATACTTCTTGAGGGCATCCTTCCACACCCCCTTTGCACCTGCCGTATACTCGCCCACGACATCGGCCGCCGCGGCCAACATCAACGCCGACACCTCCTGCAAGTCGCTGCCATGACGGAAGGGCGCCTTCAACTCGTCCCACAAGAATGGGAAATCCGCCGTGTAGTTGAAAACGGGTTCCTTGAACACGGCACTGTTGGCCACCCGCACCAGCCTGCCGCTGTACAGATCTCCAGCCACCCAGCCGCCGCACTCCATGATGGTCGTCCGGAAGGTCGAGATATCTATGACATCTCCCACGATCCCCCCCAGTTGGATGCGGTCCCCCGGCCGATAGTACCCCCCCATCGAGATAGCGACCCAGCCCGCCACGCTGGCGATGACCTCCTGGAGAGCGAAGGCGATGCCGGCGCCGGCCACGCCGAAAGCCAGCGAAAGGGAGCGCAGCCTATCGCTGAATACGAACGCCAGAAAAGCCGCCGCCAATACCCAGCTGCCGATCCCCAACAGCTTTCGCCACCGATAGATCGCCGCATTATCACTGAGCCGGTCTCCTACCCGTCGGGCGACCCATCCGCTGATGGCGAAGATGACGACGATGCCGCAGCCTGCCAGGACAATCTTCCCGATGACCGGGTCATGCAGGATCCGCCTCAGAACCGTTTCAAAACCATCCATAAGCGCTCCATTAGCCGGCGCCGCTGATCCCGCTCAAAAGAATAAGCGCCTGCGTCCAATCGCGGGCAAGACTGGAAAATGCGGAAGAAGTCCTCGCCCCTGGGAAAGCCATTCTATCACTTTTGCCGGTCCTCCGCGCCGATCCACAGATCGCGACTATTCGATAGTGTCCCATAATCGCGCACGCGGTCATGAAGCCGGCAAGCAGGGCGCGGCATCTCGGACGACACATCGACCAGGAAGGTCGAGAAGCTTCTCCCGGCGCAAGTTCCGGACGCACTTGGATTTACATTCTTGGCCCACCTTCCCTTGCAGGGTTTGGCGTGCCCTATCCCATCCGGAAGCCAAGCTCATGCACGACTTCGGGAGACTATCGACTATTCCTTCTGCCCGCTTCTATGCTAGGCTCCGATCGATGGCATCTGCAGACAGGATTGCATCGTATTGGCACGGGGTTATCAGGTGGATCAATGAGCCCGTGGCCGCATTGGGCGACTTCACCTACGGCACCAAGCTCATTGGGGTAGGCGTCGGAGCACTCATCCTGTTATTTCTCATCAGCCATACGATCCGTATTGTCGCGATCTCAGCCAGGGCCCTCTGGAGCTCTATTCGGCGGTTCTGGATCACCGCCTTCCCCGCCGAAATCCCCGGCGCCGATACCGACGACCAATCGGAACAGCTCGAGCAGGACATCTCCAAGGTTCTCCGAGAAATCACTCAAGCGGCATCCTCCGCCTACTCGGAGGCGACGGAAGGCGCGAGATCCGAAGCCCAGCGCTTATCCCTCACGCTCCTTGAGGAATGCCGGCTTTCCGCGGCAAGAATCCGGAGTTCTTTCCAGAAAGAGAAGCCCTCGATTTTGATCGAGAGCCTGGAGGCCGAAGCCCGCAAGATAGGCCACCTGCTGCTGAACGCCGCCTCCGAGCATCACCTTGCCGCAGCGAGAGTCCCGCCGGGCCGGGCCGCCATGGAAAGCATGCGATCCATTCTGCAAAGGTTGACGCACGGGTCTCCCACCGGATACCGCGTCCGGCAGATAAAGGAACAGCTCAGCTTTGAACCCGGAGACACCCTGCTTGTCACCGCCTTCAAGCTTCAGCGCCGCGTGGCGCTGTTCTTGACAGGACTGGTTGGCAAGGCGCGGGCTCAGGGCAGAGTACGCCAAGTGCCGTTCCGTTCCATACTGACAGAAGTCCTGTTAAAAGACCTGATCGAAGAACTCGGCCCGCCCGCCAAGACGTTCGACCAGCAGTACGAGAACCTCGCCACCCATATGCAGGAAACAGCCAAGATAGCCAGGTTCAACCTGCACTCGGCGGGAGCGCTGCTCGAGAACGACGGAGACTCCGATGAACTGGCCCGCAAGGAAGCCCTCCAGCTTGCGCTCGATGGACTCGACCGCACCGGCGCCAGGCTGGAGAGGCTCCCCAAAGAAGCCGATATCTTCTGCGGCGCGCTCATGGAATCCGTCACCTCCGTTGTGGAAAGAGCCGGCAGGCGAATCAGGAACGACTGCGACGTTGCCGACACGTTCGGCGAACGGGTGGCTGCCGCGGCAGAATCACTGCTGTCTTCCTGGCGCCTGTTCGAAGAGCGGGGACAACGCAGACTGCGTTCCACCCGCACATGGGCAGAAGTGCTGCGGACCCGTTGGAGCAAGTTATTTGTCCGCGTCCAAGAGGGATTGGGGATCATTAAACCCCAGATCGGGCCCTCCCAGGCGACCCTTGAGGAGGCTACCGTCGAGTTCGCGATCAAGGACACGCCGCCCCTCTACCAGCGGTTGTTCCGATCCGAGCCATTGACCGATGAAGACTTCCTGACCGGAAGGGAGCCCTTCATGCCGGCCGTCCGGACGATCCGCCAGCGGCTCGATGCGGACCTTTCCGCCGCCATGGCGGTCACCGGACCGGTGGGCACGGGAAAGACTAGTTTCCTTCGGTGCGCCCTGCAAAGATATTTCTCGGACAAAGAACCCATTTGGACGCAGCCCGACAGTCACCTAAGGTCCGAGTCCGACTTTGTGGATTTCATATCGAAAGCCGTTGAGCTGCCCGGAGGCGATCGGCCGAGAGACGTCCAAACGCTTGCCTCCGCCATCCGCGGCCTGCCCGACAAGCCGGTGATCATCATCGAAGGCGGGAGCATGCTTCACCTTAGACGAGTCGGCGGATTCGGTGCCATGCGCGCGCTATTCTCCCTCCTTTCAGGCACAGAAGGCAAGTCCTGCTGGGTCATTACATTCTCCCAGACCGGCTGGGAGTATCTGGACCAGACGTTCGGCATCAACAGACGATTCGACGCGACCATCACCCTTAGGGGCCTGAGCCGCACGGAACTCGAAGCCGCGATCATGGCCCGGCACGAGGTCAGCGGCTACGATCTGGAGTTTACCGCAGGCCCCGGCCTTTCAACGGACATCCGGTGGAAGCTCCGCAAGGTCAAGGACCCCGAAAGACGTCAGACTATACTGCGCGAGGAGTTCTTCGATACGCTGCACGCCACCGACGACCGTAATCTTCACGCCGCGCTTTACCATTGGCTCCGTTCCACCCGGAGCGTGGGCCGGCGCCAAGTGCGCGTCGCCCCGCTTGCGCCATTTCGCAAAGAGACGCTGGGCGAACTCACTCTGGGCGAGCTCTTCGGGATGCTTTACGCGCTGGAGCACGACCACCTGACCCCCTCTCTTTACTCTCAAATGCTTCGATCCACCCTGACCGAAAGCCGGACCCTGCTCGACTACCTGGCCCACAGGCAGATCTTTTCCGTCCGCCGAAAGGAAGGATCGGAGTCCCGATATTCTCCCAATCCCATCCTGCTCGGGCCGGTTCTGGAGGCGCTGCGAGACAGGAATTTCATCCATGATTAAGGGGCTGCCTCTCACTCTGTCGTTTCTGGTATTCGCCGCTTGCTGGACCGCGGGATTTTCGCACGCGAGTCCCGCCTCCTCGCCGCCCCCGGCCGAAGAGAACGCCGCGCCTCGGCAGGAAATGCGCGGCAACGCCCCGGGGATGTCCGCGGCGCTGGCCGCGGGGAAACAAGGGTTGGGAGAGGTCCGCCGCAGCGCTTCGAGACTGAGCGTCAAGATCGTCGCGACGGCATTCCTATTCGCTTTGGCGTGGCTGACCATCTACATCGGCATCTATATCCTCGACCTTCTCGGTGAGCGCAGCGCGCGATACCGCTTCCTCAAGAAGGGTATTCCCGTGGTCCGCGTCTTGATCTGGGCAGCCGCCGCCTACATCGTATTCCGGTGGATCTTCTCCCCGACCAGGGAATCCTTTTTCGCGGTGATGACCGCTTCCGGAGTGGCCATTGGATTCGCCTCTCAGGACATCCTCAAAAACATCTTCGGTGGGTTGGTCATCATTCTGGATAGGCCTTTCCAAGTCGGGGACAAGATCCGGATCGGAGAACACTACGGCGAGGTGGTCGGTATCGGGCTGCGGACGGTGCGTCTTGTCACGTCCGATGACAATCTGGTCACCGTCCCCAACGCCGAAATCGTCAACCGGACGATCTCGAACGCCAATTCCGGAGAACTGACCTGCCAGGTCGTCACCGACATACTGCTGCCGCCCGACGCCGACCTACTGGCCGCCAAGCGGATCGCATGGGAGGCGGCCGTCACTTCCCGATACGTCAATCTCGCCAAACCGGTCGCGGTGCTGCTCCAGGATTGCCCGTCCGAAAAGCAGCTGCGCACAAAGCTGAAGATCAAAGCCTATGTGCTGGACCCGAGATTCGAGTTCGCATTCTCGAGCGACGTGACCGAGATATTCAAGCTCGCGATAACGGCGGAAGCGGCGCCGAGCACGTAAACGCAACAGATCGGGCCAGAGAGTCGGCCATAGTCGCGACCCAAGCTTCACGCGGGAAAGGACTCGCCGGAGATACGGCGGGGCCCACAAAACACGCCGTCCGCCTTCAGGATGCAAGTGTGATTCTGGCCGTCACACCGCGTCCCCTCCGAGATAATCGTCCGATTCGCCTCGATAATTACGCCCATAACAATGCACATTGCCGTTGGCTCTCAGGATGCACGTATGATAATTCCCAGCCGCCGCGCCTACCGCATCACCCCCAAGATAATCTTCCGCTTCGCCATGGCCGTTGTTTCCATAGCACGTGACATTGCCGTCCGATCTCAGGATGCAGGCATGCGTCGCGCCGACCGCCACGCCCACAGCATCTCCTCCAGTATAATCCTCCCCTTCCGGGTTCCTGACCCCACAGCAATCGACATCGCCGTCCGATTTTAGGACGCAGGCGTGAGCAGTCCCGGCTCCGATGCCGGTAAGCCCGTTCGGAATCCCCGCACAAACACCGCCATGAGCGCTCGCCGTCCCCGCGCCTGGTGGGCAACGTATTTACGCGAGGATTGCCATCGAGACGGGCCTTAGCGCATGGTATATGGCCTTGCACTGAGACAGGCCGAAGGGTTCTTGGGGGCCTTGGCACAGCTTTTGGGACTGAGCATTCCGATCCCTGATCACACGACATTATAGAGGCGTGCCAAGGGGTTGGGCAAGGTGCGCTTTGCTCCGGCAGGGCATTGGTGAATGACTCTTCGATGGGCTACACTGGGTACCCTCGAGTCTGGGTATTGAAGGTCCATCCGGAGTTTATAGCCATGAATCACCCCAAGCGGACCCAGGGCCCCCGCACCCATCTCAGCGAAGAAGCCCGCGCCTTAGCCCAACTTCCGCAGTAAATTAGGAAAAGTACTGGAATTTCCAGTATCTGGGGTCGAAAGTTGGCACTACATTTTCGGCCCCAGGTCCGGGATCCGCATGCGCCTGGGCAGGGCGATCCCGAGAATCTCCCCGGCCCCGGTTAATCCGGGACCGGCACCACTTCGATGCCCCCGGCCCCGTAGTGGGCGAAGGCTCCGCTCGCGATCTTGCCCTGGCCCGGCCCGGTCGTGAGCAAGGGCGCAAGCTCCCAGCCCCCGCCGGCCGATGCCGCGGAGTACCGGATCGCGCCGCTTCCGGGCAGAAGCTCGGCCGCCACCACGGCCCGGGCTCCGGGGGAAAGGAAGGGATAGAAAAGCGGCTCAAGGCCGCGGGCGATCGCGGTCGTCTCGCCTTGGGCCCAAACCGAAAGCCCGTAAGTGTCCCCCGAGCGCGCGACATAGGCCACCGCTCCGGGAACGGCGGCCAGGCCGCCGAACGCGTCGGCCGAAGCCACCAGCGTGCGCCCGCCTTCCTCAATGGCCCACAGATCTTCCCCCCGGCCGTCCGGCGAGGGCGCCGTCACGAAGCCTTCCTCCGGCCCCGTGAAAAAAGTGCTGAGGATCCCTCCCCGCTCCCGGCGCAAGGCGTCCATGGAGAGGCCCGCCTTGAGGCCTTTGGGCGTGAAAGACCAGATGCGCTCTTCCACGATCGCCCCATCCTCGTCGAGGCTCCAGGCGGTGAACCAGAAGCCGCTCCGGTACCCGGCGACCCCCGAGGCCCGAAGGCCGATGGCCGCCAGGTCGAGCCCGCCCTCCGGCACGACCCGGCCCGAGGCGAGATCCGCCATCGCGACCCGCGACCCGCCGTTTCCCAGGACGAGGATATTGTTCCCCTCCGGGGGCGCCGCGGCCATCTGGAACACGCTCTCAAACGGCAGGGGCACGAAGTCCACTCTTTCGATCCCGCCTCGCTTGCCGAAGCGCAGAGCGGCCAGGCGCGCGCGCGCCGGGACCCCGGCCGCGTCATAGCCCAGAGCCACCCGGCCGCCACGAAGCAGAAGCGCCAGGTGGAACGCGTCGGGATCGAGCCCCTCGCTCGGCCATGTGCCGGTAGCCGCGTTGAAACCGACTTTCACCACCTCGGTCTCCAGGCCGCGGCCTCGCTCGCCGAAGAGCGAAAACACGCCGATATCCGGGTGATCCTTCCGGGATATAAAGGACGGGCCCTGCCCACCGGCCGGTTCCGGCAGGCGGTTGGCCCGGGCGTAGTTGGGCCACCAGTCCCAAACGGTCCCCCGGGAGCCGTCCTCCTTCCCGAATACGGACTTGAAGCCCTCGTGCCCGGTGGAGATCCAGCTGATGCCGAGGCCGGACACGGGCTCGACCTCGCCGTCCTGAGCGATGCCATCGCCGTTATAGTCCCGCCAAGCATAAAGGCCGTCGATCTCCGCTCCGGAAACCAGGCCGTCTCCGTCCCGGTCGCGTCTTAGCGCGAGGCTCTGGAATCCGTCCTGCCATCCCCCCGCCGATCCGAAAAGGTCGCGTCCGCTTCGCGGTTCGGGGGAATCGGTCAAGAGCGCGTCACCGCCGGCGATCCATTCGGTCACGTCCCGGAATCCGTCGCCGTCCATGTCAAAGGCGGCGAAAGGGCCCCGGAGCCTGCTCTCATGGGGCATCCAGTCCCCGCCCGAGGCGGAGAGAACGCCGTCGCCGTCGAGGTCGAGCACCAACGGGCTGGTGAATACGGTCCCGTTGAGCCGGTAATCCGTCGCTTGCGCCGCGCCACGGCCCGCCAACGTCACCTCGGTGGGTTGGGCGAAGTACGTGCCATAGCTCCGTCCGTTATAAGTATGGTTTCCGCCGCCCGCGCCGAAGCTGGCGGCCAGAGATGCGGCGCTCCCGGCCTTGAAAGGCCCGGCGGCGATGTCCAGATACGCCGGATTCCCGAGGATGACGTCGAAGACCTCCCGGCTCTGCGGAAAAGCGGCGCTGAAATCCGACGCCATGGCGGCGATGGGCGCGACACGCTCGTAAGCCGCGTCGCCGGGGGTCAGGCCCAGCGTCCCCAGGGAAAAGGCGGTGGACCGGCCCGCGCCCTCGCCCAGGACGATATCGGTGCCGCCGTCCAAGACCAGGGGCCCGGCCGATGTCCCGGCCTCCCCCCACATGCTCGGCGCCGCCAGGGCCACCAGCAAAAGGATCTCCGTCAAAACCGACAATGAGCGTCGGAGATTGATCATGACTTCCTCCAATTGAGTCCGCGGATTGCGCACAAAAATCCTTTTACCCGCCGGTCCGGCGGACCCGGTCTTGCCCCCCAGACGCGGTGATCGGAACCGGGAATGGAGACCTGGGGAGATGACTAATAATATTAATCTGCGCACCCCCCCGCAATAGCTATACGGCAACCCGGCGGCCAAGCGGGCGCTGCGAAAAGCCTATACCTGAGTTCCACCACTCTTTTCCTCTCGAAGACCCCGAGACCCACGCGCGCGCCGTCCTTCCGGATCAGCGCTTGAAAGGATTCCAGCGACTGTTGGATAAATGACAACGATCGTGTCACAATAGTCAACATCGCGGCCTTATGGAGCTAGCGGCCGCCCGCATCGTAAAAGATATAGCCCTTGAAAAATAAGGATTTATGTATTATGATATTTCTATAGGTATATTATTATTTCTAATACGATATGGATATAAAGACACCCGCGATCTCCATTGGAGCGCGCCTGCGCGAGCTGCGCAAAGAACGGCGCTGGACGCAACAGCGTCTAGCCGCCTTGCTTGGCATTACGCAGGGCCATCTGTCTCAACTGGAGCACGGGAAGAGAGAATTCACGGCCCGGCAGCTACTGACTATTCTAAAGCACTTCAACGTGCAGATCGACTACTTCTTTCCAGAGAAAGCCCCCGCCGGGAACCAGATTCAGAATGCCCTGGCAAGACAGGGCGCCAGCCATCTCGTCGAAAGCACCGACATCCTCCCCACGGAAAGACTCAAGCGCGCGATCGATACGATTCGCGAAACGCTCGTTTCCGCCGATTCCTCCAGGCAGATTGCCGCCGTGGCCCCTGTCTTTGTCAACCACGCCGGACAATTCAATCTGACACGCCTGAGGAACGAATTCGCAGCGCTCGGCCTGGAGAACCGATTGGGATGGGCCATCGACTGCACCCTGGAAGCGATCCGGTTGGAAAGCGCCCAAGTTTTGCCAAGGGACCGGCGCCTGAAATATCGGCGCGCCGCCGTCATCATCGAGTCCTTCTTTGCTCCCTGGCGGATTGTTCCCGGCCCCACGGCCGACTCGCGGGTCCCCCCTCAATACGATGTCCTCGATCCGGAGATCACCAGCCAGGAGACCCTCAAAGAGGTCATCGAGAACCTTTCTCCCATAGCGCAAAGATGGAAGATCGCCACGGGGATCGAGGTTGATGATTTCGTAAGAGCATTAAGAGGCGCCCGTGGCGCTGATTAGAGAATTCCTGTCGGAAATCGACGCGAAGTGGAAGGCGATCGGCGGAGAACCGCTCAATCTGCGAATCATCGGATCGGCCGCGCTGATGCTTCGATGCGACTACGAGCGCGGGACCAAAGACGCGGATGTGTTGGAGGTCAAGGACGGCCCACCGGCCATCAAAGACCAGCTGCTCACCCTGGCCGGGGAAAAGACGGACATCCACAGACAATTCCGCATCCATATCGACGTGGTGGACGGAGCGATCCTGTTCCTGCCGCAGCGGCCTGTTTTCCACCCTCTTCCGAGCTTATCCCTCAAGAACTTCAACATCGAGGTTCTCGATATTGGCGACGTCGTGCTCAGCAAGCTCAAGCGCTACAACAGCGACGACAAGAACGACATCCGCGCGATGGCTCAGAGAGAACTGGTCGGCCATAAACGGCTCGTTGCCCGCTTCGCGGCCGCCGCGGACTGGTTCTCGATGGATGCCCGTGCTCAGGACGTGGCTCGTTATCTTCGGAATCTCCACGCGGCCGAGCGGGACATCCTCGGTTTCCCGCCTTCCAAGATCGAGCTGCCCGACTCCATGCAGGACGAATAGTCTCAGCGGATCTTGTGCAAGGGACCGGCGCCTGAAATATCGGCGCGCTGCCGCCATCATCGAGTCCTTCTTTGCTCCCTGGCGGATTTTTCTGGGCCCCACGGCCGACCCGCGGGCCCCCCCTCGATACGATGTCCTCGACCCGGAGATCACCAGCCAGGAGCCCCCAAAAAAGGTCATCGAGAACCACAAGGTTCCGCCCTGGCGATTGCGGCCTGCTGCGACGTGGGGAGTCGGTCCTACCGCTTCGATTCCAGCGTGGCGAGCCTTCTGTCGTGGTCCTGGAGCTTCTCGCCGTGGGCATCCAGCGTCTTGGAAATGGTGACGGACTCGCGGGCGTAGGTTTCCAGACGGCCCAGGAAGGAGTCGATAGCGCTCGTGACCCGGTTGAACCCCCGGCCCATCTCCGTCCTCAGGGTCTCGATCTTCTGATCCGCCTTGGCGTCAGCGGTTACGACGGCCTTGGCCAATCTCTGAATATCGGCCTTGAGCGCCTTCTCAACCGCCTTCAACTGAGCCTGGGTCGCGGGGTTGTTGCCGTTCTTGGAGGGCACGAGGGGATGATAGCAGTTTCCCCTTAGCCCCGACAGGGCCAAAGGCCCAGCCGAAGTTTCAAAAAGTAAAGCGCTCCGGGGGCTGTCCCAATCGGGATGCCGGAAACGATGATTGCATGCTACCCTCGGCGCACTCGTAGGGCCACTTCATTTTTGAGTGGGGGATGTTACGCAAATTGGGATTTGCCACAATCATCGAGAACCACAAGGTTCCTGGGGCGGGCGCGAGGCGCCGCCAGGGGGGTTCTCGACGGAGAGGTTCTGAGCGGGCCGTTTTGGGAGGCTCGAAGCTCATAACCTTGAGGTCGCGGGTTCAAATCCCACCCCCGCACCCATCTCAGCGACGAAGCCCGCGCCCTAGCGCGGGCTTCGTCGCTTACACCTCTTCTTTATCGGGAACCACCGTCTCAAGAGGCGCCGTTGTTCGGCGTCCCAGACTCATCCAGGACTACAAGGCTTGCTGGTCTGGCAGGGGCGCCCGAAAGCCTCATAGGCGTGGCCTATGGAGAGCTCGTTGATCATTGAGGTTAGCCTTTTGAGCTTTCGAGCCTTGTAGCTCCCGGCCCGTCCCGGCCGGCAGCCTTCAAGTATCCCCAATCATGCTTGGCCCAAATTCAAACCCCTTCAAGGAATAGCTCGTGCTTCGTCCGCCGGCGGGATCCTTGACCAGGATGCCGTGCTCGATCAACTCGACGATATCCCGATGAGCCGTGTCCTGGGAGCATTTGGCCAGCTTCGCCCACTTCGACGAGGTCAGCTTCCCTTCAAAGTCCCTATCCAACAGTTTGCTCAGCATCAGGCGCTGCCGGTCGTTGAGCGCAAGGCGGGTATGCGTCTTCCAGAAACGATCCTTCTCAAAAACAGCGGCGAGCGTCGCCTCCGTCCCGGCGATGGCCCTGTCCAGACAGCCCAGGAACCAGAGCATCCAATCCGTGATGTCGAGCGTGCCTTTCTGCGTGCTTTCCAAGACATCATAATACGCCTTGCGTTCCCGGCGAATCTGCGCCGACATGCTGTAGTAGCGCCGTGCGCTGTTTTCGGATCTCGCCAGCGCCCAGTCGGCGATCGCGCGCGCGACCCGGCCGTTGCCGTCGTCGAAAGGATGGATCGTCACGAACCAAAGATGGGCCTCAGCGGCCCTCAACACAGGGTCCATATCGCCGATATGGTTCACCCAACCGAAAAACGTCCCCATCTCGGCTTCCAGGCGCCCGGCCGGCGGAGCCTTGAAATGGACGCGCTCGCGGCCCATCGCGCCGGACACGACCTGCATCGGACCCCTGGCATCGTCGCGCCACGCGCCGATCCGGATATTCGACGGGGCATCGGGGAATAGCGCCGCGTGCCAGCCGAGCAGGCGATCCTTGGTCAATGGCTGGGCATGGTTTTGCGTGGCCTCGATCGTCATCTGGACCACGCCATCCACGCGGCGATCCGCGGGCAGAAGGCCCGCAATCTCCATGCCGAGACGCCTCGCGATGGAGGATCTTACCTGATGGAAGTCGAGGAATTCGCCCTCGATCTCGCTGGACTTTACGACATCCTGGGTCAGCGATTGGAGCACAGCCTCATCCTGTTGGGGAAAGCCGAGACTCTCCATCTTCCCGATGAAGCGCCCCTGCCGCAGGCGCACCTCAGCGAGCGGGACAGCCAGAGCCCTCTGATTCCAGTACAACTTGGGCCAATCGGTCAGGTGATGGATGTATGGACCCATTCTCCGCTCTTGATGCGGATATTATAGCAGCCATTCTCCGTATTTTCAAGAAAGAAATTCCGCATGGAATGCGTAGTTTGTGGGCACTATTATCCGCAGGCCGGACATGATAAGGAACGCGTCTACCAAGAGCTCTACCAGCACCGCCCGGAGCGGTAGACAAAAGTCATCATCATGCCCACCCGCAACGCGCGGTTGAACCCGAGGTCCAACTCGGCGCTAAGAGATCGCAATAGGCATATTCGGTTGATCGTATAGGCAGGCGGGAGTGGCATAAGCGGTCGGGATATACTCGCCGAAGTATGGTCGAGAACGCCATTTACAGGTACAAGACGATCATCGGACGGGAAATGCGGGCCCGGAGCTTGGCTGCTCAGAGAGTGGAGATGCGTATCGGCTGCAGATCCTCAACACGATGGCCAGGCTTGGAATGCCGGAAAGTCACCTCGCAACATGATCAACCTGGGGCAGAGGCGGGCATCTTTGCTCAGTTCGGAGCCATGCACCAATGCCGCTTGGACTTGCCGCCATCCAGCGGAAATGACTTCCAGTTTTGGAACTTGATGCTCTCGATCTTCATATCTTCCCTTTGTGCGTCGCGACTCACGGCATCCCGCCGCCCGGATTCCCCCTGCCGCGCCGCTCATTGCTGAGAGCGCCTTGGGGAGCTATTCGCCGATGGGACTCGGTGCACGACACCTCCTCGACCCTTCCCATCTTCGCGTTGAACGTGACCGTGGGAGCGGAGTCCGCGCCCGCCCAAGTCCTGTAGACCGTGACCAGCTTGTCCGCCTCGCCGTCGGCAACGCCGCGACCCGGTGTCAGCCGAATCTCCCGCGACGGCGGCCCCATTGCGCGGTCGACTTCCGCCCGGGTCATCCCCAGCCTGAGCGTCTTGCAGCGCTCGATGACTTTACCCGTCCTTCGGCTGTCGATGTTGACGAAAGCGAAGAAGCCGACGGCAACCAAGAGGAGAACGCCGGCCGACGCAGCAAAGAATCTCTTCATCGCTCCCTCCGCTGCCGGTCCAGAAAGTAATCGCGCAACTGGAGCCCGATGGGTTTCCCGTCGGCAACGTAGCGGCCGCGGAAGAACTCCTTGCCCAGCGCATTGGAATAGAAATCTTGAGGGTCCAGCGCCGTATCTCGCGCACGCTGCCGTTGCTTCGGGTCGATTGCAGCCAACGAGTATAGGTATTGATAGACTTCGATGGCCGCACCGTACGACTCGGGCCACCGCTTGGAGCCGACAGCGACGAAGTGCCGCATATCGATGACGCGCATCGGATCGGCAGGGTCTCTCACGAACCGGTAGCCCAAATTAGGTCCCGCCGATAACTGTCCTCGGGCGGGTTCGTCCATCTGATGGATCAATCCCTCCGAGGACATGAACCGAGTCTGCCGATAGAACTCTTTGTACGTCACCGCCTGCTCGCGGTGCTTGCCAAGCTCAGCCGAGCCCTTCCATAGCGGACCGAGCCGGGACGGAGGGTCCGCACGAGCCGCGTCGCGGGGATCCTTCACTCCGGGAGCGGGAGGCGGACGCACACGCGCCAGCGGACTCTCCTGAGGCACAGCCGCCCGACCAGAGGGAACCGAGGACTCCGGCGCCGGCTCAGCGGGAGAATCTTCCCTCGTTTCAGCCGGCTTGGAACGCCCCCGCCCCGCCAGCTTAAGGATCGTTAAGACCGCAGCATCGTGCGGGTCCCGATCGAGGGCGGCGCGCGCCCGGCGCGCCGCTTCCTCATAATCGCCGGACATATACAGCGCCCGCGCAGCTAGACGGTAGCCTGCGGCGCGATCCGGATGCAGCTCCCTCAGTCTCGCGGAGACGCGCATCGCTTCGTCGGGGGATCCAAGCCGCAAGTACTCTCCACCGATGTCTTCCAGCTCGTCCGGCTGGGACGCCTCCGCCTCCCGAGCAGCCAAGTCGGATAGGGCCGCTGCCTTGTCGGACTCCTCCGTCAGAGAAGCAGGTTCGCGCCGCTCCCCCATCGGCGCCAGATCGGCGGAATCAGCCGTCTTTACGCACACGAAGGGCAGGCTGAGAAGAATCGCCTCTGAAAGCGACATATTGCCGACATCTCCCGCGTTTAGCATAGCCCCGAAAACCCACCCCGTCAACACGCCGAATCGCGCCGAATCGCGCCGCGTAAAATGTTACCGAAGCGGGGCTCGTCGCGCCATCTAAAATGTTACCGAACGAACCGGGGCTTCCCGGGCAGTTCGGGAGGATTTGGATGGGTCCGTCAGCGAGGAGGGAATACGTGAGGGACGTTCAACTGAAGTACCGAGAGGCCAAGGGCCGCAAGGAAAAGAGCCGTATTTTGAGGGAACTTAGCGACAACCTGGACTGCCACCGCAAGCACGCGATCCGGCTGGAAAGCGCCCAAGTTTTGCCAAGGGACCGGCGCCTGAAATATCGGCGCGCTGCCGCCATCATCGAGTCCTTCTTTGCGCCCTGGCGGATTTTTCTGGGCCCCACGGCCGACCCGCGGGTCCCCCCTCAATACGATGTCCTCGACCCGGAGATCACCAGCCAGGAGCCCCCAAAAAAGGTCATCGAGAACCTTTCTCCCATGGCGCAAAGGCTCAGCCTGGTATAGATTCGGAGGGAAGGCCACAGGATCCCTCAACACGATGGCCAGGCTCGGAATGCCGGAAAGTCACCTCGCGACATGATCAACCTGGGGTAGACGCGCATATCTTTGCTCAGTTCGGAGCCATGCACCAATGCCTCTTTGCGGCCGAGTTCACTGCTGGACCCTGGTCCCGTCTTCTGCCAGAAGATAGTGCGCGAACTCGACCGCGGCCGCCGGATCCGGCGCCGGAAGCCCGATCCATTGCGGGACTCGTTGGGGCGTCGCGGACGGCTCGGGATGCCGTAGCAGGAGTACTCCCGCTTCTTCGGAGGCGATCCGGTATCCATGGAGGTTCCAGAAGGTTAGCATCCTGTCGCGGTACGGCGGCTTGGCTATATGCACCCACTCCCGGCTGATCAAAACGTAGTCCGGCTTGAAGAGCCGTTGATATCCCAGATGGTACGGCACGTCGGGACCGTTCTCGATGACGCGGATCCAGCGCCGGTCGGACAACGACGGAGAGAGGAGATCCAGGGCCCACACCCGCGCCTCCTTCGGGATATCGGGCAGGACTTTAGGTGCCGCATCGAACCAGTCGGTCGTCCATCCTGGAATCAAGCTGGGACTTGAATAACGGTATCCGAATCCAGCGCACAGGAGGACGACGAGCATTAGGAGGCCTCGGCGTCCCGGCGCTTTTGCCCATCCCATGACGAGCCGAACGCCGTGGGCTGTCGCCCAGAGGAGCGGGCCGAACACGTAGGAAGCATTGTTGGAGGCAAAGAGGGCGTACCCCGACGCTTCGAACGACAAGAAAGACGCCGGCGCCCCCGGGTTGGCGAGGAGCTGGGGCAATACCGCCGTCCAGAACGGCAGCTGCGCCAGAGTCAATAATGGGAGGAAACAGACCGTCAACAGGAGGCGTAGTACAGGATAATAGACGTGGCGCGAGGAGAATAGATGCGACGCGGTCCGCAGGGGGTGTGTGAAGATGTCATGCAAGACCTCCTCTTGCGGTACGCCGTCTCCGGCAAGATGGGCGAACAAACCGGTCCTGGGGAGGGTGCCGATGGGGTTGGGTTCGAGGGATTCTAAATGCTGGATAGTCCGCAACTGGAGGAAGAATATCGCAATCGCGGCTGCCGTGATCCCCAAACCGATCGCCCAGCCCCGAGGATTCTTCCAGCGCCGCTCGGTGGCGGTGTAGAAAAACCCGAGGCCGATGAGAGGAAACGGCGCGCTTTCATGGCAAGAGACGAATAGAAGCATCGAGAACGCAAAGAGCCACCATCGCTTCATGTGGAAGAACAGCATGCCCCATAGGAATATAGGCGCCATAACAGCGACGTGCATGTTCGCAAAGACGAGGCCCTGGAACGTCGGCATGGCCAAAGTCAACAGCATGCACGCGAAGCCCGCGAGGGACGACCTGGTGAGTCGGAAGGCGATCAGGTAGGCCGCGATGGGAGTGGATGCCATGAGCATGTGGTACGCGGCCAGGAGGGCCAGAGGGTTGTCCCACAAAAGGAGGACGGGCGAGAGGATCGGCATGAACAGCGTGAAATGGATGGAGAGCGCGTGCGCTCCGGATAGCGTGTCCGCAAGAGTGCCGTGACGAAGGAAGTTGTGGGCGAGGTGGATGGAGAATGCCGTGTCCTGGGTGAGCTGAAAGCCGCGATATTGGCAATATCGCACGAACCCGTACCAGATGTAAATCCCCGCGTATGTTGCCAGAAGCCACGCGGCGTGTCGCTTCCAGGGGGCGCCGGAGAGGCGGTCCAGGTGACGGACCACAACCTCCCGCCAACCCGGAAGTATCAGGATCGAGCCGGCCAGAGCCAGGCAGAGGGCGGAGGCGGCCCGGAGAGCGGCCCGGTGCACCCAGTAGGCATATCGAGTGTAATCGTGTGCCAGAAGCGACAAGCCGACCACGAATGCCGCGGCGGACAATAGCAGTAGCGCTGGAGCCCAGAGGGGAGGGGTGCGCCAGGGCGTCGCGGGGGCACACGGTTCGGCTGAAGGGACGCCCATGAACGCTTCCATTATAGCGGACCGGCGCCGTCAACGCCAGGTATCGGGTGAGGAAATTTGATCGCGAAGGCGCGAGGGTCTAGCCCGAATTCCCCAGTTGGATCGCTGGACTCTGTAGGAAGCATTAGAGTGTTTTGAGTCCGGCCGTCGCATTACCGCCCCCCTCAGATAATGTGGCCGGCGCGCGAACGTCCGTCAAGGCGTCGAAATGTCGGGATGGTGCGCCGATGGCGGGCGGCGCGAAAGGGGCCTGGCCGGCATCCTGGGGCCGGCGGAGCCCGACGGGCATAGCAGGGACGCCGGGGCTCAGGCTGCAGCCCAGTCTCCCGGGGGTTCGAGGTCGATCCCGTTCCAACGCTCCACAACCGAATCGAGCCGCGAAGCTTCGTCAAGGAAGGCCCGTCCCGGCGGGGTGCCGCTTCGGCCCGGAGGCGGGCTCCGGAGGCCCGGCGGGCCCTCGCCGTCCGGCCCCGACGCTTTCTCGATACCCGGCGGGCCCTCGCCGTCAGGCCCCGGCGGCCCCTCGCCGCCCGGTCCGGCGCCGGGCGCGCAGCCGTCGTCGATGATCCCGTCGCAGTCGTCGTCCGCCCCATTGCAGGTTTCGGCGGCGCCTGGGTTGACCGCCGGGACCGAGTCGTCGCAATCGATCTCTCCCGGATGGGGGCAGCCCTCCTCGCCATCGAGGCCGTAGCCGTCCTGGTCCTCGTCCGCGCAAGCCGGCGCGCAATACCCCTTTTCAGCCAGCCCGTCTTCATAATGCGCCTGGATCTCCTCCGCGCTCAAGGCTCTGTCGTAGATCGCCACCTCGTCCAAGACCCCGTCGATAGCCCATCTGCCCCCGTACGCCCCGATCTCTATGTCGCAGATCCCTTTTACCAGAGGGCCTGTGAAAGTATTGTCCGAGCCCCAATCCGCCCCGTTCACCCATACCTTCGCTCCATTCGCGGTGTCGAATGTGGCGACGATATGATACCACTCGTCGGGGGAGATCTTATTTCCCGTCAGGATTTGGATGTCCCACGCACCCGAGGTGCTGGCGATGAATTGCAGCTTTCCGGGGGCGGCGACAGCCAGCTGCCATATCCGCGCTTCACTGCCGCTGTCCCTTATGACCAGCTTCCGGTTCGAGGACGGAGGGATCGCGTCCAATCTCGCCCAGAGCTCTATCGTGATGTCGTCCACATCAAGGCTCGGCGAATGCGGGATCTCGACATGATCGTTCACCCCGTCGAAACTCAGCGCGCCGCCGACCAGGCCGGTCGTCCAAACCGGCCCATTGAGCAAAGCCCCTGGATTCGCGCCGTAAGAATCCCCCGCCGCCGCGCCCTCGCCCTCCTCGAAGGCCCAATAGCTGACCAGCCCGGGTGGAGCGTGCGGGTTGTCACAGGCATCGACGGCGTCGGCGATGCAAGCGCTCGGCTGCCCGTTGCAGTTGTAACCCGGCTCGACGGCGCAGGCCCCCGAACAGCCGTCACCCTCCGTTGTGTTCAGGTCGTCGCACTCCTCTTCGCCCTCCACGAAGCCGTCGCCGCAGACAGGAGCGGGAATGGGACCGGGAAGCTCGCAATAGCCCTTGTCAGCCAAACCATTGTAATAATGCCGCCAGATTTCTTCCACTGTCAGCGCCCTATCATAGAGCGCCACTTCATCGATGATCCCGTCCAGCGCCCATCTGCCCCCGAACGACCCGATTTCCATGTCGCAGATCCCTTTCGCGAGAGAGCCTGTGAACGTATCATCAGAACCCCAAAGCAACCTATTCACCCACAGATCCGCTCTATTTGCCGCATCGACTGTAGCGACGATATGATACCACCGGCCAGGGGTGATCGCATTTCTCGTCAGAATATCGATATCCCACAGATTCGAAGTGGTGCTGGCGATGAATCGCAGCGTTCCGTCCGCGTTGACGGTCAGCTGCCATAGCCGCGCTTCCCCGACGTTGTCCCTCAAGACCAGCTTCCCGTTCTCGAACGGAGGCGCGTCCAATTTCGCCCAAACCTCGATCGTGATGGCGTCCACATCCAAGCTCGGCGAATGCGGGATCCTGACATTATCATCCACGCCGTCGAACCTCAGCGCGCCGTCGACCCGGCCGGTCGTCCAGACCGGACCATTGCCTAAAGCCCCGGGGTTCCCGTCATAACAGTCAGCCGCCGTCGTGCCGCCGCCGTCGTCGAATGTCCAGTAGCCGACCATGCCGGCCGAACAATCTTCCGGGACCGCCGCGCCGGCACTCCCCGCCCCGACGAGGGCGACGCCCGATGCGATCGCGATAGAAGCGATCCCGGACAATATGGAAGACATCGGCTTCACACTCATAATCATAACCGCCTCCTTGGCAGACGATCCGATCACTGCTCCGTTCCGAGCCATGCGACAAAGCCCCTCAGCGCATCGATCCCCTGCCCTGGTCGTGCGGGACGAGGACCGTCGCCGTCGCGGGCGCGCTCTCATTGCCGGAGTGGTCGGCGCACGCGACCGAGAGGCTGTAAGCCCGCCCTTCGCCCGCGCCCGAGCGAGCGGCTCGAAGCTCAGCCGACAGGTCTCCGGTGATCGCGGCGTCCGCGCCGCCGGTCTCGTCATTGGCCGCGCTTTGGATCGCGCAGGCGGGCTCCGGATCGCAGTTGTCGCTCGCCCGCACGGAGACCGACACCGGGCGCATCTTATTGTTCGGCGGCCACAGGGTGCCGGGGTCGGCCGAGGCCGACTGGATCGCCGGAGGCGTCGCGTCGACCATGGTAAGCGTGGCCTCGCAGCTGTCCGACGCGCCCTCCGGGTCCGTCGCCGTGAGGGTCACGGTGTTGTCCCCGAGCTCCGCGCAGGTATGGCTCGTCGGGTCGGCGCTCAGCTCGATCGGGTCCCCGTCCGGGTCGGAGGAGCCGCCGTCGATCAAGGACGGATCGATCGTCGCCCGGCCGTTCGCGTCCAGGGTGACGCTCGCGTTCCTGCAGACCGCGACCGGGGCCTGGTTCTCCTGCTCGGGCGGCCGGGCGCACTCGTAGATGTCCCTGATCTCATCTTGGAACAAGACCCGGTCGTAGATCCTCAGCTCGTCGATCTTTCCGTTGTACTGGTAGGCGGGGTTGCTGTAATAGTAGGCGAGCCCTCCGATCAAATCGGCCAACGGCGTTCCTCCGCAGGACAGCCTATTCTGCGGGCTTCGATATTGTATAGCAGGGAGTTGACGACAATTCAAGGACAGAGGATGACAAACACTATAAAAAAGGATCTTCTCGGAATAGAGTGGGTATCTTAAGTATGGCACCATTGGGAGTCATGTCGTAGATAAACAAAGGGCATCCCTCCTTCTTGGTACAAGGATGTTGTCGAGACACCTTGGCCAAGAGGGGGAGGGATGCCGCGTCCCCATGTTATCACTTCGTTTGTCGGTCTTCAAAGCTACGCAGTCGTACGAGCGAAACGTTTTCATAAGAGCTGGATAGAGCTGTGGCTCGAGTTTCGAGGAGGGGCATACAGGTGCGGTGGATGCGGGCGGAAGTTCTCTCAGTACTACGACTGCCCCTTGATTCGTCTGCGAGATCTGAACATCAGCCAGCATCGGGTCTTTGTCTGGGTACCGCGACATCGCGTGGCCTGTCCGCAGTGTGGTCTGAAGCGAACGCTCTCGGGCATCGCCGGCAATCGGGCGCGATGCACACGCCGCTTCGAGCGTTGGCTGTTCCGTCTGACCAAGAGCATGACGGTCAAGGACGTCTCGGAACTGACCGACGTTCACTGGACCACGGTCAAAGAGATCGAGGTTCGCTACATCCGGGCGCTGTTGCGGAAGCGAAATCTCGACGGGATCACGGAGTTGGGGATCGACGAGGTTTCGGAGAAGAAGGGGCACCGTTACCTGACGCTGGTCACGGACCTCGGGAAACGCCGCGTTATCTGGGTGGGCCGCGGCCGGGATCGCGCCGTCCTCAAGAAGTTCTTCCGTTGGTTCGGCGAGCGGACCCGGCGTATCCGATGCGTAGTCATCGACATGCACGACCCCTACGAGCACGAACTGCGCAAACGTTGTCCGCGAGCCAAGCGGATCTACGACCACTTCCACGTGATCAAGCCGCTGAACCTCGCCATCGATCTGATCCGTCGGCGTTTGCAGAACGAAATGCCGCCCGAGGAGCGGCGCTACATCAAGGGGAGCCGGTACTTGCTGTTGCGCCCACGGGAGAAGCTCACGCTCAAGCAGGCCGTCCGGCTCAAGGAACTCTTCGCGGTCAACGAACCGCTCAATGTGGCGTACATCCTCAAGGAAGACCTTCGTTCCATCTTCCGGATCCGAGACCCGAAGGAGGCTCGCAGAGAGTTTCGGGCGTGGAAGCAGCGCGTGAAGGAGAGCGCCATTCCCGAACTGATCGCCTATCTGAAGATGCTCAACCGCCGGCGCTTTGGCATCCAGAACTTCTTCAAGTATCGCCGAACCAATGGGCTCAGCGAGGGCTTCAATAACGTCGTAAAAACCATCAAAAAGAACGCCTACGGCTTCCATGACTGGACCTACTTCCGGCTCAAGATTCTACGCAAGTGCGGCAATCTGGAGAAGAAATCAGTTGACCGGCTTTGAACCCCATTTTCTCGACGGGACCCACTCTATTCCGAGAAGATCCA
>JBDREN010000081.1:0-28301 GCA_043819795.1 Elusimicrobiota bacterium
CGGTCGGCCAGGCGGTCCGGCAGTCGGCGCCGATGCAGAGCTCGGTCCCCCTGACCCCGCCGGCGACGTCCAATTTCTTGACCGGACTCGAAGTCCCGATGCCGACGTTGCCGTTGGCGTCCTTCGTGACGAAGGAGGCGAGCTCCGCGCCCTGAAGGCGCTGGGCGTTGAACGCGTAGGAGCTGGAGGCCAGGCGCTCGCGCGGGCTCAGGGTCTTGCCGCCCACCTCGATCTCCAGGTACAACGCCGCGTTGCTGAAGAGGTCCGCGGTCAAAGGCTGCACGCCGCCGAGCTGGACGGAGAAGACGCCCTCAACGGTGGCGACTCCGGCCTGCGTTTCCGTCCAAAGAGCCGTGCCGTCCGCCTCGACATCGAATATCCGGAACGTGATGTCGGATGTCCCGGTGACCGGAGAGCCGCCGATGACCAGACGGCCCTGGAAATTGATAAGAGGCGCGATGTCCGCGGCGCGGACCGGCGCTCCGAATACCATCAAGAGAAAGGCCGCCGTGAACACGCCTGCCGCCCGCAGAAAAGCCCTCTTGTTTCCAAGAGAGCCTCGTGAGCGCGCGACCGAGAGATTCCGATTCGCTACGTGTTTTTCGCGGAGTGTCATAATGCCTCCTTTCATCGATCGATGCGTCGTACCGCTTATAAGTTCCTCCGGGAAACCCCAATCCGCCAGAAGACGGTCGAGTTACTGCTCTTGATATATTTAGCCTGAATCTGCGCCATAGTCAATGACAACGCGCTGACATTCAATATAGAAAAAGAGCTTATGTTATTGTCATCTTTTTATTTTGTCAGGCCGGGATTCCCCGATTCTCGACCGCATCGGTGGCCACCGGGACGGATTCCGCCCGACATCGCATTTCCCCGTCGGAGATTGGGACGCGTCCGTTCTCCGGAATACTGTGAAACATTCCCAGCGTACTTGAGAAATGTCAGCGCTTTTCGGGACGTGCGAATCGCCCAATAATA
Source organism: Elusimicrobiota bacterium (assembly GCA_043819795.1). GTDB lineage: Bacteria > Elusimicrobiota > Elusimicrobia > UBA1565 > UBA1565 > JBDREN01. The sequence goes on from JBDREN010000081.1 coordinate 982, forward strand.
TAAGACCTTTATTGCATTTATCTTGCGGATCGGACGTCGGCTCCGGGCTATATTGAAGAAGGACGTCGAGACCATCTCGGGCGCCCTGGAGGCGGTGCGCCGCCTGCGCGGGGTGCGCTTCGACTGGCGCACCGACGAGCCCGCGGCGATGGGCTACCCGGAAGGCCGCCAGGTCGGCCTGATCGGCCAGGAGGTCGAGGCGGTCATGCCCGAGATCGTCCGCACGGGCCAGGACGGCTACAAGAGCCTCGACTACTCCAAGATGGTGCCCGTGCTCGTCGAGGCCATCAAGGAGCAGCAGGCCCAGATCGACGCCTTGCTCTCGGACCGGACTCGGGACAAGTAGCGCGGAAAGGCTCGGTGGCTGGCGCGCGGCCGGAAATCGGGTGGGGGGATTTCCGGCCGCGCGTCTTTTTTATTCCTTCATGAGGCGCTGGAGCTCGCGGTTGGCGTCTCCCATGTCCACGCCCAACCCCTTGTACTGGCGCAGGATCTGCTTGAGGCGCTCGATGAGCACGAGGTCCGAGACCCCCTGCAGCTTGAGGGCCTGGTAGGCGCGCCATTCGGCGCGGTAGAGCCCCTCCTTGTTCTGCTCCTTAAGCCGCTTCTGCTCCCGCCGCAGCTCCTCGAGACGCTTCTTCGCCTTGCGCTGGCGCTCCTCGAGCTCCAGCAGGCGCAGCTTCTCCTTGGCCTCGTCGGTCTCGGCCGACGTGACGGCCATCCGCTCGCGCATCTCCAGGAGCTCCCCGCGCATGAGCCGCAGCTCCTCGGCGAGCTTCCACTGCTTGATCTCGGCCGCCTCCAGGGCGCGCGCGAGGTCCTGACGATAGCCCATCTCGTTGGTCAGCAGGCGCTCGTACTCGGCTTCCGGGTCCCAGGACCCGAAACGGTAGGACAGGCTCACGGCGTTGCTCCAGCGCGAGCCTCCCGAGAAGGGTATGCGCACCGCGTAGTCGAGCCTACCGCCGAGAATGTTCCAGCCGGTGCCGATGGTCCAGGAGCTCGCCAGCCCCCCCAGATTGACCCCCGTCCGCGCCGTGAACTGCCCGTACTGGGCGGTCGCCCAGGCGTGCTCGAGGCCCGCCGAGAGCGTGGTCGTGGCGCGGTAGCCGGCCGAGGGAGCGCGCCGCGTGAAATCCGCGGCGGCGGTGAACCGCCGAACCTGCTGGGCGTAGCCCATCTTGAGGATGCGGGGCGCGCGGTCCGAGAGCGTCCCGACGCCGGTGCTCGGGTTGTTGAGGTTGAGGATCGACAGGCCCACGGCCCGGTCCTCCCCCCACCGATAGAACGTGCCGAAATCGAAGGCCGCCTTGGTGGTGGCGCCGCCCAAGCGGCGCCCGTTGCGCTGGATGCCCTTCAGGGTCAGGCCCCAGTCGAGCGTCCCGGTCCCGATCTCGCGCCAGTTGCGCGTCGCGTACGTGAGCCCGACGGTCCGGTCGAGCGCGTCCGGTTCGACGACGTCGTGCGTCCAAGAGAGCCCGAAAGCCCCCCGCAGGCGCGGCCCCTCCAGGGGGAGGCCCATGCCGAACGCCAGCCCGTCGAGGTCGATCGGGCCGGCGGAGACGTGGCGCATGCGCCGGATCCCGAACTCCAGCTGGGAACGGCGCAGGTTTCCGATGGTCGCCGGGTTAAGCGTCAGGCCGGAAAGGCCCGCCGAGTCCGCCGCCAGGGCGCCGGCCATGCCCATCGCCCGCGCCCCGAAGGCGATGTCCAGGTTCGAGGCGCGCGCCGGACAGGACGGCAGATTGAGCGCGAGCGCGGAGAGGACGGCGATCGTTCTTCTCATTTGTCCACCAAAGAGGGCCATTCGGCGACCGCCTGCCGGAACGTCGACAGGCCGTCGCGCCCGCGTGACTTGACCCAGTATAGCGCCTCGTCGGCCTTCTTGACGAGGTCCTCGGCCGTGCGGCCGTCCTCCGGGTAGGTCGCGATGCCGATCGAGACCCTCACATCGAGCTCGCCCTCCCTGGAGAACGGCACGGGGATGCGGATACCCCGGATGTCCTCCAGAAGGCGCGACAAGATGTTGCAGGCTCCCTCGGAATCCGCCTGCGGCAGCAGGATCAGGATCTCGTCGCCTCCGTAGCGCGACGGAAAATCGATCTTCCGGAGCCTCTTGAGGATGATGCGCCCCACTTCCTTGAGGGCCAGATCGCCGATCTGGTGGCCGTAGGTGTCGTTGATGCTCTTGAAGAAATCGATGTCGATCATGGCCACGGAGAGCGCCTGATCGGATCGCTCGACGCGGTAGAGCTCTTCCTGGAAGCGCTGGTTGAAGTAACGGCGCACCGGCAGGCCGGTCAGGCTGTCGTAGAGCGAGAGGGCCTGAACCTCGTCGAAAAGCCGCGCGTTGTCCACGGCGAGGGCGATCTGCCCTGCGAAGGACCGGAGCAAGCCGATGTCCTCGCCGGCGATGGTCTGCTGGGAAAGGAAGTTGTCGGCGACCAGCAGCCCCGTCTTGTTCGCCTGCACCGTGAGGGGCAGGTACAGGACGCGATCCTCGTAGCGCTTCATGAGCGTGTCCGGATCCTCTCCCCTGAGGATGCGGGAGAACCGGTGCACCTCCGAGTCCAGAGGGATCTCCTCGGTGCGGAGGCTCATGGACCGCCCGCGGAGGTCCACGCCGAGCTCCCCGCGAAGGACGCCTTTCTCCCGGTCGACCAGGTACAGCCGCACCCGGTCCAGCCCGAAGTGCCGGACGATGCCCTCCAGGATGAGCCTGAGGCCGTCCTCGACCCGCAGCGAGCTCGCGAACACGGCGGCCAGGTCCGTCACCGCCTCAAAACGCTTGAGCTGGCTCTGGCGGGCCAGGCCGACCCGGGAACGGGCGAGGTTCTGGGCCAGCTCCGCGGCGAGCAGCTCGGCGAACTCCCGCCCGGCGGGGCGGAAGGGCGCCCGGCTCGAGAAGCGCTCCAGGCGAAGGACGCCCAGCGTGGAATCCTCGCTCCCCGAGGCCCAGCGCAGCGGGACGTAGAGGACGGCGTGGGGCGTCGTGTAGCTCAGGTGGCGCGTCCGTCCGCGCACGAGCCTCCGGAGCGGAGAGGTCTCCGCGAGGTGGATCTCCTCGTCCATCTCGAGCCACTGTCCGAAGTGCAGGCAGAACTGCAAAGACAGCTTCTCGTCCCCCGGCGCGAGATGGAAGGTGCTGATGCGGTCGGCGCGGACGCGCTCGGCGATGAGCCTCAGCGCGCGCTCTAACAGCTGCTCCTCTCCCGAGAACGGCCGGTTCAGCTCCTTGTGGAAGCCGTAGAGCGACTCGCGGACGCGGGACGTGGCCTTGGTCATTGGTCGCGCAGGCTCATGATGAAGTCCATCTCGGCCGCCGCGTGGATGAGCTCCTGGCGCAACGCCTGGGGCGAGAAGGTCTTGCGCACGACGTCGCGCACGAGCTGCTCCATGCTGCGGTCGAAGACCTTCTCGAGCGTCCCCATCACCCCGAGATTGGGGAGCATTCGGGCTCTCTGGAAAGACAGCGCGAACGCCTCTTTGAATTCGGGAAACTCCTCCAGGACCTTCGCGTCCGCCCCCTCCTTGGCCGGAAGCGCCCCGATCGCCCGGGCGTAGGCGGCAGCCGCACGTCCGTCGACCAGCTCGCGCAAGAGCGCGTAGGCCTCGCGCGGGCTCTCGGTGTCTCGCAGGACCGCGAGATGCTGCGCGGCCAGAAGCGTCGTGCCCGGATCCCCGGGGAGGGGGACCGCGCCGACCTCATCGAGCAGTTTTTGAGGGGCCCGTCCCCGCACCTTTCCGTTCGAGACGGCGCGCGGCAGGCGATCCGAGAACTGCAGGGCGCAGTGCCCGTCGAAGAGGTCCCTCGGGACGAGCCCGCTCGGGCCCTTGAGCGGCATCCAGCCCGCGGACAGCAGCTCGAAGTAGTCCCCGATGCCGCGGCACGCCCTCTCCCTCGAGAACAGGCAGCGCGACCCGTCGGGGGAGAAGAATTCGCCCCCGCGCGACCACACGCACGGCGCGAGGTCGGTCATCGAAACGGACTCGCGCGGGTTCGGGTTCGCGATCGGATGGCGCTGCAGGGGGGCCGAGGCGGACCGCTTTTGGCGGGCCAGCGCCCGGCACGCCTCGCGCAGCCCCTCCCAGCCGGCCAGGACCTTCGCGGGATCGAGACCGGCGCGGCGAAAAACGTCCTTCCGGTAATAGAGAAGCCGGATCTCCATCCACCAGGGCAGCGAGTAGACCTGCGGCGTTCCCGCCAGCCGGCATTGGTCGCGCAGCGCGGCGGGCCAGCGTCCCAGGTCGATCCCGGGATCCAGCTCGCCGAGATCCATGAGCATCCCCAGGTTCGCCAGCGTGGAGGTCCAATGCGCGGGGATCTGGACCACGTCGGGCCGCGGCTCGGGCCGGGGACCCTTGAGCAGGCGGAACAGATGGGTCCACAGCGAGGCGGCCGTGCGGACCGTCACCGAAACCCGAATGCCCGGATGCTCCCTGCGAAACGGCGCGAGGTGCTCCCGCAGGGTCGGAAGCGTCTCGTAGGCGTTGTTGGGCAGGACCCAAAGCTGCAGGTCTCTCATAGGATCAGCGCGGACTCGACCCGCATCCCGGCCCTCTCCCGCGGGGGACCGACGCGCTCACGCCCAGCTCCGGATCGGCATGGAAGGGTCCACGCCGAAGCGGGACGGCAGGCGCCGGCACGCCAAGCGATGGGCGGCCACGTGGGCGATCATCGCGGCGTTGTCGGTGCAAAGGGACTTCGGGGGAAACTGGACTTCCAGACCCTCGACCCGGGCCCTCCGGGAGAAGCGCTCGCGCAGGCGGCCGTTGGCGGCCACTCCTCCGCCCACGACGACGCGCCGGACCCGCGTCCGCCGGGCGGCCAAAACGGTCTTCTCCACCAGCGTGTCCACGACCGCCTCCTGGAATGAGGCGACCAGGTCCGCGAGGAACCTCCTCGGGATCCGCTTTTCGGCCGGGATCGCCGGGCGCACGCGGCCGCTTCCGGCGTAGCCGGCGTCCCGCACGCGGTAGAGGACCGCCGTCTTGAGGCCGGAGAACGAGAAATCCCAGGTTCCCGGGAGCAGCGGCCGAGTGAAGGAGACCGCGGCGGGATCGCCGGAGCGAGCGAGGCGCTCGATCGCCGGCCCACCAGGATACCCGAGCCGCAGGAACTTCGCCACCTTGTCGAAGGCCTCGCCCGCCGCGTCGTCCCGCGTGCGCCCGAGCACGCGATAGCGGCCCGGGGCCCGGACATGGACCAGCTCCGTATGCCCCCCCGAGACGATCAGCGAGAGAAACGGGAACGCGGCGCGGCGCACGAGCCCCATCGCCAAGGCGTGGCCCTCGAGGTGGTTGACGCCGATCAGGGGCAGGCCGTGCGTCCGCGCGATCGTCTGCGCCGCGACCTTCCCGACCAGCAAAGCCCCGGCCAGGCCCGGTCCTCGGGTGTAGGCCACGGCGTCCACGCGGCCGCCCAGCTCAGCCAAAGTCGCGCGCCGGCCCAAAGCGGCGCGCAACGCGCGCTCCACGACATCTGGAAGACGCTCCATGTGCGCGCGGCTCGCGAGCTCGGGCACGACGCCCGCGTAGACCGCGTGGAGCTTCACCTGGGAGGAGACGACGTTCGAGAGGACGCGCCTTCCCTCGACGACCGCCGCCGAGGTCTCGTCGCAGGACGTCTCGATGCCCAGTATCCGGTTCGTCGGCCGGGCGTTCTTCGCCCGCGCCGAAGCGCGACTCCTCATCCGTCGTTGATGTTCAGGTTGCCGAGCACTTCGCGCGCCCGCAGCAGCTCCAGGGCGCGATCGAGCACTTGGTCCTTGACCTTCTCCTCTTCCTTGGTCGCGGACTCCGGCTCCTCGCCCTCCCGGTAGATCTCTTCCCCCTGAGACTGGAGCTTGACCGCGGTCTCGCGCGGGACGGGGACGTGGATGTCCGGCGCGATCCCGCCGGAGTCCTTCTCCTTCTCGTTGCGCTGGATCATGCGGCCCGCCGGCGTGTAGTACTTGGCGACCGTCAGCCGCAGGCCCGAGCCGTCGGCGAGCGGGATGACCGACTGCACGCTGGCCTTCCCGAAAGTCTTCTCGCCGACGATGACGGCGCGCTTGTGGTCTTGAAGGGCGCCGGCCACGATCTCGCTGCCGGAGGCCGATCCCTCGTTGACCAGCACCACCATCGGCAGGTGGGTGTAGGGCGTGTCCCGGCCGGCGTGGAAGGGCTGCCTGTTCTCGGCGCGCCGCCCCTGCGTGTAGACGATGAGCTTCCTGTCGTCGAGGAAGAACGCGGCGACGTCCACGGCCGCGGTCAAGAGCCCTCCCGGGTTGTTGCGCAGGTCGAGGACGACCGACGTGGCGCCGTCCTTCTTGAGCTTCCCCAGGGCGGCGTCCACGTCGTCGGCCGTATGGGCGCTGAACTCGTTGATCCGCACGTATCCGATCTTGTCCTCGAGCATCCGCGAGCGGACGCTCTGGATCTTGATGATCTCACGCGTGATCTCGATGTCGTGCGTCGTCCACTCCTGCTTCTCGTCCTGATCGGCCTTGCGGGCGACGGTGATCTTCACTTTTGTGCCGGGCTTGCCGCGCAGCTTCTTGACCGCTTCGATCAGCGTGATGCCCTTCGTGGTCTCGTCCTCGATCTTGATGATGCGGTCCTGGGGAAAGACCCCGGCGCGGATGGCCGGCGTCTCCGGCAGGGGGGTGATGACCGTGAGCCAATCGTCGCGCATGCCGATCCGGATGCCGAGGCCGCCGAACTGGCCCTCGGTCTCCGTCTTGACGTCCTTATGAAGGTCGGGGTCCATGAACTGCGAAAACGGATCCAGGGTCTTGACCATCCCTCGGGCGGCGCCGTAGATGAGGTCCTTGCTATTCACCTCCTCGACGTAGTTCTCCTTGATGTAGTCGAGGACGTCGACGAGGATCTTCAGCTGCTCGTAGGTCTTGTCGACCGAGGCATACGCGCGCGGCAGGGCCCACGCGCCCAACGACGCCAGCGCCGATACCGCGACGGCCGTCCGGATCCTGCTCCTCCAAACCGTGTTCATATTCGGTCTCCCCAATTAAGTTTCCGGTTTACCGCTTCTCAAGCCAGTTCTCCGGGTTCAAGGGCCGGCCCGCCTGCCTCAACTCGAGGTAGAGCCGCCCTTCGCCCCCGTCCAGAGTCGCGATCAGTGTGCCGGTCCGAACGCGGTCGCCCTTCTCCTTCAATATCTTGTCCAGGTGGCCGTAGATGCTGAAGAACCCCTGGCCGTGGTTCACGATCACGACGTTTCCGTAGGACCGGTACGGCCCGGCGAAGATCACCTCTCCGGGCTTCACCGGCCGGACCGAGGACCCGGCATCCGCCTTGATCTCGATCCCGTTGTGGACCGTCCATGTCTGCAGCTCGGGAACGCGACGCTTGCCGAACCCGCTCACGACACGACCTGCGACCGGCCACGGCAATGAGTGCTTGGCCATGGTCGGTTGTCGCGGGCGGGCCTCGGCCGTACGCCGGGCCTTGTGCTCGAGCCTCCGGATGAGGTCGGCGAGCGCCTTCGACGATTTTTCGAGCTCGCGGACCCTCTCCTCCGTCTCCAAAAGCCTCTTCCCGGCGTCCTCGTAGGCCGACCGCGCGCTCTTGTAGGACCGCTCGTGGCGACGGAAGGCTTCAACCTCCTTCAGCGTCCGGCCCCGGATGACGCGCCCGCGCTCGAGCGCCACGGCGTGCCGGGACGCGGTGCGCGTCTCGAACCTGTGCAGCTGCGCGAGATAACGGGTCTTCTCCCGGATCGCGGCGCGGCGGAACGCCTCCTCCCATAGGGCGTCGGATCCGAAAAAGCCGGGCTCGGCGGCCGAACGCCGCGAAAAGTCCCCGACCTCCTCCGAGAGCACACGCAGCCCCTTTCCTCTCGCCGACGTCACGGCGGAGAGCGTGCCGGCAAGGCGGACGTGCTGGTCGTCCGCCTGGCGGCGTCTGCCTCGCAGCTCGCGAATCCGAAGATCGCTCCGGCGCCGTTCGCTCTCGATCCTGGAAAGGTCGCGCTCGACCTCGCTGCGCCGCTTGTGGTACAGGTCGGCCTCCTTCTTGCGCTCAACGAGCTCATCGCTGAGCTTCTCGAGCTCCTTGCGCTTGGTGCGCACCGAAGCCGCCTGGACGCCGGTCCCCCACACGAGTAGTCCGGCCGCCAGGACGGCCGCGACCCGCTCCCGTACGCGTCCCCGGGAGAGGCCCGAAGCGGGACGGCTCCGGCCCGCGACGCCCCCCTGCCCTTGCCGCTCCCGGCCGGGCAACAGGCCGACGAGCAGGCCTCCCGACGCGCCGGCGGCGAGCAGCGTCGCCTGCGCCCATAACGCCGGCCAGGCGCGCACCCACCCCGCGGACGCGGGGCGGGCGAGCAGCAGCGCCAAACCGACGCCGGCCGCCACGCCCAGGCCCGACGCGGCCGGGAGGACGACGATCTGCCTCCAGGACAGGGGACCACCCCCGTCGCGGGTACGTCCGGTCCCCGCGGGCGACGAGGCGAGCCGGAACGCACCCGCCCGCCACGCCGCGCCCACGGCCCAGACCCCCGCCAGGATCCAGAGGAACGCCGCCGAGCTCAGGATGAGCGTCAGGAAGCGGGCGTAGAACTGGACCTGGAGGATGGTCCGGGCCTGCAGCGGCTTGTAGCGTATATCGTCGAGCTCCGCGATATTTTCGGCGGCCCGCGCCCATTCGGGGACGGCGGCGATGCGATCGGGGCTCAAGCGGATTTCGAAGCCCCCCGGAAGAGGGTTCTCTCCGAGCACCGCGACCGACCGGGATATCTCCGGATTCGCTGCCTCGATCCGGGACAGCCCCTCCTCGGGCGACACGAAGACGACGGCCTCCGTCCCCGGCTGAGCCAGAAGCTTCTCCTCCACGACCTTGCGGCGCGCCGCGTCGACGTCGCCGTTGAGAAACGCGACGATCCGGAAATCATCGAGCAACAGCCGCTCCGCCTCGCGGCTATGCGCCTGCATTAGGAGAAGTCCTTCCCCGATAAGACCGCCCGCCAGGCCCAGGAGAAGGAGCTGGAAAGGCCGATTCATGTGGTGGTGGTTATGCTTATATACTTAACCGCCATTTGCATATTTGTCAATAGTGCGGCCGGTTCGGCCCGCTTGTCCGCCCGTGGGAAGCCGCTATGGGCTCACGGGCCGTCCGTCTCCGGACAATGGAGGCAAGACTGCGGATCGTGATGTCAGGACAAGGGGGCGCGCCCGTCTTCCCCGCGTCCTGCGGAGGAAAACGCCGCACCGTACGCCGTAAGCTCCGAGGAACCGCCACGCTCTCCGAGCAGGTTGGGGCCGATCAGGAACATCGTAATAAGGAAAACGGCTAGAAACGAAACCGGATGATCCTCCATCGCGAAAGCGAGAAACCTCGCCAAAAGGCTGCCCTGCCGCCGGACCTTCTTCTTCCCGGAGACCCGCTCCAGCGATGCGGAGGCTCCGTCGCCGGGACGCGGAAGGACCTTGACCACGGCGGGGTCGGCCATCAATCGTCCGATATCGCGGACCGGGACCTGACCAGAGATGACCAGCACCATGCGACTCGTTCCCGGGATGCGCTGATAGGCTATGGCCTTGCGGAACTCGAAGCCCGTGCCCGCGCTCAGCCGGGCGACCGTCTCTTTCAGGGCAGTGTTCGGCGAGCTCTCCGGCGGGATGCGGATGCCCAGCAACAGGTCGGTCCGGCCGCCCGTCGCGCGCCCCCCGGCCGACGGATGCGAGCTTCCCGTCTCGAGCCGCACGACGCGCTCCAAAGCCATCAGATCCCCGGTGCGGTCCGCGGGCAGCCAGCCCTGCAGCGCGACGCGGCCTCGGTCCGCGCCCATGAAAGCCGGCGCGAACCGCTCGTCCATGCGGAAACCCGCGGCCTCCGTCAGCTCCGCGACCGCGTCCTTGAACTCCCCGGGCGTCCGGGCGATGTCCAGCTCCACGACCACGAACTGATCCTTGCCCTCCCCGGACCCGAGATCCCGCCCCATTGGGGAGGGAAGACCGGCGACCGGAAGGTCCTTCAATGAGATCGGCCCGCTCGTATCGCCGGAACCGGATCCGAGGATATGCTGCTCATAGTCCTCCCGCCCGAGATCCTTGGCGCGGTCCAGCGGGACGTCGCCGACCTTGGAGGACGGAAGGAGCAGCGGCCTGCTCAGGCCCGCCCAAAGCGAATAGTTGCCCGGGTTGACGGCCGCGGGCGCGTCACGAAGATCCTCGCCTTTCTCGACCGAGAGACCCGCGTCCTCTTCCGCCCCGCCCGCCGAGACTGGACGGTGCGGGCCCGGCCACTTGCGGTGGGCCGGAACGCGGGTCCGGTCCACCCGGGGAACCGGCCGGTTCTCAAATACGGGACGCTCGGGTGCGGCCTCGGACGGGGGCTGGTCCGCCGCCGGTTTCGTCCCGACCCGCGCGTGCGAGCCATGACGCGACCATGATTCCTGGTGGTCGCTTACGTCCGGGTCGATCCCGAAGGGCTGGCCGGGGTTCTCGCCGAAGAAATAGGAATGGAACATGTCCCCGCTCTGCGGGAACTGCGCGCCTGGATTCTGCCCATAGGCGCGACTGGCCCCCATAGGGTCTGCCGGGAGGGCCTCGGCGTCCGGACCCGCCGGATCAGACCCGGCTAGGGCCGTTCCCGGAGCCCAAAGAAGAAGGGCCCCCAGTATCCATGGCATCATCGCCCCTGGGAGAGGCATGTAGTCATTTTACCATATACGAGGGCCGAGTGGACATCAGGTCCTGAGGCGGTAGCGCACGGCGCCGCGCCCGGCCAGCACGACCAGGCCCAGCGCGACTCCGAGGGCGGCGCAGGTCCCGGTGTGCAGAAGCGCCAGCTCGAACGGTGTCCGCGCCCCGGCCAAGACTTCGGCGAGCCCCAGCAGGGCGAACATCCCGAACAAAAGCCAGATGCGGGGATCGGCCGGCGCGCCCCGCGATACCGCCGCTCCCCCGGCGTCGAGACGTTGGAAATAGACGCAAAGCCCGACGAAAAGGCACGGGTAGCCGACGAAAAGCTCCCGCCAGCGGGAAGCGGCCCACCACCAGGCGGGCCTCCATGCCGCGAGGCATTCCAACCACCCCTCCGGACCCCACCGCCGCAGCCATCCCGGCGGCGACAAGAGCAGCGCCGCGACCGCGAGCACCGGCAGCGCGCGCGAGAGCGGCACCCATGGCCGCCGGATCAGGCGGGGCAGGTCCCCGGCTTCGGGAAGGAACATCGCCATGGAAGCCAGCAACAGCGTCGTCGCCGGTGCCGCCGGGCCCCAACACAGCGAGGTGGCCTCCAGGCGCCACGCCGCGACCGCGAGTAAAGCGTAGGCGCCCAGGCCGAGAGCCGCCCCCGCTCCCGCGGCGGCGGCCAGGGCCGAGACGGCCTCTCGGAATGGAGCGGCCTCCGGCAAGCGCCCGGCCCGGTGCATCGAACGCAGCACCTTCAGGCCCCAGCGCAGGGCGAGCAGAGGGCCGATCACCGTCAGGAGCGACCCGAGCGAGAAGCGCGCGCCCCACTCCCCGGCGGACACCCTCCGCGCCTCATGCAGCCCGCTCGGCAGGGTCGGGGGATAGCCGCCGGACCTCATCCCCTTGAGCAACGAGCGCAGCCAGCCCAGGTTCTCCTCGATCCCGAGGCTCGGGTCCAAATGCGCCACCACCAGCCGGTTCCCGCCGCCGGAGATCTCACGGAGCAGCGTGGCGAGCCCGGCTCCAGGCGGGATCTCCCCCGCGGTCAACATCCTCGGCGAAGGGCCGCCCACCCCTTGGAGAAACGCGACCCGGACCCGGCGTCCGTCCGTTCCGCCTTCCGTCTTCAAGAAAGCCAGCCAGAGGCTCCGGTCGGCCAGCCTTTCCGCGACCCACGCCGGAGCGCGCCCGGGCGTCGTTTCCGGGACCGGCCCGCGCGGTCCTGGTGACGTTTCCGGAACGCCGTAGCCCGGCGGGATCAGGAGCGCCGCCGGTCCGCCCGCCCCCCGCGCCAGCCGGAGCTCGGGCTCCGAGACGACGAAATAGACGGGCGTGAGACCCTGCCGCGAGACCGCGTCCGCGACGGCGGGATCGTATCCTACCGAGAGCGCCTCGGGCTTCATGCCCCCCGGGGGCTCGACCACGTGCATGTCCCCGTAGCGCTGCGCGGAGAGCGCGATGCCGTGCGCGCGTGCCCAGCCCATGAGGCGCGCGAAAAGCGCGTCGTCCTTCATCCAGAGCGCGTCCGGCTTGAGCGGGGCCTGAGGCGCGGCCACGCCCGTCGCGCGCAGCTTCTCGATCTCTCCGGTCGAGAAGCGCAGCACCTCGCCGGAACGAAGGTGCCGTCCGAGCGGCTCGGTCCGCAGCACCGCTCCGGCGATCCCGAGCGCGCGCGCGCGCTCCCAGAAATAAGTCTCGGGATAGCCCGACGCCTCCCATAGAGCGCGCGCCTCCCGGACCTCGAGCGCCAGGGCGGCGCCGCTCTCCCGCGCGCGCCGGTCCGAGAACAGCGCGACGGCCGTGAAGACGCCGATCAGAAGGACGCCCGCCTTTTTCCAGTTAGTTAGAAGCAAGGACATCTCCGCGCCGCCGGACCGCCAGGTCGTAAAGCTCCCGATAGCGCCGCGCCGAGCGCGCCCAGCTGAAATCCATCGCCATCGCTCCGCGCACGCGCTCTTCCCACCCCGAAGGCCATCCTTTTCCCTCGGGCCGGTTCTCTGGAGCGTCCCCGGCGGGCGCCCTCCTTTCCAAGAACAGCCGCTCGGCATCCGCCAGAGCGGCCGTGAGGGCCGGCGGCGACGCCGTGTCCGCCAGGAACCCGTGCGGAAGGACCGTATCGGCCAGACCTCCGGTGCGCGTGCCCAGCGGCAGGGTCCCGTAGCGCATCGAGATCATCTGGCTGAGCCCGCAGGGCTCGAAGCGCGAGGGCATCAAGAAGAGGTCGGAGCCGGCGTACACGCGGTGGGCGAAACCCTCGTCGAACCGGCCGTGGTAATGGACGCGGCCCCGATAGCGGCCGGCGAAGTCCGAAAAACGCCGCTCCAGCGCCGGGTCCCCGATCCCGATCAGGACGTACTGCGCGCCGCGCTCCAGCATGGGCGGCAAGGTCTCGATCGCGAGATCCAGCCCCTTCTGATGGTCGATCCGCGAGACGGAGCCCACGAGCAGGGCGTCCTCACGGACCTCAAGGCCGGACTCCCTCTGCAGCACCGCCTTGCAGGCCGCCTTGCCGTCGCGACAATCGCCCGCCCGGTAACGGCGCGGCAGCGACTTGTCCGTGGCCGGGTCCCAGGCATTCAAATCCAACCCGTTGAGCACTCCGAAGACGTCCCGGCTCCGCCCGGCAAGCACGTCCTGGAGACCCATCCCGAATTCGGCGGTCTGGATCTCGCGCGCGTAGGTCGGGCTGACCGTGTTCAGCACCTCGGAGCGGACGATCCCCCCCTTCAGGGTGCTGGCCTTGCCGAAGTGGCCAAGCCGGTCGACGGCGAGCTCGGCGGGCGGGATTCCGACGGCCTCCAGGGCCGCCTTGGGGAAGACCCCCTGATAGGCCATGTTGTGGACGGTGAAGAGCGTCCCGGCCCGGGAAAGAGCCGCATCGTCGCGATAGAGGGTCCTTAGGTAGACGGGCAGAAGCCCCGTCTGCCAATCGTGGCAGTGGAATACATCGGGCTCGATCCCGGCCGCGCGGCAGCCCTCGAGCACCGCGCGAGAGAAGAAGGCGAAGCGCTCGGCGTTGTCCTCGTAGTCCCGCCCGCCCTCGTGGTAGAGCTGCGGCCGGTCGAAGTAGCGCGGGCAGTCCACGAAATAGACCGAGACGCCGCCCAGCTCGCTCCGGAGCAGGACCGCCTCGACCTCCCCCCCTCCGATCGGGACGCGGAGCCTCCCCCGCGGCGCCGGAGGCCCAAATCCCGCCTCCCGCACCTCCCTGTAGTAGGGAAGGAACAGGGCGACCTCCGCCCCCTCCTCGGCCATGGCGTTGGGCAGCGTGCCGGCCACGTCGGCCAGGCCGCCGGTCTTGCAGAACGGCAGAGCCTCGCTGGAGGCGAAGACGACCTTCATCCTTGCGGGATCCTTCGGGGACCTCTTCGAACGGCGACGGCCGGCGCGCGGGCCGGCCGGACGGCCCCGCCGGCCATTGAAGGCTCGCGCATCCGCGGGCGCGCGCGCCACATCAGCCGGGCTCGCCCGGCTTTTCCGTCCCGGCTTCAGGCGCGTCGCTATCCGCTCCTTGGGCGCCTTCGGAGCTCGGCCAGGCGGCCGAGCCCTCCTCCGGTGAAGCCGCGTCATTCTCTTGGGCCGAGGCCGGGGCTTCTCCCTCGGACGCCGTCGCCCGCGTCTCCTGCGGCGCGCCGACGACGGCCGTCTCGGCCGGGACCGGCGTCCCCTGCTCGGCCGGCTCCTGCGCCTGATAGCTCTCGATCGGCGGCAGGTCCTCGATGCTGCGCAGGCCGAAATGCCGCAGGAACTCGGGCGTCGTCCCGTAGAGGAGGGGCCTTCCGACCGTCTCCCTCCGGCCGACCACCCTGATGAGAGCCTTCTCGAGCAGGGTCTCCAGGGCCGCGATCACCTCCACGCCCCGGATCTCCTCGATCTCGGCGCGGGTGAGGGGCTGCTTGTAGCCGACGATCGAGAGCGTCTCGAGCGCCGCGGTCGAAAGGCGCATCGTCATCTTTTCCTTGAACAGGTTGCGCACGTACGCGGCGTAGGGGGGGCGGGTGGCCATCTGGAAGCCTTCCGCGATCTCGAGCACCTGGAGGGCTCCCCCGCGGTCCTCGTAGTCCCGCTGGATCTCCGACACGAGCTCGGCCACCTTGTCGCGGCTTCTGCTGCCCACAGCCTGGCAGATCTTCTGGATGCCGATCGGCTGGTCCGTGATAAAAAGCAGCGTCTCGATCGCCGTCTTAAGGTCCGTGTTCTTCTTCATAGATCGCTCACTCCGGCGCCCTCTCCCCTCCCGCCTCGGTGGGCGCTTGCGGATCCGTCCCCGCGCCCGAGTCATCGGGCCAGACGGGGAGCACCTCTTCCGGCGGCTCCTCCTTCCGGTAGATGCGGATCTCGCCGAACGGGGCGTCCTGGCGCGCGAAGACCTGCTGCAGCTTGACGAGCTCGAGGAGCGCCATCACGCACGTGACCAGGGCCCGCCGCGCGCGCTCCCCGGCGAAGATGTCGCTGAGCAGCACGTAGGGCCTCTCCTCGACGAGATTAAGGATCTTGGAGATCTTCTCCTCGATCGGATACTCCTCGCCGGTGACGATCCGTCCTTCCCCCTCGGCGCGTCCGAGCACCTCGCGCAGCGCGCCGAGCAGGTCGAAGATGCGGATGTTGAGGGACTTCTCGTGCTCCGGGAACCTGGGCGCCCCGCGGTAGAAGATGTCCGCGTATTCCTCGCCCCGCTTCTCGAGGAAGGAAGCGGCCTCCTTGAACTTCTGGTACTCGACCAGCTTGGCGACGAGCTCGCTGCGCGGGTCGGGCCCCTCATCCTCGGGAAGCTCCTGCGACGGGAGCAGGCTCCTGGCCTTGATCTGCATGAGCGTCGAGGCCATGATCAGGAAGTCCCCGACCACCGAGAGGTTCAGCTCCTTCATGAGATCGAGGTACGCCAGGTATTCCTGGGTGATCTGCGAGATCGGGATGTTCTCGATGTCGAGATCGTTCTTGCGGATGAGATACAGCAGTAGGTCCAGCGGCCCCTCGAAGACCTCGAGATGGACCTCGTAGGCTCTCGTCGTCATGACAGGTTCATCGCCTTGCGCACGCGCCGCATCGCGGCCTCGGCCGCATCGCGCGCCCGCCGGCTCCCCTCCTCGAGGATCTCATCGACGAGGCCCGGTTTCGAGTACTTCTCGCGCGCCTGCCGGTACTCCCCGAACGGCTTCTCCATGGACTTCAGAAGGTCCTTCTTGCAGGCGACGCAGCCGACCGCGCCCTCGCGGCACTCGCCCTCGCGTTTGTCGGCGAAATCGCTGTATAGCCCGTGCATCGCGAAGACGACGCAGCCCTCGGGATGCCCCGGGTCGTGGGCCCGAACCTTCTTGGGGTCGGTGTACATGGACATGACCTTCTGCCTCAGGTCCTCCGGCGTCTCGCAGAGCTCCACGCTGTTGCCGTAGGACTTCGACATCTTGCGCGCGTCGATGCCCGGGACCTTCGCCGCGGGCGTCAGCAGGCCGCGCGGCTCGGTCAGGACCGGGCCGTAGATGGAGTTGAACCGCCGCACGATCTCGCGGGAGATCTCCACGTGCGCCATCTGGTCCTGCCCCACCGGCACCAGCTCCGCCCCGTAGAGCACGATGTCGGCGGTCTGCAGCACAGGATAGCCAAGGAAGCCGTGGGTCCTCAGCTCGAGCCGCGTCTCCCGGGAACCGGGCGAGACCTCCTCGAGCGGGGAGCCGCCCAGCTTCTCGCGCATCGCTTTCGTCAGGACGCCCCGCTCCTCGAGCGCCGTCGTGAGCTTCGTCTTGCCGAGCTCCTGGAGCTGCTCCTTGTAGGTCGGATTGTTCTCGAGCCAGGAGATCGGCGTCACCATCGAGAGAAGCAGCGCCAGCTCCGCGTGCTGCGGCACCAGCGACTGGCGGAAGACGGTGCAGCGCTCGGGACTCACGCCGGCCGTGAGCCAGTCGAGCACCATCTCGCGGATGTCCTCCTGGAGCCGGCCGGACTCCTCGTAGCCGGTCGTGAACATGTGCCAGTCGGCCACGGCGAAGTAGCACTCGTATTCGTCCTGCAAAGACACCCAGTTCTTCAGCGCCCCCCAGTAGTTGCCCAGGTGGAGCTTCCCCGTCGGGCGCATGCCGGACATGACGGTCTTTTTATCGCTCATAGCTCATCCAAGAAGTCCGATATTCGTCCAGATCGACAGCACGACGTTCATCGGCCACATCACCAGAACGCTGAGCTGCCGCGTCATCAGCAGGACCAGGATCAGGAACGTGCCGAAGGGGGCAAGGCGCTCGTAAAGGCGCCCCAGCCCGCGCGGCAGGAGCCCGCCGACGATCCTGCTGCCGTCGAGCGGGTGGATCGGGATCAGGTTGAAGAACGCCAAAAACAGGTTGATCACCACGGCCGCCAGCAGCGCGTCGAGCACCGTCCTCTGGAAGCCCGGGGAGAAGAGCGAAACGACGGATACCAGCTTGTACGCGAGCGCGCCCGCGAAGGCCAGCACGATGTTCGCCAGCGGCCCCATGAGCGCCACGCGCACCATGTCGCGCGCCGGATTGCGCAGGCGCCTCGGGTTGACCGGCACCGGCTTGGCCCAGCCGAACATCGGGGCGTGCGTGAAGAAGCACAGAAGCGGCAGAAAGACCGTCCCGAACGCGTCGATATGCGCGGCGGGATTGAGGGTCAGGCGCCCCGCCTTCAGGGCCGTGTCGTCCCCGCTCCTATAAGCCGCCCAGCCGTGGCAGAACTCGTGCACCACCACGGAGAAGAACAGGACGGGCAGTTGAATGACCCACTCCACGACGGCATTTTATCAAATAACGGTGTCGGGCGTTGCGTTGTTGCTTTCACCCCAAAATAGATTATAAAGGCGTCAGGTGTTGAGTTTGTTAACTAAAGCGACCGTGCAGCGCGGTTACTCGACAAGCTCAACACCTGACGCCTCGCAACCAGCGTAGCGCGCCGGCGTGGGTGGTGAACTTGCCGCGCCACTGGGCGCGGGCTACCCGCTCCAACCATCGTGAATAGGCGGGCCCCGGTTCCAGGCCCAGGCGATCGAGGTCGTCTCCGCCGAGCAGGACCGGCCGGAGGGCGGCGCGCGGAAGGCGTCCGAAATGAAGCCGCAGCACGCGCGAGGCGAGCGCGTCCAGCTCTCCCCGCGGGGAGGCGCGCAGCTTCGCGATCTTGAGCGCGGTCAGCAGGGACTGGGCGCCCGCGCGCTCTAAGGGAAGCGAGCGGATCATCTCCGCGCCGTCGCCGCCCCGCATGGCCAAGGCGCACAGGCCCAGCCGGGTAAGCGCGTCGCCCAACCCGCGCGCCCTGAAGGGCCAGCGGAAGCGCGGATGAAACGCGGGCCACAGGCCCCAGCTCTTGAGAAGGCGCATCCCCGCGTCCGGATCATCCTCCTCGAGGTCGCGGATCAGCTCCTGCCGGACGCGCTCGCGGGAGAGCAGGCCCGGGAGGCCTTCACGGACCGCCTCCCGGAGCAGGGCGGCGGTCTTCGGCTCCAGCCGCAGCGCGAAGCGCCCGGCGTAGCGCGCGGCGCGGAACAGGCGCGTCGGGTCGTCGCGGAAGCTGTTGGGATGCAGGACCTTGAGGCGCCTCGCCTTCAGGTCGTCGGCCCCGCCGTGCGGGTCGATGAGCGCGCCGAAGCCCCGCGCGCGCAAGGGCCGGGCCATCGCGTTGACCGTGAAGTCGCGGCGGACAAGATCCTCGGCAAGCGTCGCGGGACGGACCACCGGCAGGGCCGCGGGTTTCGGATAGCTCTCGGCGCGCGCGCGCGCGAAGTCCATGCGGAAGCCGCCCGGCAGGTTCAGGCGGACGGTCCCGAAGCGGTCGAAGACCTCGGAGGCGCCGCCCCAGCTAAGGACGGCGGCCTGCGCAAGGACCCGGGGGTCGCCTTCCACCGCCATGTCCAGGTCGCGGGTCGGGCGGCCCAGCATCGCGTCGCGCACGCAGCCGCCCACCGCGTAGACCCGCAAACCCTCGCGGCTGGCAAGCCGCGCGAGCCCGCCAAGACGCCGCTTGAGCGCGGGGACGATCCTCATCGGCGGGGCCGCCGCGGAGCCGGCCTCCGCGCGCGCGAGCGCGCCGGGGTCCTGAAAGCGGGCGACTTAGGAGCCGTGGAGGCGGCCGGCGGAGCCTCCGTCGAGGTCTTGAGGAACTCGATCCAGCGGCGGAAGGCCCGCAGACGGCCGTTCGCCTTAAGCAGGGCGTCGAGGCCGCTGCGCGCCGCGTCCCGCGAGAAAGCCCGGCCGCGCGCCGAGGGCGGGGCGCCCGCGTACGGCATGATCCGCGGCAGGTGGCGCAGGCGCGCGAAGGTCCGGTCGACTTGGTAGGCGGCGAGCTCAAGCTCCCGGCAGAGGAACTCGGCGACCATTACCTCGTCCTCGAGGTCGTCCTCGGCCTGAAGCAAGGCCCGGATCTCGTCGAACCCGAAAAAGGAGAGCGGCTCGGCCTTCAGCGGCATCCGGGTGGCGAGGACGCGGCGCATCTCGGCGAAGTCCTCGCGCATCTTGCGCCGCCAGCGGTCGGCGTCCTTGCGGTGGGACTCGGGGAACACGAAGGCGACGAGCTCTGTGCGGGCGTCGAAGTACACGACCGTGGTCTCCGGGTAGAAGGGTTGGCCGCATCGCTCGCAGAGGAGCAGGTTCAGCTCGCCCGCCAGGAGGCTGTCGCGCAGCGCCTCGTCCACGTCGCCGCGCACGAAGCTCCAGACCTCGGTCATCGCCGGGCCGCACCCGTTCGGGCAGCGCGCCTCGATGGCCCCCCTGAACGACATTAGCGGGGCCTCACTGGGACATCCTTTTCAGGTACTCTTTGACGGCGTCGTCGAAGGCCTTCGGGCGGCGCTCGCGCAGGGACTTCTCCACCTCGCGCCGGATCTCCCGCGGCGGCTGGTAGTCCTCGGCGTTGGGCAGGGGAACGAAGCCGGTATCCTGGCCGGAGCGTCCGCCGCGACCGGCGGGCCGCGCCACGCCGCGGGGCATGTTGAAGGGGCTCATCGATCCCTGGGAGATCGACTGCTGCTGCTGCAGGCTCTGCGAGCAGGATTTCTGCGCCCTTTGCAGCAGCTCGAGGGCGCTCTCCTGATGGCCGCGCGCCGTCGCGCTGTCGCGGCTGGCGAGCGCGGCCTCGGCCGCCTTCTGCTCGTTCTGCGCCTCCCTCACGGACTCGAGCGCGTCCGGCGGGGCCATCCCGAAGTCGCGCGAGAGCGCCTCGAGGTACGAATCGAGGCCCTCCGTCTTCTTGCGCACCTGCCGCTGGACCGCGCTCGCCGCGAACATCTGGGAGAGCTGCTGCTCGCTCATCGCGGGCGGCGGGGCCCCGCGCTTGAGCTGGTCCCGGATGTCCTGCTCACGGTCGGCCAGCTTCTGGAGCGTTCCGGCCGTCTCGGCGGGCTTCCCCCCGAACGGCAGCAGCCGGAAAGCCTCGGCCCGCAGCCGCTGCGCGGCGCGCTCCAGCAGGTCCGGCGCCTCCCGGACCTTCTCGGCCTCGAACTCCTTGAGCACCTGCCTCATCGACGTCATCGCGTCCAGAGGCATCGAGCGGCCGAGCGTCGCCGCGTCCCGGATGACGTCCCGCTGCTGCTCGGCGAGCTTGCGCAGCAGCTTCTGCTGCGCCTCGAGCAGCGCCTGGAGCTTCTCCTCCTCGACCGCGTCGGTCATGCCGAGGCTGCGCGTCTGCCCCTCGACGACCTCGTCCCACATCCGCAAGAGCTCCTCCAGGCGGCGGGACGGAGAGTCCCCCCCGCTCTGCGCGAAGGACTGCGCGGCCTGCGCGATCGATTGGTGGACCCGTGCGAGCTGCTCGGCGAGCTGCTGAGCGATGCGCGCGGCGGCCGCGTAATCGCCGCGCGCCAGCGCCTCCTGCAGGGCGTCCATCGTGCGGCGCGCCGCGTTGAGCGGCACGACGTAGACCTTGCGCCGCCGGTCCTGCGGCGAGCCCGGCTCCGGCTTCGGCAGGGACTCGATCGCCTTCTGAAGCTGGTCCATCTGCTTGCGCAGGTTCTCCATCGCCTCATCGAGCTTGCGCCGGTCCTCCGCGCTCGGCGCCTCGCCGCTCTTCGCGATCCGGTCCAGGGCGTCGTTGATCTCGCTTCCGGCTTGGTCCATGCGGTGGGCCTCGGCCCAGAAATCCTGCATGACTTGGAGCTCGCGCCCGGAGCTCAGTATCTCCGCGGCCCGCCGCACCCTGTTCTCGAGCTCCCCGTGGCGGCGCTCCGCCGCCTTCCAATCGCTCGAGCGGGCCGCCTCGCGCGCGGCGGGCAGATCCCGCTCGTGCATGGCTTTCAGCGCCTTGGCGAGCGCCTCCGCCGTCTCGGCCATGCCGGGGTTCGCGTAGGGGTCCTCGCGCATCGCCTGAGAGAACGCCTCCATATTCCCCACGGTGTCGTACCACTCGTCCGCGAGCTTGCGGTCGGCCTCCGCCGCCTTGTCGGCGCCCGCCGCGCACTCCTCCGGGGTGGACTTCCCGAACTCGCCCATCAGCCCGCGCATATCGCCCTCCTTGCCGGCCAGGCGACGGAGCGCCGCCTCCGCTCCCAGCCACTGGCGCTCCGTCGCGGCGTGGGCGGACTCGAAATCGACGACATGCAGGACGCCCTTGCCCGAGACGGCCGTCTGGGGATCGGGACGGCCGTTGTCGGTCGTCCGTATCCGGAACTCGACGCGCGAGCCCAGCGGGAAACGCGCCAGATCCCAGACATAGTCGCCGAGGAAATGCGCCGGATGGCGCCGGAAGCGCTCCAGGGGGATGACCTTCTCCTCGCCGCCGCTCACCTGGTACAGGAGCGCCACGGACGTCAGGCCGTAGTCGTCGCGGGCCTCGTAGGCGACCGGCAGCTTCTCGCGCCGGCTGATCTCCACCTCGAAGGCCGGGGAGAGGAGCTCGACGGTCGGAGGCTCGTCCTCGAGCGCCCGCAGGGACGTCGCGACCGGGTTGGGGTCGCGCGCGCCCTCGGCCGATACGAGATCGATCTTCAGCGTGCCGTTCTCGTTGAGCGGGAAGCCCGCCTCCCGCTGCCCGGACTCGAGCCGGCTCATCGTCACGGGCGCGCCGAGATACGAGACCATGAGGCGGGCCGATTCCAGGGGCTGGTCGGGCCGGCCGCGGAGCAGGACCCAGCTGCCGCGCAGCGCCGCGATCTCGCCGCCGTCCTTGAGCTCGATCTCCCGCACCGACGGCCCCCGGCCGGGAAGGCGCACGCGCACGGAGATGTCCGTCAGGTGCGGGAACGGCAGCGGCGTGAGGCGATAGACGCGCGTCCTCATGTCCTTGAACCCCACCCTGTACTCGAAAACCGACGTGAGCCCGTCGATCGAATACGAGTGGTCCAGAAGCTTGCGGCTGTCCCAAGGGACCCTCTCCCAGGAGGCGCCCTCGGACCGGGCCCAGAGAATCAACCGGGCGCCGGGCCTCGGCTCCAGCCACCGGGCGACGATCTCGGCCGGCTCGGCCCATACCACCTTCGCGTCGCCGGGAAGCACGGACACGAGCGTCTCCAGCCGCACGTCCCGCCACGGGGCCAGGATCCGCCCGAAACGAGCCTGACCGTTAGTGAACCAAGGGATGCTGAGCCCCCACGCCACGGCGACCACAGCCAGACGCCGCGCGGCCTGGTACGAGGGCCGCCACCGGAAGGCCTTCTCGCGCGGCAGGGCTTTCAGCAGACGCTCGGTCCGCGCGAGGTGCTCTTCCACGAGCTCGCCGGAGGTGTTGGGACCGGCGCCCTCCCGGGACAGCTCCCACGCGGAGTGGAGATACGGACCCAGGAGCGGGTAGCACACCGCCACTCTGCGCAGCAGACGGGAGGGCCGCAGCAGCCGGAGCGGGCGCAGCAGGTACCGGTAGAGAAAGACGGCCGAGGCCCCCGCGCCGAGCACGAACAGCGTCCAGCGCACCTCGAGCCGCAAGGTCAGGACACGGTCGAGGACGAGCGCCGCCCAAAGCAGCGCCCCGAAGCCCGCCGCCAAGCGCACGCCGCCCTCGCTCCAAAGGGAACGCAACCTTTGAAGACGCCACACGCGCACGAGGCGTCGAAGCTCGATCATTGACGTTAGTGTAGCAGAAGGCTCTTGGACAGGCCAGGGTAGCGCGGGTGGTCCGACTTACGCAGGACCTCGGCCAGGCGCCCGCGGCCGTCGCGGTCGTCGGTCAGATCGTAGAGGAAGATGGAGTGGCCCAACACCTCGAGCGGCTCGCGTTCCTTGAGCCAGCCGAAGATGTCCCTCTCCGGGATATAAGCCGCCTCCAAAGCCGTCGCCGAGACCGCCAACAGGACGCGCCCGGCCGCGGCGGGGTCCACCGGGTCCCCGGCCCGGGAGAGCGGGTTGCTCCAGTTGTAGAGCACCGGGACGTATCGCAGGCCGTAGGCGGCCGGGTCGCCCGACCCGAAGAACGCCAGGTAGATCGGCGGGTCGCCCAGCTCCCTCACCGCGCGAGCCAGCGTCTTCAGGTCCTGTCCCCAGTCCAGGTTCGAGTCCACCAGCCACCGGTGCCCGCGCTCGGGTCCCCCGGCGGCCTCGTTGAAATAGGCCAGCTGATGCGGATGCACGCGGAGGACCGAGCCGGCCAGCCAGACCCCGAGCAGCACGACGGGCGCGCGCCAGCGGGCGCCCAGCTCCCAGAGGCGCCCGGCCCCGCACCCGGCGAGCAGGGCCACGAAGGGCATCATCGGCAGCAGGTGCCGGACCCCGATCTGGACCTTCGCGGTCTGGGCCGCGAGGAAATACGCGAACGCCGGAAGGACGACCCAAAGGCGCTCCCGGCGGCGTCCCTTAAGCCACCAGAGGCCCGTCCCGGCGGCCAGCGCCAGCGTCGGCAGCGGGGTCTTGACGGCCAGCGCCACCGGGAAATACAGCCAGAAGCCCGTCCCCGAGTACTCCCCCATCAAGTACGAGGCGCGCCCCTCGCCGAGCCGCCCGAGCGTGTCCGAGAGACCCTCCCAGAACAACGGGAGCTGCGTCACCCGGTATACGGCGGCCAGCGCGAGAGCCGCGCACCCCGCCGCCAGCGCGGCGCCGCCCCACGGAAAACGCGGCCGCCCTTTGCCCCGCCTCAGGAGATGATCCAGACACAGCATCCCGGCCGCCACGGGCCCGATAAGGATCATATTGAACTTGGAGGCGAGCGCCAGCCCGGCGCAAGCTCCCGCCGCCGCCCATAGGCGGCGCGGACGCGCCTCGCGAGAAAGAAGCCAGAAGACCAGGAAGAAGAGCACGGCCGAGGCGCCGTCCGTCGTGACGAGAGCCAGATTCGAGACGAGCACCGGGCAGAAGGCCGCCGCCGCGCAGCTCCCGACCGCCGCGGCCGCCCCGCCGAGACGATGCGCCCAGAGCCCGAGCGCCGCCAGAAGGAGCGCCGACAGGGTGAGGAAAGAGAACGCGCGGGCGGCGTTCATGAGGCGCTCGGCCGGGACACTGTTCCGGTAAAGGAAATGGTCGGAGTAGTCGTAGCGCCGCATCCGGATCCAATCGGGATGCGACTGCGACAGCCGCGGCCGCATGGCCAAGAGCGGGACGGCCGCCCACATCTCGGCCAGGGGGGGATGGTCCGTGATGTTGAGGCGGTAGCGCCCGGTGACCCAGTAGGAGTAGCCGCTGGCGAGGTGCACGGGCTCGTCGAACGTGGGAGCGGCCGAGCGGATGAACGAGAGGCCGAGCCAGACGTGCGCCGCGACCGCCACCGCCAGCGCGGCCCATGCCGAAGCGGCCATCGGGGAGGCGGCAGGCTTCGGGGAAGAGGGGTCTAGGCGTCTCATCCGGGCATTATAGGAAATGCCGGCCAGGGGTCCCGTGACGAGAATTTCTCGCCGCGCGGACCGGACGGTGGGGATGGAGTTAGGGGAGGCCCGCAGATGGGGCCGCCGGGGTCAGGCTGGACGCGGCCGCGCGCGCCGCTGCGGGATCAGCGCGCCGCCTGGGAGCGCAGCGTCCAGACGCGCCGCTCGCGCTGCGCCAGCCAGGAGGTGGTCCTGGACTGTCCGCTCCGGACCGAGCGCCGCTCGAATGTGAATCGTTGCGTGTCGGTGAAGTCGGGTTTCGGTTGCATCATCGGGATAGTCTCCTCAGCGATACCCTAGCGTAAAAAACTCAAGCGCGGCAGGGCCGAAAGGCGCGTATCTCGAGCCTCTTGCGGCCTAGACGTCTCTGGGACCAACGGTCCGGCACGCTCATAGCGGGACCGCGACCCTTTCGATGGACTCGTCGGCCGGCGGCGCCGGGAGCAGGATGTTCTCCGTCTCCGGCGGCGCCAAGAACTGCTTCTCCCTGGCGGCCGTCTTCCGCTCCCGGATGATGCGGCCGGCCATGCGGCCCGGCATTCGGCCATCCTCATCCATGAAGACATAGCCGCGCCCCTGCTCCAAGGACAGGGCGGCGCCGAGCTTCCGGAAATCGCCCTCCGCGTCCCATTCCTGCGCGACGGCGTCCAGCACCGTCTTCAGGAACACGGCGATCCCGAATAAGCCTACCGCCAGGCAAATGGCGAACCGCAGATACATCATGGCACAACCTCATTTCCATTGTATCTTCCCCCGCCGGCCCGCAGATAGGGCCATCGGGGCGCGCACACGACGGGAATGGGCCCAGCAGGAATTAGGCCCATGGGACCAGTTTCCTGATCGCGAGAGGGGGGGTAGGCATAGTGACCCCGCCGCCCCGGATTCTCCGACGGCGGCCTCGGCGAAGGCGGGTTTTATATAATGATGCCGGGGCATCGCCGGCGCCCCCGCCAATGAGCCAGTTTCGACTCGTCACGGACTTCACTCCCGCGGGCGACCAGCCCGCGGCCATCGAGGCCCTGGAAGGGGGCCTCCGCGAGGGCCGGAAGCGCCACGTCCTTCTCGGGGTCACCGGCAGCGGCAAGACGTTCACCATGGCTTCGGTCATCGAGCGCCTCAACCGCCCCACGCTGATCCTCTCCCCCAACAAGGTCCTGGCCGCCCAACTCTACGCCGAGTTCAAAGCCTTCTTTCCCCAAAACGCCGTCGGGTATTTCATCTCCTACTACGACTACTACCAGCCCGAGGCCTACGTGCCGACGACCGACACCTACATCGAGAAAGACGCCTCGATCAACGAGCACATCGACAAGCTCCGGCTGAAGGCCACGAGCTCGCTGCTCTCGCGCCGGGACGTGGTCGTCGTCGCCTCGGTCTCCTGCATCTATAACATCGGCTCGCCCGACAACTACAAGGAGTCATGCATCCCTCTCGAGGCCGGCCGGCCGCTCGGCCGGGCCCGGCTCCTGGCGGACCTCGTGGCCAGCCACTACGAGCGCAACGATACCGAGTTCGCGCCGGGCAGGTTCCGCGTCAAGGGGTCGGTGATCGACATCTTTCCGGCCTACGAGGACAACGCCCTGCGCGTCCGGCTGGGCCCCGGCGGCGTGGACTCGCTCGTTGAGCTCCATCCGCTGACCGGCGACACGATCGCCGAGCTGAAGCGAGCCTGGGTCTATCCGGCCAAGCATTTCGTGACGACCCCGCCGGAGCTGGAGCGCGCCCTCAAGACGATCGAGGCGGAGCTCGCCGAACGCGTCGCCTGGTTCCGGTCGAAAGGCAAGGAGCTGGAAGCGCAGCGGATCGAGCAGCGTACGCGCTACGACATGGAGATGCTGCGCGAGCTCGGCTTCTGCCACGGCGTTGAGAACTACTCCCGCCACCTGACCGGCCGCCCTCCCGGCGCGCGCCCCTTCTGCCTGCTCGACTACTTCCCCAAGGACTACCTCCTCTTCGTGGACGAATCACACGTGAGCGTCCCCCAGGTGCGCGGCATGTACGAGGGCGACCGCTCTCGCAAGCAGACGCTGGTGGACTTCGGCTTCCGCCTGCCCTCAGCGCTCGACAACCGGCCGCTCAAGTTCGACGAGTTCCGGACGCTCTCCCCCCAGACCGTCTACGTCTCGGCCACTCCGGCGCCCTACGAGCTCAAGCAGACGCGGGGGAAGATCGTCGAGCAGGTCATCCGCCCCACGGGGCTCGTGGACCCTCCCGTCGACGTCTATCCGAGCGAGGGTCAGATCCCCCACCTGATCGGGCTGATCACCGAGCGCGTCAAGCGCAAGGAGCGCTGCCTCGTGCTGACGCTGACCAAGCGCACGGCCGAGGACCTCTGCGACTACCTGACCGGCAAGGGCATGCGGGTCCGCTACCTGCACTCGGACATCGACACGATCACCCGCGTCGAGATCCTGCAGGACCTGCGCAAGGGCCGCTTCGACGTGCTCGTCGGCATCAACCTGCTGCGCGAGGGGCTCGACCTTCCGGAGGTGTCTCTGGTGGCGATCCTCGACGCCGACAACGAAGGGTTCCTGCGCAGCGAAACCACCCTCATCCAGATCGCCGGCCGGGCGGCGCGCAACGTCGGCGGCTCCGTCGCCCTCTACGCCGACAAGGCCACCGGCGCCATGAATCGCGCCTTGAGCGAGATGGAGCGCCGCCGAGGCCGCCAGCTCGCCCACAACGAGAAGCACGGCATCACCCCGCGGACGATCAAAAAGGCGATCCGGGACCTGGCCGAGTTCCAGTCCGAGGCCAAGCGCGAGGGGCTGCGTCTCATGCAGGAAGCCTCGTCCGCCAAGCCGCTCACCAAGAGGAACATCCCGCACCTGCTGGACACCCTGGAGCGCCAGATGCGTGAGGCCGCCGACAACCTCGACTTCGAGCTCGCGGCCCTGTTGCGCGACCAAATCTTCGAGCTGCGCGAGATGACCGGAGTCCGGTCCGGCGCCGCGGGCGGC
>JBDREN010000082.1:0-36088 GCA_043819795.1 Elusimicrobiota bacterium
CGCCGCGCGGCGGCCCGTCGCGTCGCGGCGGGGCGTCGGACTTCTCCGAGCCGGGCGAGATGACCGCTTTGCGCGAGAGGCGGATCTTGCCCTCCTTAGAGACCTCGAGGACCTTGACCTCGACCTCGTCGCCCTCGCTCAAGACGTCGGTGACCTTGTCGATGCGCTTGACGTCTATCTGGGAGATGTGGAGCAGGCCCTCGCGGCCCGGCATGATCTCGACGAACGCGCCGAACTCCACGCAGGAGACGACGCGGCCCTTGTAGATCTTTCCGATCTCGGGCTCCGCGGTCATCCCCTCGATCTCCGCGCGGGCCTGGGCCACGGCGTCCGCCTGGACCCCGGCGATGAACACGCTGCCGTCGTCCTCGACGTCCACCTCGACCCCGTATTCCTCGATGATGCGGCGGATGTTCTTGCCGCCCGGGCCGATGAGCGCCCCGATCTTATCGATCGGGATCGAGATCCGGATCAGCCGCGGAGCGTAGGGAGAGAGCTCCTTGCGCGGCGCCGCGATGGCGGCCTCCATCTCGGAGAGGATGTGCAGGCGGCCCTTGTGGGCCTGCTCGAGCGCCTCCCTCAGCACCTGGATCGAGAGGCCGCCGACCTTGATGTCCATCTGGAGGGCGGTGATCCCGTCGCGCGTGCCGGCGACCTTGAAGTCCATGTCGCCGACGTGGTCCTCGAGGCCGGCGATGTCGGAGAGGATGGCGTGCTTGTCCCCCTCCATGATGAGCCCCATCGCCACGCCGGCGCAGGCGGCCTTCATCGGGACTCCGGCGTCGAAGAGGGCGAGCGAGCCGCCGGCCACGGTCGCCATCGACGAGGAGCCGTTAGACTCGAGGATCTCCGAGACCAGGCGTATCGTATAGGCGAAGTCCTCGGGCGCGGGCAGAAGCGGCAGGAGCGCGCGCTTCGCCAGGGTGCCGTGCCCGATCTCCCGGCGCCCCGGGCCCCGCTCCATCTTGACCTCACCGACCGAGTAGCCGGGGAAGTTGTAATGCAGCAGGAACCGGTCCTTGTAGTCCCCCTCGAGTTCGTCCATGATCTGCATGTCGCCGGGCGTGCCGAGCGTCGCCACCACCAGGGCCTGGGTCTCGCCGCGGGTGAATACCGCGGAGCCGTGCGTGACGGGCAGCACCTCCGTCGCGATCGTGATGGGCCTGATCTCGTCGAGCTTGCGGCCGTCGTGGCGGACTCCCTCGTCGAGGATCATTTTGCGGCCTTCCTCTCCCTCGAGGTCGTAGACGATGTTCCAAACATGGGCCTCCTGGCCTGTCCAGGCGGGGTCGCTCTCCGCCTTCTTGACGACCTCTTCGGAGATCCTCTTGCCGACCTCCTTGAGCTTCTCGCCCAGCTCGAACTTTCCCTTGTAGCCGACTCGGAGGTGCTTCTTCACCTCTTCGCGGGCCTGCTCGATCACGAAGGATTTGACCGGCTCGGGATAGTCCTGAGCCGCGACCTCGGGCTTCGCGATCTTCTTCCCGGACTTCACGGCCTCGTCGACGAGGCGGAGCTGGAGATCGCAGAGCTTCTCGATCTCCTTGTGGGCGCGTTCGAGCGCCTCCAGCATGACGTCCTCCGGCAGCTGGTTCGCGCCGCCCTCAACCATGAGGATCGCGCCCTTCTTGCCGGCGACGACCATCTCTAGGTCGAGGTTCCCGCGCTCCTCGAACGTGGGGAAGATGATGAACTCCTTGCTGGCGGCGTCCCGGCCGATGCGCACTCCGGCGACGGGCTCCGTGAACGGGGCGTTGGAGAGCAGCAGGGAGGCCGAGCCGCCGGTGATGCTCAAGGGGCCGGCGTCATTCTTCCCGTCCATGGCGATGAGCAGCGAGTAGATCATCGTCTCGTTACGCCATGACTTGGGGAACAGCGGGCGGATAGGACGGTCCGTCATCCGCGCGTTGAGCACTTCCTTGTCGCGGGGCCGCGCCTCGCGCTTGAAGAAGCCGCCCGGGATCTTGCCCGCGGCGTACGTGCGCTCCCGGTATTCGACGGTCAGCGGCAGGAACGAGACGGGCCGTTGCTTGTCCGCGGTCGTGGCGGTCGTCAGCAGGACGGTGCCGCCCAGATGGATGGTCACGGCGCCGCCGGCCTGCTTGGCGAGGGTGCCCGTCTGGATAGAGATTTCCCTTCCGCCTATCGTCTCCGACAGGCTGATGTTCTGTAATTTTTTGGACATGGTCACTTCCTGAGGTTTAGTTTATTGATGAGCTTGCTGTACGCGGAAAGGTCGCGCCGCTTGATGTAGGCAAGCAGCCGCCGTCGCTGGCTGACCAGCTTGAGCAGGCCGAGTTGCGAGGCGTGGTCCTTCCGGTGCGTCCTCAGGTGGTCCGATAGGTATCGGATGCGCTCCGTGAGTAAGGCAACCTGGACGGGAGTGCCTCCCGTGTCTTTGGGGGCGGTGCGAAACTTCGATACAATCTCGCTCGTCTTTTCCTTTGTCATTGTCATAATCCCTATAATTTTACGTCATTCCGACGGGCGAGGTCAAGTCAGCGGCCTCCCCGCGGGGGAGGGAAACGCACTTGGGGGCGATTCCGTTCTATCCCGGTTATTTCCGTTTTTCGATGGTTCTGCGGGAAACCGGAAGAATGGCGAGCAAAGCGTGGAGGGCTGTCGTCGCCGCTCTTTCCCGGACCTGGGCGCGCGTGCCCGGGAACAGGAAGCGGCGGACGAGGGTCCGATCCGGGGTCGATATCCCGATAAACGTGAGCCCAACGGGCTTCTTGGGGGTCCTCCCGCCGGGCCCGGCGATGCCGGTGATCGCGATCCCGACACCGGCCCCGCAGCGGGCGCAGACTCCCAGGGCCATCTCCCGGGCGCACTGGCCCGAGACCGCGCCGAAGCGCCGGATCGTCCCTTCCCGGACGCCGAGCAGCCCCGCCTTGAGGTCGTCGCGGTAGGCGACGACGCTGCCCCGGTAGTAGCCGGAGCTGCCGGGGACCGACGTGACGCGTTGCGCGACGAGCCCCCCCGTGCACGACTCCGCCGTCGCGAGGGTCCATCCGAGCTCCCGCAGGCGCGCGCCTAGCACCGACTCGAGCGTGTCGCGGTCGCGTCCGTAGAGATGTCCGCCCATGCGGCGGGCGATGCGGCGCCCGAGGCGGTCGAGCCGGCCCTCGGCCTCGCGGATCGTGCGCGCGGTCGAGCTCACCTGCAGCTCCACGAGCCCCGGCCGCGCGAGGATGACGGGCTCGATGCCGGGGCCGGCCGCTTTTAGGAGCGGAGCGAGCCGGCGGTCCGCGGCGGCTTCGGCGATCCCGCAGAAGCGGAAGACGCGCTGGCGCGTGGCCCGGCCCGTCCCGTGGCGCCCCCGCAGCACCGGCAGGACGTCCCCCTCGAATATGGGCCCGAGCTCCTCGAAGGGCCCGGGCAGGAGGACAACGCTCCGGCGCCGGCGGGCCGGCCGCGCCCCGGAGGAGGTCTTTGTTCCGGGTCCCGGGCGCCAATCCGCGGGAAGGTCGAGGAACTGGCCCGGAGCCGAGCCGTTCCTATTGTCGAGCACGCGCGCTCCCCGCAAGACCCAGGCCTGCCGCTTGTTGTTGGGCGGGATCCGCAGGCGGTAGCGGAGGTACAGCCTGCGGATGCGTTCGGCCAGGCGGGGTCGGAAGACGAGCGGACGCCCGACGGCCGCCGCGACCCCCTCGCGCGTGATGTCATCGAAGGTCGGTCCGAGCCCTCCGCAGACGAGCACGACGACCGACCGGACCGCGGCCGCCGCGACGGCGTCGCGGATCTCCTCGACGGAGTCCACGACGGTCGTCTCGCGCCGCGCCTCCAGCCCGGCGCCGCGCAGGAGCCTGCAGAGGTGGGCCGTGTGCGTGTTGAGCTTGCCCGAGAGGAGCTCCGTCCCCACGCAGACGATCTCGGCGCGCGCCTTCAGGGTCATCGGACGGCGTCCTATTGGTAGAAGTCGACGGGCTTCGCCGGCCCTCCGGGCTTCTCGCCCGCGGCGATCGTTCCGAAGCGTTCCTCGTACCTCGCGACGTTATCCTGAAGGGCCCACAGCAGGCGCTTCGCGTGGACCGGCGAGGAGATGATCCGGGTGAGGACTTTCGTCTTGCGGGACTGCGGCTGAAGGAGCGTGAAGTCTATGAGGAACTCCGTCTCCGAGTGGCTGATGAACGCCAGGTTCGTGTAGACACCCCGCGCGGTGACGTCGTCGATCTGGATCTGGATCTCAGGATGGGATTGTTCCATACCGGCATGATACCAAAATCCGGAGGCCTCGGGCCTCCCGGGGACCCTTTCCGATTAGCTTTGTTTTTGCTATTATTTATCGTTTGGAGGTTGTTCCATCGTTGAATATGCCGCCCGGGTTCTTGGTGATCATTTCCGCGCCGTCCGGAGCCGGGAAATCAACGGTCTGCCGGAGGCTCAGGCGGCGAAACGCTTCGCTGAAGTATTCAGTCTCAACCTGTACGAGGAAGCCGAGGCCGAGCGAGGTCGAGGGGCGGCACTATCGCTTCATCTCGGTCCCCGAGTTCCGGCGACGCATCCGGCGGGGCGAGTTCATCGAATGGGCGCGCGTCCATGGTAACTACTACGGGACGCCGAAGGGCTTCATCGCGCGCGAGATCCGCGCGGGGAACGTCGTGTTGCTGGACATCGACGTCAAGGGCGCCGGGATCATCCGCCGGAGGATGCGCGATGCCGTCACGATTTTTCTGCTCCCGCCGTCCTGGAGCTCGCTCGAGCGGCGGCTCCGGCTTCGGGGCGACACCGACGACGCGATCGGGACCCGACTGGCCAACGCGCGCAAGGAGTTCGCGCACGCGAAGCGCTACGATTACTGGGTCGTCAACGACGTTCTTGCGACGGCCGTCCGCGAGGTCGAGGCCATCATCCTCGCGGAGCGGCTGCGCTCCAGGCGTCGCCCGGGCGGCCGTGCCCGGCTTGCGAACCTGACGAGGAACCGAGAGTAAGGAAGGGGAATGCATATGGCGCAACGCGCAGCGAAGAAGAAGGTGACGAAAAAAGAGACCGTGAAGGTAAAGGAGGAGCAGACCCTCGAGCAGATGATCCTCGACAAGACCTCCGGGAAGTATCAGGTCATTGAGATCATCTCCTTCTGGGCCAAGCAGCTGCGCACGCAGGAGGAGCACAGGCATCTGACCCAGGCCGAGATCCTCGAGCTGGCGATGAGTGATGTGCTCGGCGGGAAGGTGTCCGAGGACGAGCTCCGCAAAAAGCTGGCGGTGGCGGCTCCCGCCGACGGCCGGCAGCTGAGCGCCGAGAAGCCCAAAAAGAAGTCCTGACCCGAGATGACGATCTCCGGCATGCGCCGGGGGGCGGCGACGCCCGGGAGCGGCCGCTCCGTGAACGGCGAGCTGACGTCCCTGGCTCGCGAGCTCCTCGGCCGCGTGGAGGTCCTCGACGAACTCGAATGGCGGGTCTCGCGGGAGCGAGCGGCGCCGGCATCGCCCCGGGGCTCGCGCCCTATAGAGGAAGACGCCGCGGCGGCGGACGTCCGTTCGCCCCTGGCGGCGCTCCAGCGGGAGGTCGAGAACTGCCGGAAGTGCCCCCTCGGAGCGCAGCGGATCCGTCCCGCCTTCGGGGTGGGCTCCCCCGGGGCCGAGGTGATGCTCGTCGGGGAGGGGCCGGGCTACGAAGAGGATCGCCGCGGGGAGCCGTTCGTCGGGAAGGCCGGGGAGCTGCTCGACCGGATACTCGCGTCCATCGGGTTTTCGCGACGGACGGTATACATCGCCAACATCGTCAAATGCCACCCGATGGTCGACCCCTCGAAGCCGGAGAAGCGGGGCAACGACAGGCCGCCTTCCCCGGAGGAGATCGCCTCCTGCCGCGACTATCTTGACGAGCAGATCCGGCTTGTCCGGCCGCGCGTCCTCGTGACGCTGGGCGCGGTGGCGGCGAAGGTCATGCTCGGGACCGCGCAGGGCATCACGCGCCTGCGCGGGATCTGGCGGGAGTACGCCCCGTTCGAGGGCGATCCGATCCCGCTGCTGCCGACTTACCACCCGGCGGCGCTGCTGCGTAACCCGGAGCTGAAGCGGGACGTCTGGACCGACATGAAGGATCTCAAGCGCGCGTTGGAGGCGGGCCATGAGAGAGACTGAAAAGGATAGGGATTTTCTGGCGCAGATCGAGGAGTTCTTCGAGGACAAGGTGGAGCCTCGCTTCAAGAACGGCTTCCGCGAGGTGGAGAAGCTGCTCAAGAAGGAGATCCGCCTCAAGAAGCTCAAGAAGCCGAGACTGCTGGAGTACGATCCCGACAGCCCGTTCTCCTACCTCTCGGCCTTCCTGCGCGACCGGGCCGTGGCTTCCGTCGCGCCGAGCACGAAGTACCTCATCAACCGTGTCGTCGAGGCCATGGCGCTGGGCGGGGCGCGGACCGTCGTCGAGTACGGCCCGGCCGAGGGAGTGATGACGCAGCGCATCCTCTCCGGGCTCAAGGCGGACGGCGTCCTGGTGGCCGTCGAGCGCAACGAGAACTTCGTGAAGACGCTGCGCAAGATCGGGGACGGGCGGCTCCGCGTCGTGCACGAGGACGTCCAGGACATAGGGCGCATCCTCAAGGAGCAGGGCCTGGCGAGCGTCGACGTGGTCGTGTCGGGCATCCCGTTCAGCCTTTTCGATTCCAGCGAGCGGCGGCGCCTCCTCGCGAAGACGAGCTCCTTATTGAGCCCGCGCGGGCGATTCGTCGCCTACCAGTTCACGACGCATCTGATCCCCCTGCTGAAGCGCTATTTCCGCAAGGTGGACACGCAGTTCGAGATACGGAACCTGCCGCCGCACTTCATCTTCACCGCCCATGTGTAGCGGCGGAGCGTCGACGTAGGGGCCCCCTACGCTGCCTTTATGCGGATCGCCGAGGTCGCCTATCCCCTCCCCGTCGACCGCACTTTCGACTATGAGGTCCCCTCCGCCCTGACCGGAAGCCTGGCGCCCGGGGCGCGCGTGCTGGCTCCCTTCGGTCCGCGCACCCTCTGCGGCGTGGTGATGGGCGTGCGCGAAGGCGTTTCCGAGCGCCCGCTGAAGGCTATTGTCGCGGTCCCGGACCCCGAGCCGATCCTCTCCGAGGAGCACGTCGAGCTCGCGCGCTGGCTCTCCGGCCGCTACTGCGCGCCGATCGGCGAGTGCCTCAAGGTTATGATCCCCGCGAACCTGCGTAACGCCCGACGCCCGGTCTCCGGGGAGGCGCCCGGGGCCGAGCCGGCCGCCGGGCACCGGGAGCGCGACCCGCGCGCTCCCCGTTTCCAGCTTACGAAGAGCCAGGCGGACGCGCTCGCGACCCTGAGCGACCGCCTGCGCGAGCGCCGCTTCAAGGCCACGCTCCTCTTCGGAGTGCCGGCTTCGGGCAAGACCGAGGTCTACATGCGGCTCATCCGGCGGGCCTTGGCGGAGGGCGGTCAGGCGCTCTTCCTGGTCCCCGAGATATCCCTGACGCGTCCCTTCTATAAGGAATTCGCCGCGGCCCTCGGCCTTCCGGTCGCCCGGTGGCACAGCAAGATCAGCGTGAGGGAGAGGCGGCGGGTCTGGCTCGGCATGCGCTCCGGAGCCGTCCGCGTCGTCGTCGGGGCGCGCTCGGCGAGCCTGTTGCCGCTCAAGGATCTCCGGCTGGCGGTCCTCGACGAGGAACAGGACGAGTCCTACAAGCAGGATGATCAGGCGCCCTACTACCACGCGCGGGACGTGGTCCTGCACCGGGCGCGGCGCTTCGGCGCCACCGTGGTCCTCGGGAGCGCGACGCCGTCCATCGAGGCCTTCGCCCGG
The DNA here is from genome assembly GCA_043819795.1 of Elusimicrobiota bacterium. GTDB lineage: Bacteria > Elusimicrobiota > Elusimicrobia > UBA1565 > UBA1565 > JBDREN01. Next base: position 7,744 of record JBDREN010000082.1, read on the forward strand.
ACCGGGGCCGGCGGGCTGGAGCTGCTCCAGATGCCCGAGCGCGTGTCGAAGACGACGCAGCGCCCTCCGGTACGCATCCTGGCGCGCGCGGCCGCCGAAGCGCGCTGCCTGAGCCGGGAGCTCCTAGACGGCATCAAGGCCTGCCTGGCGCGCCGCGACCAGGTCATCCTCCTCGTCAACCGGCGGGGCTACTCGAATTTCATCATCTGCCGCAAGTGCGGCTGGGTGGCCCGCTGCCCGACCTGCGCGGTCGCCTTCATCCACCACAGGGCCCCCAGGCATGAGACGGCCGGGGGATTGTTCGAGTCGTCGGCGTCCGGTTTCCATCTGCGCTGCCACCATTGCGGCGCGCGCGCGGAGGTGCCCCCGTCCTGCGGGCGCTGCAAGGCGGGTCCTCTGCGGTTCGCGGGGATCGGGACCCAGAAGGTCGTGTCCGAACTAGTGAGCGCTCTTCCCGGCGTTCGCGTGTTGCGTATGGATCGGGACACGGTGGCGAAGGAGAGCGTGACCGATACCGGCATCTACGAGGCGTTCTCAGCGGGCCGCGCCGACGTGCTGGTGGGGACGAAGCTGGTCGCGAAGGGCTTCCACTTCCCCCGGGTGACGCTCGTCGGGGTGGTCGACGCCGACACGATGCTGAACATGCCCGACTTCCGGTCGGCCGAGCGGACGGTCCAGATGCTGGTGCAGGCGGCCGGCCGCGCGGGCCGCGCGGAGCGGCCGGGCGAGGTCATCCTTCAGACCTCCCAGCCGACCCACTATGCCATCCAGGCCGTGGCGCGCGGCGACTACGCTTTCTTCGCGCGCCAGGAGATCGGCTTCCGTAAGGAACTCCACTATCCGCCCGCCTCCACGCTGGTGCGCCTCGTATTCAGCGGCAAGAACGAGAAGGCCGTGCTCAAGGCGACTGAAGCCACGGCCCGGCATCTGCGCGCCGCTTTCGGGGAGGCGGACGAGGTGCTCGGCCCCGCGCCGGGCGTGCACGCCCGGCTGCACGGACGCTTCCGCTATCACCTGCTGCTGAAGGTCGACGACGAGGCGCGCGTGGGGCGGACGCTTGACGCCGTACGAGAGTTGAAGCTCCCCTCGACCGTGAGGATCAAGGTGAACGTCGACCCGTACGATTTTTTCTGATGCGAGGTCCCCAGTCCTCCCGGCCGCCGGCGGCGCGTTCTCCGGAGGTCGATCGGGCGCCGCGCCCGGCCGGCCTCCTGCTCGCGGCCTTGGGGCTGGGCCTTTTCTGGCTCTATCTTTGCAGCGCGTACCCCACCCTCTCCCCCTACCGGGATTCGGGGGACATGGCCGCCGGGGCCTTGACGCTGGGCGTCGCCCATCCGCCCGGCTATCCGTTCTACCTGCTGGCGGCCCACGCGTGGCTGCTTCTGCTGCGTCTGGGCAACGTCGCGTTCCGTCTGCACGTGTTCAGCGCGGCGGCCGGAGCGGCGGCGGCCGTCGTGCTTGCGGTTTGCGTACGTATGGCATGCCCCCCTCGCCTGTCATCCCCCCCCCGGGGGGATGACGAAGTAGGGGGGGCGAGTGTCGTTTCTAAAGGAGGCGCGGCTTTAGCCGCGCTCTCCGCGGGCCTTTTCCTCGGCCTCTCCCCCGCCTACTGGCACCTCTCCCTGGTCAGCGAGATGTACAGCCTCAACGCCCTGGTGGGCGCGGTCCTGCTCTGGCTTCTGCTTCCCCGCGCGGCTCCGCAGGATCCGCCCGCCCAGGACGCGGGACGCGGCGCGCGCCGCCGGCTGCTCCTGGCCGCGATGGTCTTCGGGCTCGGGATCGGGAACCACCAGACCCTCGTGGCCGCTCTCCCGGGGCTGCTTTGGATGGCGCGCCGCGACATCGCCGACGAAAGGGGCCTCGCCGTGAGAGGCTTCTGGATCGGCAGGCTTCTCGTCCTGGCCGCGTTCTCCTTCCTCGGCCTCCTGCTCTACGCCTATCTGCCGCTGCGCTCCGGGGCCGAGCCGGCGCTCGATTGGGGAGAGCCGGAGACGCTGCGCAACTTCTTTCGCATGCTGACGCGCGCGGACTACGGAGGGGTCCGGCTCCATCCCGATCGTCCGGCGGGGCTCTTCGGCTTCTCCCACTGGGGCGCCGGGCTGCTCACGAGCGGGCGCTTGCTCGTCGGGGAGCTGAGCTGGCCGGGGGCGCTCTTGGCTCTGTGGGGGGCGTGGACCGGCCGGCGCAGTCGCGCGGTGCAGGGCTGCCTGCTGGCGGGGCTCCTCTCGGGACCGGTCTTCATCGTATGGGCCAACCTCGATCCGGCGCGTCCCGAGACATACGCCATTCTGGAGCCGCACCTCGTCCTGCCGCTGCTGTTCGCCGCCGCGCTCGCCGGATGGGGCGCCGCCGAGCTCTTCCGCCGATTGGGGAGCATCTTGCCCGCGAGCCCGAAGGCGCCCCTTGCCATGCGGCGCGTGCGGGTCCTGGGGAGGACCTTGGCGCTCTCGAGCGCGACGCTCTTGATCGCCGGGGGCTGGCTCTGGAGCCAGGCGGCCGGCGTCGGGGCGCGTCTGGGCTGCCGGCGCGACTTCTCGGCTTGGGACTACGGCCGGGCCCTGCTCGCCTCGCTGCCCCGCGGGGCGCTGGTCCTCGATCCCGACGATCAGACCGCCTTCACGCTCAGCTATCTCGCGCACGCGCACGGCCTGCGCCGGGACGTCGTGCCCCTCCTCTACTTCCGGACGCGATGGGGCTACGAGCAGCTCAAGCGCCGCCGTCCGGAGCTGCTGCCGGCATGGGAGATCCGTTCGGGCCAGGAGCTCCTGGGCACGCTCGTGGCGCGGGGTCTGGAGACGGGCCGGAAGCTGTACCTGGATCTTCCACAGAAGGCCCCCTCCGGCTACGCGGCCTATCCGGCGGGGCTCGCGTACCGTCTTCTTCCCAAGGCGCCGGAGGGCGAAGAGAGGGACCGGCTGTTCGCGCACGCCGAGCGGATGGGGCGCCTGACGCGTATCCGGCCCTCGCCCGCCGGGACCGGCTTCTTCACGCGCCATACGGCCGCCTATTGGTCGAGCTCGCTCAACAACCTCGGCATCCAGGCCCAGCGTCTCGGCCGGCCGCGGGAGGCGATCTCCCTCTATAAGCGCGCCCTGCGGGTCATGCCGTGGCTCCCGGAGGCCTGGAACAATTGGGGCAACACGGCGCTCTCCCTGGGCGAACTGGAGGATGCCGAAGGCTGCTACCGCCAATCGATCCGCCAGAAGCCCGCGCCGCAGGTGCTCTACAACCTGGGAAGGGTATTCCTGCTGGGCGAGCGCTACGACGCGGCGGACCGCCAGTTCCGGCTGGCCATCGCGGCCGGAGCGCCCGTCGAGGCGCGTAACGATCTCGGCCTGGTGTTCCTCAGGACCGGCCGCGCGCGCGAGGCGGTCGAGCAGTTCATGGGGGTCGCGCGGGACTTCCCGGCCTATCCCCTTACCTACTACAACCTCGGCATCGCCTACGAGCGGCTGGGCGAAGGGGAGAGAGCGCGCGCGGCCGTCGAGGCCTACGAGCAGCTGGCCCGGGATCCCGAGGATAAGCGCGCCGCCCGCCTGTGGATGAAGCGGCTGCAGAAATTGTAATATCCCCCCGCCCGCGCCTCTTGCCGATAGGCCGGAGCAGCGGCACTGGAGGCCAGGTCCTTTAACCGACAACCTCCCCTCCGGCATAGGGCCGGTCCGCCATGGATGCGATAGAACGTCTCAAGCGCGGTTGCGTGGAGCTGATCAGCGAGGTCGACCTTCGCCAGAAGCTGGCTTCGGGCCGTCCCCTGCGCGTCAAGCTCGGAGTGGATCCGACCACGCCCGATCTCCATCTGGGGCACACCGTGGTCCTGCACAAACTGCGCGCGTTCCAGGATCTCGGCCACACCGCGGTGCTGATCATCGGGGACTTCACCGCCCGCATCGGCGATCCGTCCGGCCGCGACGCCACGCGTCCGACCGTCACCCAGGAGACGGTGGACGCCAACGCGCGGACCTACCAGGAGCAGGCGTTCAAGGTCCTCGACCCGGACAAGACGGAGGTCCTCCGGAACTCCGACTGGCTGGATCCGTTCATGAAGACGGACAGGCTGCCGAAGACGCTCCAGCGCTACACGGTCCAGCAGCTGTTGGCGCGCGAGGATTTTCAGAACCGGATCAAGAGCGAGAACCCGATCACTTTGCTCGAGTTACTCTACCCCCTGCTCCAGGGCTACGACTCGATCGCGGTCAAGGCCGACGTCGAGCTCGGCGGCAACGACCAGCTCTTCAACCTCCTGATGGGCCGGCAGATGCAGAAGGACGAGGGCCAGCCCCCCCAGGTGGTGCTGACCATGCCGCTACTCGTCGGGCTCGACGGCGCGAAGAAGATGTCGAAGACCTACGGCAATGCGATCGCGCTCAACGACCCGCCGCGCGACATGTTCGGGCAGGTCATGAAGATCTCGGACGAGGCCATGCGGACCTACTACGAGCTCCTCACCCTGGAGGACATGGAGGCGGTCCGGTCCGGACATCCCATGGGGGCGAAGAAGCGGCTGGCGGAGATCATCACCGCGCGCTTCCACGGGGAGGAGGCCGCCGAGGCGGAGCGGACGTTCTTTGATGAGACATTCTCCAATCGCAAGGCGCCCGAGGACGTCGCCGAGCATCCCGTCCTGGCCGAGGACCGGGGCCGGCCGTGGAGCGTCTACCTCGTCAAGATCGGCGCCGTGAAGTCCCGCAAGGAGGCGCAGCGCCTGCTGGCCCAGGGCGCCGTCCACGCCGACGAGGATAGGGTCGCGGGGGACGCCCCTATGGAGGATTTTTTCGCGAAGAAGGGCCCGGCCGCGAAGGTGATCTCCTTGAAGGTCGGCAAGCATCGCTTCTTCAAGCTCCGCCGGGACTGAGTGATTAAAACCGCCAGTTTTTTCAGGAGTTTTTGTTGACGCGGGGCTTCCGGCATGAGTATACTATGGGGCTCCCTCCCCTGAAGGAGGGCGCCATAACCGTATTTCTGGGGTAATAGGCCTTGGCCACAGCCGCTAAGTCTCCGGAGAGGTCCGCTTCGGCCGCCGTCGAGGAGGCCGCTCCCGCCACGCTCTCCGAGATCCCGGTCAAGCGGGAGTACGGCCCCGAGGACCTGAAGGATCTCGACCCGGCCCGCGATCTGGGCACGCCGGGCAACTATCCCTATACCCGGGGCATCAAGGCTTCGGGCTACCGCGCCTCGCGCTGGACCATGCGGCAGTTCGCGGGCCATAAGACGGCGAAGGACACCAACGAGCGCTTCAAGTACCTGATCGAGCACGGCCAGACCGGCCTTTCGACCGCCTTCGACCTCCCGACGCTGATGGGCGTCGACTCCGACGACCCGCGGGCCTTGGGCGAGGTCGGCCGCGAGGGGGTGGCCGTGGACTCCCTGCGCGACTTCGAGGCCCTCTTCTCCGGGATCGACCTGGCGAGGGCGTCTACGTCGATGACGATCAACCTGCCGGCGCCGATCCTGCTGGCGATGTACCTCTCGGTCGCCGACCAGCAGGGGGTCCCCTACAAGCGCGTCCGGGGGACGCTGCAGCTCGACATCCTGAAGGAGTACATCGCCCAGAACGAGTACCTCTATCCCCCCGAGCCCTCGATGCGGCTGGTCCTCGACACCATCGAGTTCTGCGTCAAGAACGTGCCCCGCTACTACCCGATCTCGATCTCGGGCTATCACATCCGGGAGGCCGGCGCGGACGCCGTGCAGGAGCTGGCGTTCACGCTCGCGGACGGCGTCGACTACGCCAAGCGTCTGGCCGAGAGAGGCCTTCCGGTGGACGGCTTCGCCAGGCGCCTCTCGTTCTTCTTCGACGTCCATAACGATTTCTTCGAGGAGATCGCCAAGCTGCGGGCGGCCCGGCGCATCTGGGCGCGCTTCATGAAGGAGACGATGGGCGCCGAGCACCCCATGTCGTGGATGCTGCCCGTGCACTGCCAGACGGCCGGGGTCTCCCTGACGGCCCAGCAGCCGCTCAACAACCTCGCGCGCGTCGGCTTCCAGGCGCTGGCGGGCGTCCTCGGCGGCACCCAGAGCCTGCACACGAACTCCTTCGACGAGGCGCTGGCGCTGCCCTCCGACGAGGCCGTGAGGCTGGCCCTGCGCACCCAGCAGGTCATCAGTGAAGAGTCGGGCCTCGCGGACACCGTGGACCCGTTCGGCGGATCGTACTACCTGGAGTCTTTGACCGACGAGATGGAGCGCCGCGCGCTGGACATCATGCGGCGGATCGACGAGATGGGCGGGGTCGTCCCGGCGCTGGAGAAGGACTTCTTTCATCGCGAGATCGCCGAGACCGCCTACCGCTTCGAGGTGGACCTCGGCCGCAAGCGGCGCAAGATCGTGGGCGTCAACGTCTTCGAGTCCGGCGGCGTGCGCCCCCCGATCCTCAAGATCCGGTCCGAGGTCGAGCAGCGCCAGGTTGGGGCGCTCCGCACGTTGCGTGCCCAGCGGGATGGGGCGCGCGTCGAGGCGTCGCTCAAGCGCCTGCGCGACGCGGCCCGGGGCCCCGACAACGTCCTGCCCCCGATCCTCGAGTGCGTGAAGGCCTACGCGACGGTGGGCGAGGTCACCGCGGCCCTGCAGGACGTCTTCGGAGAGTACACATGCGCGAACTGAGAGGGGCGGCATGCTGATCGCCGTCGTCGGACAGGACTCGAAGTTCTGCCTCCAGCTCCAGGATCTTTTGGAGACGCAGAATCATCGCGTGTCCCTGGTCCCCGACGTCGACCACGCCTTCGCGAGGCTCACGGCCGACCCGGTCCATCTCATCGTCGTCGACGGCCTGCCGTCCAAGGACGCCACCCTCGAGCTCATCCGCACGCTGCGCGCCCACGCCTCGACCCGCCAGATCCCCGTGCTCAACGTCAACCCGAACGGCTCGGCGAAGGAGGTCGTCGAGGTCCTGGACTCGGGCGCCGACGACTACCTCGTCAAGCCGTTCAACGGGGAGATCTTCCTGGCCCGCGTGCGGACGCTGCTGCGCCGCCAGATCTGGACCGGGACGATCCAGGAGGACCCTGTCACCAAGCTGGAGTGCGGCGACCTGCATGTCCACCTCGTCGAGCGGGTCGTCCGGGTCGCGGGAGAGGAGCGCGCCCTTACCCGCCTCGAGTTCGATCTGCTCGCGTATCTGGTGCGCAACCAGGGCAAGGTATTCAAACGCGTCGACCTTCTGGAGGCCGTCTGGAAGTATCCCGAGAACATCGAGACCCGCACGCTGGACAAGCACATCGAGACTTTGCGCAAGAAGCTCGCGCCCATGGGAAAGTGCATCCGCACCGTCCATGGCGTGGGCTACCGTTTCCTCGACCCGAAGTCCCCCCTCCCGCAGCAGCGGGACTAGCGCTCGGCCTCAAAGCAGGCGCCCGGACACCTATACCGCGTCAACGGCCTCCGCCTGGCGCTCCGCCGACCCCGGAGCGGCGATTTTCGCGGTCCGGCCAGGCCTTCCATATTTTATCATCCACTATTATGTTAGACTGAAAAAATGTGTCCTGTCCCCCGGACGGCTTCGCCCGGATTGCGAAAGATTTGCGAAACAAATTTCGCAGACTATGCGCCGAATTTTCGGGAGAACGGGCCAAGATTGGGGTAAACTCTCGTACGCGCGCGGGCACGGGCCCCCGCGCGGTACGCGCCAGCGAATGAATAAAAAATCGTTTTCTTACTTAAAATCCGTGACACACGGAGACCTGCCATGAACAGAACGAACGCCCTGATTCCAAGCCGCCGGAACGGAGACGGCCGAAGTCCGAGAGCGGCCACGGCCGCCGCTGTGGCCGTGGCTTCGTTCTCGGCTGCCGCGGCCTTGTTGCTCGCCGCGCTCGCGGCCCCCCCGCCCGCGCGCGCCGCGGTCGCGCAGCGGATCAACTTCCAGGGGCGGCTCCTCGATCCCGCGACCAAGAACCCCCGCACCGAGACGTCCGCCGACATCACGTTCCGCGTCTGCGACTCTTTGGCCGGGGCCTGCACGGGCGGGTCTCTTCTTTGGGCGGAGACCCAGACCGTGAACCTGAGCAACGGCGTGTTCGACGTGATCCTGGGCGACGTGGTCGCCATCACGTCCTCGGTGTTCAGCGGCTCGGCCCAGTACCTCGAGCTCGTGGTGGAAGGCGAGACCATGAGCCCGCGCCAGCGGATGGTGTCGGTGCCCATGGCCCTTCGCGCGGCGGTGGCCGAATCGGTCGCGGCCGGGGATCCGAACTACGTCCAGGTGAGGCAGACGCTGCAGGCCGGGGCGACGTTCTATGTCTCCAGCGGCACCGTCTCGGGCGACCTCCTGGCCGGCAATCTCAGGGTGACGGGTTTGCTGCGCGCCGGGGCAGCCGCCAACCAGCTCACCACCGCCTCGGGCCTGCTCAACGCCGCGTCCGTCGACGGCGCGACGCTCGTCCCCAACGCATCGGTGGACGCCTCGAGCGTGACCAAGCAGGGCAACGCCTTCAACGCGGCCAACCGCCTGCTCAGGCTCGGAGGGACCGGCCTGATCGACAGCTCTTTGGTGGACGCATCCAGCGTCACCAAGCAGGGCAACTCGGTCAACGGGCCGAACGGGCTCATGCGGCTCGACGGCTCCGGGAACGTGCCCAGCGCGCAGATCGACGGCTCCAGCATCGCCAAGCTGAGCGCCTCCGGCCTGGTCCCGAGCTCGCTCATCGACTCCTCCAGCGTCACCAAGCAGGGCAACTCGGTCAACGGCCCCAACGGGCTCCTGCGGCTGGACGGCTCCGGCCTGGTGCCTAGCGCGCAGATCAACGGCTCGAGCATCACGAAACTGAACGCCTCGGGCCTGGTGCCGAGCTCCCTGATCGACGCCTCGAGCGTGACCAAGCAGGGCAACGTGTTCAACGCGGCCAACCGCCTCGTCCGCCTGGACGCGAGCGGAACCTTGAACGCGACGGCGACCGGAGCCGCGGTCTACAGCATCTCGGCCAGCTCGAGCGTGAACGTAAGCGGCACCGGGAAGCTGCGGGAGGGAGGCAATCCCATCATGCCGGCCGGGGCGATCTTCCTTTGGCTCGGGGCCGCGTGCCCGGCCGGCTTCACGGAGGTGACGAGCCTGCGCGGCCGGATGCCGCTCGGCGCCCCCGCCGGAGGCACGGTCGGCATCACCGGAGGCGCGGCGGCCTTCACGGGGGACGGCGGGGCCCTCAGCCACGTCCACGCGCCGACCGGAGCGCTCGCCTCGCCGGGGTTCCGCAGCGGCGGCAGCCTGAACCTGACGGACAACGTGGACACGACCATGCCGTACGTGCAGGTGCTGTTCTGCCGGAAGTCGTAACGGGGAGAAGCGGGGACGGTGACTATAGTCTGAAGCACTGAGGAGCATGCAAGGACGCGGGCCGACACGGACGACGGGAGCTCGCCCAGCCAAGCTGGGAGGGCTGGCCGCTGTCCTCCTGGCGGCCTTGCTCCTGCGCGGCCTGTGGGCCGGCACGTTCACTTCGGCGAACTACGAGGTCAGTCCCGGCAAGGAGAACGCGGGCGGCAAGGACCAGGTCACGAGCAGTTCGTTCGAGACGAACACCTCGGCCGGCGAGGCCATCGTCGAGCGCATGTCGTCCGCGAACTACGAGGTCGGGCCGGGGCTCATGCGTCTGATCGCCGTGCCAGGCACGGTAACCGACCTGGCGGGCTCGGGCCTGAGCACGGGGACCATACGCCTGAGCTGGACCGCTCCGGGCCAGGACGGGGCCTTCGGCCAGCTCCAGGCCGGCTCGTCCTACTACATCCAGTACGGGCAGAACGCCGTTCCCTCGAGCTGGGGCTTCGACTCGGCGCAGGTCACCCGCTCCACGAGCGGCGTGGAGAACGGCGCGGTGGTCTCTCACGACGCCGGAGGGCTGGGCGCGAACTCCACGTATTACTTCCGGATCTGGCACCGCGACCCGGGTGGGGCCATGAGCCACCTCTCCGACGAGACGACGACGCACACCTTGGCCAAGCTCGTCACCGGAGTCCAGGTCTATCGCGTCTTCAACACGAGCGCGACGGTCAACTGGGTCCCGCGGCCCGGCGCCCCGGTGGCGGAGTCGGCCCGGGGCTACCGCTTGGACGCGAGCACGGCCGCGGACTTCAGCGGGGAGTTGCTCTCGTCGTCCACGCTGAACGTGGCCTTGAGCACGCTGACCGTGGCGGGCCTGGCGCCTTCGGCGACCTTCTATTTCCGGGTGGGCACGCTCAACCACGCCTGGGTCCCGAACTTCTCGGTGGACGGCTCGACGGTCACGGGCACGGCCGTGGACATCCCCCCCCAGGACTTCCAGGTCGCGGGCGTCTTCCTGTCGAGCGCGGCCCTGGCGTGGAGCCAGGTCAACTCGGAGGGCTACGCGGCCGAGGCCTCGACGGCCGCGGATTTTACGGGCGAGGTGAGTTTCTCCTCGACCACCAACGGGCAGAAGCTCACGCTCTCGGTGGCCGGGCTCCACCCCAACACGACGTACTACCTCCGGGCCGGCGCCATATGGGCGGGCGCGACGTATTACGCCCAAGTCTCCACGCGCTCGACTCTGGCCAAGACCGTGACGATCCTGGTCGATAGTTTCCCGGCGGTCTTCGAGTCCTCGGCGACCGCGGCCTGGGCGGCCTTGCCCCTGTCCCCTCCCGCCGCGTCCAGCGACAGCGCGCGGGGCTACCGGCTCGAGGCCTCGAGCACGAACTTCATCGGGGGAGGCGTCGTGCGGTCCTCCTCCTCGCCGAACGTTTCTCTGAGCACGTTGACGGTATTCTCCCCCGCTTTGAGCCCGAACACGACCTACTATTTCCGCGCGGGAAGCCTCAACCACGAAGGCCAGCCGAACTACGTGTCTTTGGGCTCCACCCCGACGCTGGCTTCGCTCCCCTCGGGCGCGGGCATCGCGGCCGTGCACGTGGGGAGCGTGACCGTGAGCTGGACCCCTCCCGCCTCGGCTCGGGGCTACCAGCTAGAGGCCTCCACCGCCGCGGACTTCACCGGGGAGGTCAAGCTTTCTTCCACGACGAGCGGCTCCGCCACGGGCTTGACGGTGCGGGAGCTTTCGTCGAACACGACCTATTACCTCCGCGCGGGCTCCTTCAACCATGCCCGCGTTCTGAACCGCACGGGGGTCTTCGCGTCCACGGCCACGCTGGCGGACAGGGTCACGGGACTGTCCTTCTCCGCTGTCCACGAATCCAGCGCCGCGCTCTCCTGGACCACGGTCCCGAGCCGGGGCTACGAGATCCGGGCCTCCTCCACCGGCTTCGACGGCTCCGGCACGGTCCACTCCTCGGTCACGGCCAACGGGAGCCTGGGAAGCCTGGCGGTCTTGTCCCCTCCGCTGGACGCCAACACGACGTACTTCTTCCGCGTGGGCTCCATCAACCACAACGGCGCGCGCAATTTCGAGGCCGCGGGCTCGACCTCCACGTTGGCCAAAGCCCCCGAGGTCCTGCCGCAGTCCTTCCTCGACGTCTTCGAGACCTCGGCGACCGCGAACTGGGCCGCGCGTCCCCTGTCGCCGTTATCCGAGACCGCCGAAGGCTACCGCCTGGAGGCTTCCAGCACGGGCTTCGACGGCACGGGCGTCGTGGCGAGCACAGAGACGCGCGGCGTGCTCCTGAGCACGCTCACGGTCCTGTCCCCGGCCCTGGACCGGAACACGACCTACTACTTCCGCGCGGCTAGCCTGAACCACAACGGGGTGGGCGGCGCCTACGCGGCTCTGGGCTCCATCTCGACTCTGGCGCGGGCTCCCGAGTCCGCGGCCGCGCCCTTCCTGCAGGTGCACCCGGCCTCCGCGACCGTGGCCTGGGCCGCCTTGCCTCAGAGCCCTCTGTCCGAGAGCTCGGAAGGCTATGAGCTCCAGGCCTCGACCGCCCCGGACTTCACGGGCACGGTCGTCTCCTCGGCGACAGCGGACGTGCTCGTCTCCACTCTGACGGTAGGCGCGGGCGCCGCCCAGCTCGAGCGGAACACCACGTACTACTTCCGTGTGGCGGCCCTGAACCACAACTCCGTTTCGGGGCCTTTCCTCGCCGTCGGCAGCACGGCCACGCGTTATAGCCCTCCGGAGCCGGGCGTGCCGCCGGTGACGGCCGTATCCTCGGTCAGCGTCACGGCCCAGTGGACCTCCGGCGCGCCCGCCAATCCCGCGGGCACGGTGTACGCGCTCAGGGCCTCCACCGCCTCCGACTTCACGGGAACGGTCTTCTCGTCACAGACGTTGAGCCTGACGGACACGGTCTCCGGGCTCGCGCCCAACACCACGTACTACCTGGAGGTCCGCGTCACCAACCACAACGGAGTCCGGGCTTTCGGATCCTTGGGCTCGACGGCCACCTTGGCGGCGCAGCCCGCCCAGCTGGCCGTCACGTTCCTGGAGGTGTTCGAGAGCTCGGTCACCGCGGCATGGGTTTCGGGGAACGCGGTGGGCTATCGTCTGGAGGCCTCGACCGCCTCCGACTTCACGGGGGTCATCACCTCCTCCGAGACCGCGAGCGTATCGGTCAGCACTCTGACGGTCTTTGAATCCCCGGCATTGGACCGGAACACCACCTACTACTTCCGGGTGGCGGGCTTCAATCATGCCGGGAGGATCGGAGCGTTTACCGCGCTGGGATCCACCTCCACTTTGGCACGGGCGCCCGGCACTCTGGCGACCGCGTTCCTGGACGTGTTCGAGAGCTCCGTGACGGCCGCCTGGGCCGCGAACCCGGTCTCCCCGTTGAGCGAGACCTCCGAGGGATACGTCCTCGAGGCTTCGCCGACGGCGGACTTCTCGGGGACGGTCGTCTCATCGCGGACCGCGGACGTGCTCGTGAGCACGCTGAGCGCGCTCTCCCCGGCCTTGGCCGCCAACACCACGCACTATTTCCGCGCGGCGTCCCTGAACCACAACGGGGTCCCCGGACCATACGCCGCTCTGGGCTCCACCGCGACCTTGACCGCGACGCTCGCGGACGCGGCCGCCAGCGCCGTCTACCGCACGAGCATCACCGTTTCTTGGACTCCGCTGGCCTCGGCCCAGGGCTACGAGCTGCGGGCCTCGAGCACGGATTTCGGGGCGGTCTCTCCGGGAGGCGTCGTCATCAGCTCCGCCACAGACAATCCCTCTCTGGGGACCCTGACGGTCCTGAGCCCGGCCCTCGAGCCGAACACGACGTACTATCTGCGCGCGGGGGGAGTGAACCATAACGGGGTGATCAACTTCGGGTCCGCGGGCGCGCGCTCCACGCTCGCGAACCTGACCCAGAACCACCAGTTCAATCAGGTCAACCAGAGCAGCGTGACCGTGACCTGGATCCCCCTGCCCACGGCCGCCGTGGCCGGCTCGTCGAGCACATCCGAGGGGTACGTCGTCCAGGCCTCCACCTCGCCTAATTTCGGCGGGACCATCGTCTCCTCCAGCACGCCGAACGTCGGGCTGAGCACCCTGAGCGTGGTCGGGCTCTTCGTCAACACCACGTACTACTTCCGGGTGGGCTCGCTCAACTGGGAGAGCGTGGGGAACTACGCGTTCGTGGGCTCGACCGTGCGGTTCGTGACGCCTCCGGACCGGGCCTGGAAGGTGCAGGCCTACTCCGGGGAGCTGCTCGCTTTGACGCTGGACGTGGACATCGATCCCGTCTACGACCTGGACAGGGCTTTCATCGTCGTGCCGTCCGGCCAGATGTCGGCCGGCGTGGGCAACATCGACAACAACATGGACCCCACCGAGGTCCTGGTCCGGGCGAGCTTCGTGAGCGCGAGCAAGGTCCGGCTCACGCGGGGCGTCGTCACCAACGGGAGCCTCTATTCCTTCTTCGTGGTCGAGAACCCCTCGGGCGGGGAGATATACGTCAAGTCCGGCTCCAACGGCTTCGTGGACAACACGGACGCGGACCTCGACATCAACGTGGGCGCCGGGATAAGCGACTACACGAAGACCGCGGTATTCGTGTCGGTGGAGAGCAACAACGGCACGAGGGACCACTACAACCAGGCCCATGTCCGGGCCCGCATGACCTCCAACACCAACCTGGAGTTGCGGCGCACGGCCGGGGGCTCGATCGCGACCGTGAACTGGTTCGTGGTGGAGTTCATCGGGCCGGACTGGACCGTGCAGAGCGGGCAGACCCTCTTCGGGGCGAACCCCACCAACCAGGCCATCACCGCGGTCGCGGACACGAACAAGACCTGGGTCTACATGAACTGGAGCGCGGCCGCGCCCTTCAGCGACGACGTCTCCGCCAAGGTGGAGCTCACTGCCGCCGCCAACATCGCGTTCTCCCGCGACGGGGTCACCACCAACGACATCACCGCGAACTGGTTCGTGATGGAGAATCCGCTCATCGACGTCCAGCGCGGCGGGGCGACCAGCGCCGCCGCCGTTTACACGGTGAACCAGACCATCAGCCAGGTGGACACGACTTTGGCCTTCCCGGTCACCTTCAACGACAGCGCGGAGGGAGGCGACAAGTTCCCCCGCGGCTACTGGAGGGCCACGATCCCGAACCCGACCACGCTGACGTGGGACAGGTCCTACGCCGGCAGGGCCGCGGTCTTCACCTGGCAGGTCGTGCATCTCTCCTCCAACGTGGCCCCGGGCCCGGTCACGAACCTCTCGGCCCTGGTGGACGAGAAACTGGGCGAGGTGAGGCTCTCCTGGACGGCTCCGGGCGACGACCGGTACGCCGGGATCCTGGGCCAGGGCTGCGAGTTCCGTATCCAGCACACCACCGACGCGGTCGGCGCGGCCACCGACGTGTTCTGGTCCACGGCCTCGGCCCAGATCAAGATATCCACCTTCAACGTCAGTCCGGGGACCGTGCAGGAATGGGAGGTCGGATCCCTCTGGTCTAACTCGACCCACTTCTTCCGGATCTTCACGACCGACGAGGCGGGCAACGTCTCCCTGCTCTCGAACGGGGCGACCGTGGCCACTCTGGCGAACCCGACAGACGGCCACCAGTTCGCCGCGGTGAACGTGACGACCGTGACCGTGAACTGGACGCCTTTGCCCACCGCGGCCCAGGAGGGCTCGTCCAACACGGCCGAAGGCTACGTGGTCGAGGCTTCCTCCACGGATTTCGGGGCCTTCCTGCCTGGAGGCGTGCTCTACAGCTCGCAGACGCGCAACGTCTCCTTGAGCACCCTCACGGCCCCCGGCGCGGTGCCCGAATTGGACCCCAACACGACCTACTACTGGCACGTGGCGTCCCTCAACTGGGCGGACGCGCGGACCTACGTCGCCATCGGTTCGACTTCCACGCTGGCCGTCGAGCCCACGGCTTTGGCCGAGACCTTCCTGGACGTTTCCCAAAGCTCGGTGACCGTGGCTTGGGCCGCCCGGCCCGAGTCGCCTCCCGCGGCGTCGAGCGAGACGGCCTCGGGGTATCTCCTCCAGGCCTCGACCGCCGCGGACTTCACCGGGGTCCTGATCTCGTCGGAGACCGCCGACCTGTCGGTCAGCACTTTGACGGTCCTCTCTCCGGCCCTGGACCCCAATACGACGTATTACTACCGTGCCGGTACCCTGAACCACAACCACGCGCCCAACTTCATCCATTTCGGCGGCACGGCCACGCTCACCCTGCCCCCGACGGCATTGGCGCAGGAGGCCACCTTCCTGGAGGTCTTCGAGACCTCGGTCACCGTGGCCTGGGCCGCCTTCCCGCCCGCGCCGTCGAGCGCCAGCGCCTTGGGCTACCGGGTGGAGGCCTCCAGCACCGACTTCGACGGGACGGGAGTGATCGTCAGCTCGGAGACGGACAGCGTGTCCTTGAGCACTTTGACGCTGTCCTCCCCCGCCCTGGACCGGAACACGACCTATTACTTCCGCGTGACGGCCTTCAACCACAACCATTCCGTGAGTCGCTACACCGCGCTCGGCTCCACATCCACGCTGGCCCAGGCGCCCACGGCCCTGGCCGCGACGTTCCTGGGCGTGTTCCGCACCTCGGCCACGGTCGCCTGGACCGCGCTTCCCGAGTCTCCGCCCGCTGTCCTGAGCGAGACGTCCGAAGGCTACCTATTGCAGGCTTCCACGGCCCCGGACTTCACGGGGATTATCGTGTCCTCTCGGACGCTGGAGGTCGCCGCCAGCACGCTGACGGTATCCTCTCCCGGACTGGATTCGAACACCACGTACTACTTCCGGGCGGGCAGTCTGAACCACAACCTGGCGCCGCGGTTCACGTTCCTCGGGTCCACCGCCACCATCGCCAACGCGCCTACCGCCTTGGCCCAGGCCGATACATTCCAGGCCGTCTACGAGAGCTCGATCACGGTGGCCTGGGCCGCGCACCCGGTCTCGCCCTTGAGCCTGAGCGCGGAAGGCTACCGGGTGGAGGCATCGAGCACGGACTTCGACGGCACGGGAGTGGTGATCAGTTCGCAGACGGATAACGTCCTTGCGAGCACGCTGACGGCGCTTTCCCCCTCCCTCGACGCGAACACGACGTATTATTTCCGGGTGGCGGCCTTCAACCACAACGGCGTTCTCAGCGAGTACACGACCTTGTTCGCCACTTCGACCCTGGCCGCGGCGCCCACGGCTCTGGCCCAGGCGGACGCCTTCCTCGGAGTCTTCGAAACCTCGGCCACCGTGGCCTGGGCGGCCGTGCCGGCCTCTCCGCAGGCCGCGAGCGCCGAGGGCTACCGCCTGGAGGCCTCGAGCACCAACTTCGACGGCTCCGGGGTGGTCGTCTCTTCGAAGACGGCGGATGTCCTCCGGAGCACGCTGACGGTCCTCTCCCCGGCCTTGGACCGGAACACCACGTACTACTTCCGGGTGGCGGCCATCAACCACAACGGCGTGCCCGGCTCGTACGCCGGCCTGTACTCCACCTCCACGAAGGCCCGTCCGCCGACCGGCCCCGCCTTCTTCGCGGTCTTCGAGACCTCGGTCACCGTGCGATGGGATCCGCTGCCGCAGGCGCCGCTGAGCGAGAGCGCCGAAGGGTATCTGCTCCAGGCGTCTTTGAGCCCCGACTTCAGCGGCGCGGTCATATCTTCCCGTACGGCGGCCGTGACAGCCAGCACCCTGACCGTGCTCTCCCCGGCCTTGGCGCCCAACACGACGTATTACTTCCGGGCGGCCAGCCTCAACCACAACGGCGTCAGGAGTTTCACCGTCGTGCTCGCCACCTCCACCTTGGCGCTTCCCCCGGTCGCGAATTCGCCGGCGGCCACGTTCCTCGGAGTGTTCGGGACGTCGGTCACGGCCACGTGGCAGGCGCGTCCGGGAGGTCCGCTCTCCCAGACCTGCGAGGGCTACCGCCTGGAGGCCTCGAGCACGGGTTTCAGCGGCGGGACCGCGCACAGCGCCCGCTCGAGCACCTATCTCGGCAACACCCTGACGGTCCTTTCCCCGGCCCTGGACCGCAACACCACCTACTATTTCCGCGCGGCCAGCCTCAACCACAACGCCACGCCCGGAAACTACACCTCCCTTTACGCCACGTCCACTCTCGTGGGGACCGTGCAGGCTTTGCCCGCGGCCGACTCGTTCCTTGTGGTGGGCACGACCTATGTCACCGTCGCCTGGGTCGCGAAACCCCTCTCGCCGAGGTCCGAGAGCTCCGAAGGTTACCGCCTCCAGGCCTCCACGGCCGCGAACTTCACCGGAACGGTGGTCTCCTCGCGGACTTTGAACGTGACGCTGAGCACCTTGACGGTATCGGCGCCCCCTCTCCAGGAGGACACGACGTACTACTTCCGGGTGGCCGCCCTCAACGCCAACGGGATCCCGGGGCCGTACACCGCGCTGGGCTCGACCGTGACGCTCATCAGCGGGCCCCAGCCCCTTCCGACGACGTTCCTCGGGGTCTTTGAGTCCTCGGCGACCGTCGCATGGGCCGCCACGGGAGCCAACGGCTACCGCCTGGACGCGTCCACGGCTCCGGACTTCAGCGGGGTGGTCGTCTCGTCGCAGACGAGCGCCGCGTCGGTGAGCACGCTCACGGTCGTGTCGCCGGCCTTGGACGCGAACACGACCCACTACTTCCGCGTGGCCGCGTTCAACAGCCAGCAGGTGCTCGGCCCGTACACCCAGCTGGGCTCCACGTCCACCTTGGCCCGGGCGCCCGAGGCCCTGGCCGCATCGTTCGTCGAGGTGTTCGAGTCGTCGGCGACCGCAGCGTGGGCCGCGCGGCCGGCGGGCCCGCTCGCGGAGAGCGCCGAGGGCTACCGCCTGGAGGCTTCGACCGCGGCCGATTTCAGCGGAACGGTGATCTCGTCGAGCACTTTGGACTTCCTCGCATCCACTTTGACGGCCGTGTCCCCGGCCTTGAGCGCCGACACGACGTACTATTTCCGCGCCGCGTCGCTCAACCACAACGGGGTGTGGGGCGCGTTCGCCTCGCTGGGCTCCACATCGACCTTGACCGAGCGCCCTGTGGGCCCCGCGCCGTTGGAGACTTTCCTGAGCAGCATGACGGCGCAGTGGACGGCGGTGACCTCGCAGGGCTACGAGCTGCAGGCCTCCGCGTCCCCGGATTTCTCGGGGACGGTATACGTCTCGAGCACGGCGAGCGGCGGGGCGACGAGCCTGGCGACCCCGGTTTCGCTGGCCGCGAACACGACGTACTATCTGCGGGTGGGCGGGATCAACCACAACGGGGTGCGCAACTTCGAGTCCGCGGGCTCGACCTCGAGCTTGGCCCAGGCGCCCACGGCGCCCTCGTTCCAGGCGGTCTACTATACATCGGTGACGGTGCAGTGGACGCAGGCGGTCTGCGAGGGCTACGAGCTCCAGGCCTCCACGGGTCCGGACTTCACGGGCGTGATCGAGTCGTCGGCGACCGCGGACGCGGCGGTGACCGCCCTGACGGCGACGGACATCCAATCCGGGACCACGTGGTACTTCCGGGTGGGGAGCCTGAACCACAACCGGGTCCCGCACTTCGTCTACGCGGGCTCGACGTTCACGCTGGTGGCGCCCTTGTACTGGACGGGCGCCGGGGGCGACGGGAACTGGTACACGGAGTCGAACTGGTCGCCGCCTCAGGTGCCGATGAAGTCGAACGTGGTGACGATCGACGTGGCGGCGAACGTGCGTGTGGACGCGAGCTCGCCGGCCATATCGTTCTCGAGCATGACCTTGGGCCGTTCGGACGGCGCGTCGGAGGTGAGCCTGACGCTGTCCACCGGGATCGCGTTCGGGCTGAGCATCCTGGTCAACGGCAACGCGGGACTGACCTCGGACACGACCGCTGAGCTGCGCGTGAGCGGGAACGTGACGCTGATGTCCGGCTCGAGCATGACGCACACCGCGAACGTGGCGGCGAGCACGGGCGCGTGGCTGAGCTGGAATACCTCCGGCGTGTTTGACGTCAAGGCCGGGGCCACGGTGACGGTCCTGGGCCGCGGCATGCCGGGCGGCGGCGCCGGCGCCCCGGGAGCCGGGACGGGCGGCGGTACGGGCACGGCGGCGGCTGACAGCGGCGGAGGGGGCGGCGGCTACGGCGGAGCCGGCGGGACCGGCGACGGGGCGTCGCCCGGGTTCGGGGGGAGCGCCTACGGCAGCCAGACCGCGCCCGTGGACGTGGGCTCGGGCGGCGGCGGGTCGGGCGGAGCCGGCGGGTCGGGCGGAGGCTACCTGCGCATCGCCGCGCAGACGATCCAGCTCAACGGCCTGCTGGACGCGCGGGGCTCGGCCGGCCAGAGCGCGGCCGCGGGCGGCGGCGGAGGCGGCTCGGGCGGGACGATCAGGATCTCGGCGGTGACGGTGACGGGCGCGGGGGCTCTGCGCGCGGACGGCGGCTCGGGCCAGGGCGGGGCCGGAAGCGAGTACGGCGGGGGCGGAGGCGGAGGCCGGATCGCGGTGAGCGCGTCCGGCTCCTGCTCGCTGGACGCTTCGGAGTCCACGGCGGACGGCGGGACCTCGGGCGGGTCCGGAGCGGCGGGCTCCGCGGGAACGACGTACTCGCCCAACCTGACGGCGGCCGCAGGATTCACGGGCGTGGTTCAATCCTCGAGCGCGGTCTCATGGCGCTGGACCGCGGGCACGGGCGTGCTCCGCTACCGCGTCTTCGCGGCCACGGGCGGGGCGATCTCGGGAGACCTATCTTCGACCACGACGGAGTTCCTCAAAACCGGGCTGCTGCCGAACACCACGTACGGGGCGTACGTGCGGGACTACGGGTGCGCGCACCTCTTGGACAGCCTCGTGGCCGTGAGCACGACCTTGGCCAAGCCCGTCCAGAACATCCGGGTCGGCGCGGTGTTCGTCACCTCCGCGACGCTCAACTGGAACGCGCTGGCGGCCGCGCCGCAGGCGGACTCGTCCGCGGGCTACCGCCTGGAGGCCTCGACCGCCCCCGACTTCAGCGGGACGGTGCTCTCGTCGCAGACCTCCAACGTGGCGCTGAGCACCTTGACCGTCGCGAACCTGGGCGTCAACACGACCTACTACTTCCGCGCCGGCGGCTTGAACCTCGGGGGCGCGCCCAACTACGTGGTGGGCCCGGCCACCGCCACGCTTCTGAGCACGCCGCAGCCCGGGACGCCCGTGTTCCCGGTCGTTTCCTCGCGGACCATCACCGCCCAGTGGACCGCGGGGCCCGAAGGCAATCCCGCGGGCACGCTCTACACGCTGCGGGCCTCGACCGCCTCCGACTTCACCGGCGCGGTGCTCTCCTCGCAGACCGTGGGTTTTTCGGGCGCGGCCTCCACCCTCACGCCGAATTCGACCTACTACTTCGAGGTCCGCGCCACGAACCGCAACGGCGTCGTCGCGTACGCGAGTCTTGGCTCCACCGCCACGCTCACGGCGGACGTGGGATCCTCTCAAGCCACGCAGGTGTTCCTGAGCAGCGTCACCGTGTCTTGGACCCCCGTGACCGCGCAGGGCTACGCGCTGCAGGCCTCCACCGCGTCCGACTTCACGGGCACCATCCACTCCTCGGTGACGGCGAACGGCGGCCTGGGGAGCCTGGCCACGCCCGCTACTCTGACGTCCAACACCACCTACTATCTGCGCGTGGGAGGCGTCAACCACAACGGCGCGCGCAATTTCGTGATCATCCCGGCGACCGCCACCTTGGCGCCTCTTGTGAGCGCTCCGGACTTCCAGGCGGTGTTTTTCACAAGCGTGACCGTGAACTGGACCGTGCCGTCGCCGGAGCCCTCGGGCTACCGCGTGGAGGCGAGCACGGCCGCCGATTTTTCGGGAGGCATCAACTCCTCCGCCACGGTCGTGGGAAGCTCGGACTTCCTGACGGTCAACACGCTGAACTCGGGTACGACCTACTACTTCCGGGTGGCCTCGCTCAACCACGCGAGCCTGCCGCACTACCTCGCGGCGGGGTCGACGGTCACCTTCGCGGCTCCCAAGACCTGGGTGGGCGCGGCCGGGGACAACGATTGGAACACGGCCTCGAACTGGAACCCCCTCGGGGTGCCCACCGCGGGAGAGTCGGTCACCATCAACCTCAGCACGACCGTCTTCTCCCAGCTCATCGCCATCTCCTTCTCGAGCCTGACCTTGGGAAGCCCGGACGGCTCGGCCGCCGCGTCCCTGACTCTGGGGGCCCAGATCGAGGCCGGCCAGAATATCGCCATCTTCAGGAACGCGGGGCTCACCATCGACACGGACCTGCCGGTCAGCGTGGCCAACGACATCACCATGTACGCGGGCTCGAGCATGACCCATACCGCGAACCCGGCTCTCAGCACCTCCTCCGTCCTGAACTTGAGCGTGGGCGGGACCTTCGACATCCAGGACGGGGCCACTCTCACGGTCAAGGCCAAGGGCATGCCGGGCGGCGCGTCCAACGGCGGCCCGGGCGTGGGCCTGGGCGGCGGGTCCGGCATCGCGACCAATGAGAAGGCCGGCGGCGGCGGCGGCCACGCGGGCGGCGGCGGCGCGGGCGACAACAGCGGGGCCTCGGGCGGCGGGACCTATGGAAGCCGGACGGACCCGGCCGACGTGGGCTCGGGCGGCGGTGGCGGCGGGGCCAGCTCGGGCGGCCAGGGCGGGGCGGGCGGCGGCTTGATACTCATCTCCGGCGACACGATCCTCCTGGACGGTTTGATGGACGCCTCGGGCGGGGACGGAGGCAGCGCGGCCCAGGGCGGAGGCGGCGGCGGCTCCGGAGGATCCATCAACCTTTCCGCCGCCGCGATCTCGGGCTCGGGCCAGCTGCGCGCGGACGGCGGAGCGGGCCTCGGAGGCGGCGGAAGCGAGTACGGCGGCGGAGGAGGCGGAGGCCGCATCCGTGTCAACGCTGCCGGAACCTGCGCGCTGCCCAATTCGGCAGCGTCCGTGGAAGGCGGCGCGTCGGGAGGGACCGGTATCGCCGGCTTCGCGGGCACGGCGTTCGCGGACAGCCTTGCCGCCCCTACGAGCCTGACGGGCGTGGTCCAGTCCTCGACGAGCGTCGAGTGGCAATGGAACGCGGGCGCCGGGGCCGGCGACTACCAGGTGCGCGCCTCCACCGGCGGAGCCTTCTCGGGCGCCTTGTCCACGACGACTTTCGCTTTCATTCACTCCGGACTGGAGCCCAACACCGAGTACTCGGCCTTCATGCGGGCCAGGGGCTGCGCGTCTCAGGACGACTCGGACGTCGCGGTGAGCACGACTCTGGCCAAGCCGGTCGCGGGCGCCCAGATCTCCGAGGTGTTCGCGGGCAGCGCCACGCTCAACTGGCCGGCCTTCGCCGTGAGCCCGTCTAGCGAGAGCGCGGCGGGCTACCGGCTGGAGGCCTCCACCGCTTCCGACTTCAGCGGGGACATCGCATCGTCGCAGACCTTGATCGTGGCCCTGAGCACCTTGACCGTCTCCGGGCTCGACGCGAACACCACGTACTTCTTCCGCATCGCCTCGCTCAACCTCGCTTCGGCCTCCAACTTCACGGACGCGGGCTCGACCTCGACTCTAGTGTCCGCCTCGCCGGCGACCTTGCCCGAGACGTTCCTGGAGGTGTTCTCCTCATCGGCGACGGCCGCGTGGGCCGCCCTGCCTCAGGCGCCGCGCGCGCAAAGCGCCGAAGGCTACGTGCTCCAGGCCTCGACCGCCGCGGACTTCACCGGGACGATCCATTCGTCGGGCACCGCCTCGGTCCTTGTCAGCACGTTGACGGTCCTGTCCCCCGCCCTGAGCGACAACACGGCGTACTACTTCCGTGTGGCCGGCCTCAACGCCAACGGGCTTCCCGGCCCCTACGCCGCGCTGGGCTCGACCGCCACCCTGATCGCGGGCGCTCCCACGGCCCTGGCCGCCGCGGACACGTTCCTCGGGGTCTTCGAGTCTTCGGCCACGATCGCCTGGGCCGCCGGCGGTTTGAACGGCTACCGGCTGGAGTCCTCGACCGCCCCCGACTTCAGCGGGGTGGTGGTCTCCTCCGAGACGACCGACGCTTTGGTGAGCACTCTGACGGTCCTATCGCCGGCTCTGGATGCGAACACGACCCACTACTTCCGGGCGGCGTTCCTGAACCTCGGCGGCGTGCCCGGGCCGTACGCCCAGCTGGGCTCCACGTCGACGTTGGCTCCGGCGCCCGAGGCTCTGGCCGCGTCGTTCACGGAGGTGTTCGAGTCTTCCGCGACCGCCGCCTGGGCGGCCCGGCCGGCGACCCCGCTCTCCGAGAGCGCCGAAGGCTACCGCCTGGAGGCCTCGACGGCCGCGGACTTCAGCGGCACGGTGATCTCTTCCGAGACTTTGGGCGTGCTCGTTTCCACGCTGACGGCTCTCGCTCCGGCTTTGGACGCGGATACGACCTATTACTTCCGGGCCGCTTCGCTCAACCACAACGGAGTCTGGGGCGCGTTCACCTCGTTGGGCTCCACGTCGAGCTTGACGGCGCGGCCCGTGGGTCCCGCGCCCTCGGAGACCTTCCTGAGCAGCATGACGGTGCAGTGGACGGCGGTCACGTCGCAGGGCTACGAGCTCCAGGCGTCCACGTCGGAGGACTTCTCGGGCACGGTATACGTTTCGAGCACGGCGAGCGGCGGGGCCACGACGCTGGATACGCCGGTCACGCTGAACGCGAACACCACGTACTATCTGCGGGTGGGCGGCGTCAACCACAACGGGGCCCGCAACTTCGAGTCCGCGGGCTCGACCTCCACTTTGGCTCAGGCGCCCGCGTCTCCGGCGTTCGAGGTGGTGTACTTCACGTCGGTGACGGTGAACTGGGCGCAGGCCGTGTCCGAGGGCTACGATCTTCAGGCCTCCACCGTCCCCGACTTCACGGGAGTGATCACCTCGTCGGCGACCGCGGACGTGGCGGTGACCACGTTGACGGTGACGGAGATTCAGTCCGGGGCCACGTGGTACTTCCGGGTGGGCAGCCTGAACCATAACGGGGTGCCGCACTTCACGTCCGCGGGCTCGACGTTCACGCTGGTTGCGCCCTTGTACTGGACGGGCTCCGGAGGCGACGGCAACTGGTACACGACGTCCAACTGGTCCCCGCCGCAGGTGCCGAACAAGGCGCATGCGGTGACGATCAATGCGGCCGCAAACGTGCATGTCGACGTCAGTTCGCCGGCGATATCCTTCTCGAGCATGACGCTGGGCCGGCCGGACGGGGCCGCGGCCGTGAGCCTGACTTTGTCGACGGGCATCGCGTTCGGGTTGGCGATCGTGGTCAACGACAACGCGGGGCTCACCTCGGACACGACAACGGAGATGAGCGTGAGCGGGAACGTGACGCTCTTGTCGGGCTCGAGCATGACGCATACGGCCAACCTGGCGCTCAGCACGAGCTCGTCGCTGAGCTGGGATATCGGGGGAACCTTCGACATCCAGGCCGGCGCCACGGTCACGGTCGTCGGCCGGGGCATGCCCGGCGGCGTCGCGGGCGCCTCGGGAGTCGGGACAGGAGGCGGTTCCGGGACCGTGACCGCCGACAGCGGCGGAGGGGGCGGCGGCTACGGCGGAGCGGGAGGGACCGGCGATGGGGCGTCTCCGGGAGCCGGCGGGAGCGCCTACGGGAGCCAGACCGCGCCCGCCGACGTGGGCTCTGGCGGCGGCGGCGGCCCGGGCGCGTCCGGCGGAGCCGGCGGAGGATCCATACGGATCGCGGCGCAGACGGTCCACCTCAACGGGCTCTTGGACGCCCGGGGATCGGCCGGGCAGAGCGCGGCCGCGGGCGGCGGCGGAGGCGGCTCGGGCGGAACGATCAGGCTCTCGGCCGTCACGGTGACGGGCGCGGGCGCCCTGCGCGCGGGCGGAGGCTCGGGCCAGGGCGGGGGCGGCAGCGAGTACGGCGGCGGCGGAGGCGGCGGCCGGATCGCGGTGAGCGCCGCGGGCACGTGCTCGCTGGACGCTCCGGAGTCCACGGCGGGCGGCGGGTCCTCCGGCGGCTCGGGAGCCACCGGGACGGACGGGACCACGTACTCGCCCAACCTGACGGCCGCGACCGGATTCACGGGGGTCGTGCAGTCCTCGACCGCCGTCGCCTGGCGGTGGACCGCGGGGACGGGCATGTTCCGCAACCGGGTGTTCTCGTCCACTGGCGGCGCGATCTCGGGAGAGCTCTCTTCGACCACCACGGAGTTCCTGAGGACCGGGCTCCTCCCGAACACGACCTACGGAGCTTACGTGCGGGACTACGGGTGCGGCCATTCCCTGGACAGCTTGGTGGCGGTCAGCACCACCTTGGCCAGGCCCTTGGAGAACGTCCAGGTCGTCGGGGTCCAGGACACCACCGTCACTTTGAACTGGAGCGCCCTGCCGGCGGCGCCGCAAGCGGACTCGTCGGCCGGCTACCGAGTGGAGGCTTCGACCGCCCCGGACTTCAGCGGGACGGTCCTATCGTCGCAGACCGTCAACGTGGCGCTCAGCACGTTGAGCGTGTCCGGGCTCGGCCGGAACACGACCTATTACTTCCGGGCAGCTTCCCTGAACCTGGGCTCGGTCGCGAACTTCGTGGCCGGAGGCTCCACCGCGACTTTGTCCCGCTCGCCCGCGGCCATCGCCCCCTCCTTCACGGGGGTGTTCGAGACCTCGGCCACCTTGCGCTGGGCCGCGCTCCCGGCCGCTCCGCGGACCGAGACCGCCGAAGGCTATGTGCTCGAGGCCTCCACCGCGTCGGACTTCACGGGGACGGTCGTCTCCTCGCGCACGCTGAGCGTATCGCTCAGCACGCTGAGCGCGCTCTCCCCGGCCTTGGACCGCAATACCACGTACTACTTCCGTGTGGCTTCGCTCAACTGGAGCAAAGCCCCCAGCGCCTACACGTCACTGGGCTCCACGTCCACGCTCGCGCGCTCTCCCCAGGCTCTGGCCAACGCATTCCTGACGGTCCACCCGGCGTCGGCCACCGCGGCGTGGGCCGCGCTGCCCGGGGCTCCCCTCGCGGAGAGCTCCGAAGGCTACGAGCTGCAGGCCTCCACCGCGCCGGACTTCACGGGGACGGTCATCTCGTCGGCCACCGCCGACGTCTTGGTGTCCACGTTGACGGCGCGGGACCCGGCTCTGGACCGCAACACGACCTATTACTTCCGCGTGGCGGCGCTCAACCACAACGCGGTCCCCGGCCCGTTCCTGGCTCTGGGCAGCACGGCGACGCTCCTGAGCACGCCGGAGGCGGGCGTGCCCGCGATCAGCGCGGTCTCCTCGAAGACCGTGACGGGCCAGTGGACCTCCGGGACCCCGGCCAACCCTTCGGGGACGCTCTACGCCCTGCGCGCCTCCACGGCTTCCGACTTCACGGGCGCGGTCCTCTCGTCCGGCACGCTGAACGTTTCGGGCACGGTCGTGGCGCTCACCCCGGACACGACCTACTATCTCGAGGTCCGGGCCGCGAACCACAACGGCGTCGCCGCTTTCGTGGGCCTCGGATCGAGCTCCACCTGGACGGCCGACGTCACGGCTCCGGCGGCCGCGGTGGTGTACGTGAGCAGTCTCACGGCCGGGTGGGGCGTGGTGAGCGCCCAGGGCTACGAGCTCCAGGCCTCGACGGCGTCCAACTTCACGGGCACGATCCACTTCTCGAGCACGACCAACGGCGGGGCCTCGGCCTTGACGCTGAACGGGTTGACGGCCAATACGACGTACTATCTCCGCGCGGGCGGCGTCAACCACAACGGGGCGAGGAACTTCGTGGTCGCCCCGGCCACGCCCACTCTGGCTCAGCGCGTCACCTCGCCGGCCGTGGCCCAGGTCTACTACACGAGCGTCACCGTGAGCTGGGTCGGCCCGTCGCCCGATCCCGCCGGCTACCGCGTGGACGCCAGCACCGCCCCGGACTTCACGGGCACGATCAAGTCCTCCGCCACCCCGAACGGCGCGGCCGTCGGCCTGACGGTGACGGCTCTCACCTCCGATACGACTTATTACCTGCGCGTGGGGTCCTTGAACCACGCTCGGGTGCCGAACTACGAGTTCGTGGCCGCCACGATCACCCTGACCTCGCCGAAAACCTGGGTGGGGACCTCCGGCGACGGCAACTGGTACACCCAGGAGAACTGGAGCCCGGCCGGCGTGCCGCAAAGGGCCAACGCCGTCACCATCAACATCGTCGCGAACGTGTCCGTGCATCAGAGTTCGCCCGCGATCTCGTTCTCGAGCATAACGCTGGGGCAGGCGGACGGGAGCGCCGCGGTCAGCCTGACTTTGTCCACGTCGATCGCGGCGGGCGTGGACATCCTCGTCCATGACGGCGCGGGCCTCACGCTCGACAGCACGGCGGTCTACGAGCTTTCGGGCGACCTCACGATGCGGCCCGGCTCCACCATGACGCACGCGGCCAGCGCTTCCGCGGCCACGCGCGCGGCCATCCGGTGGGACATCGGCGGGGAGTTCGACCTGCAGGCCGGGGCCACCATCACGGTCAGCGGCAGGGGCCACCCCGGAGGCGCGGCGAACGGCGGAAGCGGCTTCGGTTCGGGCGGCGGGACCGGCATCGCGCCCAACGACAAGGGCGGCGGTGGCGGCGGCTACGGCGGGGCCGGCGGACAGGGCGAGAACGACGGAGGCGCGGGGGGCCCGTCCTTCGGCTCCCAGACCGACCCGAACGAGGTGGGCTCGGGCGGAGGAGGCGGCGGCGCCAGCACGGGGAGCGAGGGCGGAGCCGGCGGCGGCTTGGCGCGCATCGTCGCGGGCACGATCATCATGGACGGGCTCATCGAGGCCGTCGGCGCCGACGGCGCGAGCGCAGCCTTGGGCGGCGGCGGCGGTGGATCGGGAGGCGCCGTCAGTCTGTCCGCCGCGGACATCTCCGGCTCCGGCGCGTTCCGCGCGGAAGGCGGGTCCGGGCAGGGCGGCGCGGGCAACGAGTACGGAGGCGGAGGCGGAGGAGGCCGCATCGCGGTAAGCGCCTCGGGTACCTGCTCTCTGGCCGCCTCCACCGCCACGGTCTCCGGCGGCTTCTCGGCCGCGGGCGGGGCCGGCGATCCCTCCAAGCCGGGCCAGTCCGGCGCGGACGGGACGGTCTATACCCCCAACCTGGTGGCGCCGGCCGGCTTCTT
>JBDREN010000083.1:0-72290 GCA_043819795.1 Elusimicrobiota bacterium
GGCGAAATCGCCTGGAGCGAGCCGAGCCAAGGCGCGACGAGGGAGCATCCCTCGACGGGATGTGACCGAGGAGCAACGCAGGCGCAGGCCGCTTCCAGGCGATTGCAGGCCCCGGAAGACTTTTGCCACGGGCTGCTAGCCCGGATTCAGGCGTCTACTTGTGGCTGACGGCCTTCGCGCGCGTCTTGGCTTTCGCCGCGACGGTCTTCCGGCGCTTCTTGACCGTCTTCTTGGCCTCGAGCCCGTTGGTCGGCACCTGATGGGTGATGCCCTGCCAGAAGCCCTTCACCTCGTTCACGAGCCGGTTGAGCTCCTTGCGGTCCACCTTCTTGAGCGACCGGTAGCGCCGGGCGACCTGGTCGATGACCCGGTGGTAGCTATCCTTGTTGATATGCTTGAGCCCCTCCAGCTTCTCGAGGATCTCGCCCTTGGCCCTGAGGGCCCAGCCCTTCACGCGCTTGCGGTTCTCGGTCCCGTGCTTGCCGTAAAGGAAGTACGTGCCCGCCGCGATCGCGGCCAGTCCCACTCCGGCTCCGATGGTGCTCTTCGTCTTACCCATGGAACATCCTCCCGTGCGATCCAGTGTTAAATTGGACCTCGATGATGCCTGCCCCTTTATCATAACAAAGTTGGAGCGGTGGCGGGTATCGATCGCATACCCCCTTGAAAATTCCCGCGATTCGGGTTAGGCTAAGAGGATGCAGCCGCCGGCCGGATCACGACTCGAGAGCCTCCTCTCGGACACCGTCGTGCGCGGGGGCTCGGACCTTCACCTGCTGCACGGCTATCCGCCGATCCAACGCCTCTCGACGGAGGTCGTGCCGGTCGGCCGCACGACGCTTGAGAGCAATCGGATATGGGAGCTGATCGAGCCCTACCTCGGAGCCCAGCACAAGATCATCTTCGAGAAGCTCAACAGCGTCAACGTCTCGTTCACCGTCAACGCGGTCGGCCGGTTCAGGATGAACGTCGCCAGAGCCCAGGGGACCGTGACCGCGTCGATCCGCGTCATCCCGAGCAAGATCTACCCCCTCTCCGCTCTCGGCCTGCCCCCGATCGTCGGCTCGCTCACGCAGACCCGAAAAGGCATCATCTTCATCACCGGGCCGACCGGGTCCGGCAAGAGCACGACGATGGCCGCCATGCTCGACCACATCAATAAGGCGGACCGGCCGGGGAAAGTGGTCACCATCGAGGACCCGATCGAGACGCTCTTCCTGCCGCAGAAGTGCTTCTTTTTGCAGCGCGAGGTGGGCGTGGACACCCCCTCTTTCGAGCTCGGCATCGAGGACGCGCTGAGGCAGGACCCCGACATCCTGTGCGTCGGAGAGCTCCGCACCACCGAGTCGATCCGCGCGGCGCTCACGGCGGCCGAGACCGGACACCTGGTGTTGACGACGCTCCACACGCCGGACGCGGCGAAGACGGCCCAGCGCGTCATCAGCATGTTCCCCGGCAACGAGCAGGAGACGATCCGGGACCAGCTCTGCAACACCCTCGAGGCCGTCATCTCGCAGGAGCTCCTGCCGCGGGCCGACAAGACGGGGCTCATCCTCGCGATCGAAGTCCTGCTGGCCACGCCGGCCGTGCGGCAGCTGATCAAGAAGGGCGATCTCAGCCAGATCTACGACCTCCTGCAGACCGGGACGAGCCGGGGAATGGTCTCGAAGGACGCCTCCATCAAATCCCTGTTCCAGCGGCAGACGATCACGCGCGAAGTCGCCATGACCCGCATGCGCAACCCCCAGCTGCTGGCGTGAGCGTGGGAGCGAGCATCCTCCTCGCCGCGGTCCTGGGCGGCGCGTTCCTGCCGGCGCCGCGGGCCGCGGCCAAGAGCGCCGCGCGCTGCCCCGAGGCCACGCGACCGATACGGACCGTCGATCCCCTCCACCCCTGGGCCTGCGTCCTGAACGACGAGCGCTACCGCGACGGCATCGAGTGCCCCGCCGGCAGCCGCCCCATCACGACGGTCGACACATTCGAGCCCTTCAAATGCGCGGTCAACGGCGTGGAGCTCGTCGTGCCGCGGGGGATATGCCCTCCGCGGCAGCATGCGATCCCGACGGCGGATCCGACGAAGGACTACGAATGCGAGAAGGTCGGCGACA
Organism: Elusimicrobiota bacterium; assembly: GCA_043819795.1. Lineage (GTDB taxonomy): Bacteria > Elusimicrobiota > Elusimicrobia > UBA1565 > UBA1565 > JBDREN01. Next base: position 2,109 of record JBDREN010000083.1, read on the forward strand.
ATTTCCGGTCGGGCCCGCGCTGCCCGAAGGGGACGCGCCCGGTGCCCACTCCCGACGCGCTGCGGCCGTTCCGCTGCGTCGCCGGGAAGAAGGCCGTGGACCCGGAGCCGACGGCCGAGCCGGACTTCGGAGCCCGCGGCGCCAAACGCGACCCGAAGGGCCGCCCGGCGCGCCGCGAGCGAGCCCCCCTCCCGACGGGACCGACGCGGCCGAAGGCGGGCCGCTGTCCGGAAGGCGCCAAGAAGGTGCTCACCGAGAACCCGTTCGCCCCGGTCCAATGCCTCCCGAAGACCTCGAAGAGGCCTCAGCGGATGCGATTCGAGAAATACCGGACCGCCCACGAGATCGCCTTCCAGTATCCGAAGGACTGGCACCTGACCGACGCCTGGCGCGACGAGGAGCCGTCGATCTACATCCTGCTGGGCAGCCAGCAGGACGGCCGGCCCGTCAGCCTCTCGATCACCCGCCATCGCCGGGGCGACGCGGGTTTCTTGACGCTGGAGTCGAGGATCTGGCGGGAGCAGGACTGGCACGGATCGAAGGAGACGGGCCGGGCGGAGATCGCCGGCCTGCCGGCCGTCCGCCTCGCCGTGGAGCGGGAATCCGAGATGGCGTTCGTCGAGACCTCGGACGGGTACTACGTGCTCGCCTACAGCGCTCCGGCGGAGCTCTTCGATCGTTACGCCCCGGCCTACCACCGCCTGCTTAAGACATTCCGCACGCTCAACGGAGGAACAAAGAAATGATCCAAACGCACGATGAGGCGGGCGTCCGTCGCCTGGAGATGGAGCGCCCCCCCTCGAACGCGCTCTCGGAGGACCTCTTGCGCGGCCTGATCGAAGAGGTCCGAAAAGCGCAAGCCGACTCCTCGGTCCGCTGCCTGGTGCTCGGATCCGCCTTGCCCAAGTACTTCTCTTCGGGCCTGGACCTCGATGAGTTGCTGGGTCTTCCGCCCGAGCGGCGATCGGAGCTTTTCCGCTCCCTCGTGCGCGCGCACCGGGAGCTCGCCGCCTTCCCCAGGCCCACCATCGCGGTCATCGGGGGAGCGGCCCTGGCCGGCGGCTGGATACTGGCGATGGCCTGCGACTTCCGCTGGATGTCGCGAGAGACGGGCCGCGTCGCCCTGGGCGAGGTGCGCCTCGGACTTTCGCCGACCACGGCGGTGATACGGCGCCTGTGCGCCATCGCCAAAGACCAGACGCTGGCGAAGGACCTCGTCCTGCACGGCCGGACGCTCAAGGCCGAACCGGCGCTCTCAGGAGGCTTCGTCGACCGTCTGGCGGCGGCGGGAGAGCTCCGCGAGGAGGCGCTCCGCGAGGCCCGGAACCTGGCGAAGCTCCCTCCCAAGGCGTACGGGGCGATCAAACGCGGACTGAACGCGGCCTCCGGCCTGGACGCCGACGCGCCTTGGGAGAGCACCCTCGCGGAGTTCGAGGAGCTCTTCGCCGGGGCCGAGGCCCAAGAGGGGCTGGCGGCGATGAAGGAGAAGCGCAAGCCCCGATGGGAGTAGTCCTCGAAATGATATAGTGCCCGCGATGGATTTCAAACGGAAACTGAAGCGCTACCTGCTGACCGGCTTTCTGATCGTGGCGCCGATCAGCATCACGCTCTTTCTGCTGTGGTGGTTCGTCACGGCGGTGGACCACCTGCTCGCGCCCGTATTCTATACGACCCTCGGCCGCCATGTCCCGGGCCTGGGGATCATCGCCGCGCTCGGGCTGCTGATCGGCGCGGGATGGTTGAGCTCGAACATCATGGGCAAGCAGATCCTCGACATGATCGAGGACCTGCTCCTCCACATCCCCGTATTCAACTGGCTCTACCGGACCGTGAAGCAGCTTACCGAGGTATTCTCCCCCTCCGGGAAGGCCCAGTTCAAGAGCGTGGTGATGGTGGAGTACCCCCGCCCGGGGGTCTATCAGCTGGGCTTCGTCACCAACAAGGTGCGCTTCGAACGCGAGGGAGCCGAAGCCCGGGACCTCTTCTGCGTCTACATCGCGACGAACCACCTCTATATCGGCGACATCATCCTCGTGCCGGAAGACAAGGTCATCCACACGACGATGACCCTCCAGGACGGCATCCGATCCTCCCTGTCGGCGGGGGCCGCCGTTCCCGATACGATCATCGGTGAAAGACACCGGGGCCCCTCCGCCTAGCGGAAGGGCCCCATGTCTCGACGATCCGTCCCGATGTAAGACTTACGCCTCGACCGTCTCCTTCTCGCTGCCGTTGCGGACGAAGACGTCGCGCCCCGCCTTCAGGGCGCTCACGACCTTTTCCTTATGCTCGGGGAACCGATTCCGAAAGTCCGTGACGACCTTAGAGCTCTGCTCCCGCTTCTCCTTCAGCCAGTCCAGGATGATCTCGCGCGTCTCGTTGCCCGTCTTCGGGGCGAAAAGCAGGCCGACGACAACGCCGACGCTCGCGCCGAACAACAGATAGATGAATCCCTTGACGGTCCCGTTCTCAGTCATGCAATCCTCCCTGCGGCCTCTAAGCCCGGACAAGAACGCCGTCCGGACGTTATTAATCTTATATCAAGGACGAGGGCGGACTGTCAACCCGACGGACCTCCTCCGGTTAGGGCTCGTTACGAGATAAACGGATGAATTTTGGGCGTCGAGGCGCCCGGCTGGCAAGGAGCGAGGAGCGAGCATTCCCGTCGGTATGCGAGCGACGAGCGACGCAGCCAGACGGGATGCATCGGCGTCCAAAAACGTTCGCTTATTTCGCAACGAGCCCTTAGAGCGGGATTTCGGCCTATCTCGCGAGCGCCTGCCAGCCGGTGCCCGGCGGCGGCCGCACCCTCAGGCCTCGCCCCGCGGCCGGCAAGCCCGCGGGCAGAGGCCGGTGCCGGCCGAGCTGCGCCGTGAAGATCCCCTCGCGGGCCTTGACGTACACGGACTCGCTCCAGAGCTCAGGGGCGGACGTCTCCGAACCGGCCAAGGCGAAGCTAAGCAGGTAAGTGCCGCTCTTGGGCTTGCCGTCGGCGTCCAGGAGCATCCCCCGGAATCTCCGCGTGCGCCCTTCGGGATCGCCGCCAAGGACGTGCTCGACGACGCCCGGCGCGAAGCGCACCGTCATCTCGCCGTCCTCCCAGGAGGCCGAATACCGGACGGGCTCAACCAGGTCGAAGACCACCCGCGTGATCGGCACGGGCTCCGACTCGAACTGGCCCGAGCGGACCCCCTTCAGGAAATCCCCGTCTCCCGGACGGGAGCGGTCGAGCGCCGCGTGCTCCGTCTTCATGAGGTCCACCACGAGGCGGGGCGGATCCTTCGCGACGAAGGCGCTGTACGGGACCGGCCGGTCCAGCTTGAGCCGCACCTGGTCGGCGCCGACCTCGACGCCGCGCAGCGAGGCGACCCTCGCGGGCACGGGCGGCAGGGGCGAGAGGATCCCGAGGGCCCGTCTAGCCGGGGAGCTCTCCGAAGCCGGGCCCGACAGCGGCCCCAGAGCGTCCTTCAGGTCGCCGGGGACGTCGGGCACGAGGCGCAGCGACATCTCGGACCCGAGCCAATAAGTCCAATAGCGCGCCTCGGCGCTCAGGTCGAGTACGATCCGCGTCACCGGCACGGGATCGGTCTCGAACTGACCGCTGCGGACGGCGCGGAACGGCGCGCCCCGCCCTTCCCACAAGCGCGGCGCCGCGTCGTGGACGGTATCGAAGAGGTCGACCACAAGGCGCGGCGGGTCGTGGAGGAGGAAGGTCGCGTGCCGCGCGGGGTTGTCCAGCGAGATCTGAATCCCGTCCGAGAAGACCTGCACGCCCTGGAGGACGCTTTCCGCCAGCGCCTGCCGGGGCGGCAGCGCGGACGCGACGACGAACGCGGCCAGCAGAGCCCCGGCGGCCGTGCGGGTGCCGCACCGGCAGACGTCTAGGTTTTTCGGTTTCATCATTTAGAACATTACCCTCAGGTTGAAGGATGTACGGTCGTCTTTGTAGTTGAACTGGCCGCTGAAGCGCGAATGGCGCTGCCGCCGGCCGTAGGCGATCCCGGTGGACAGCCAGCGCCGGACCGCGTAGTCGGCGCTCAGGGTCCCGCCGTAGAGATCGTCGCGCCGGTTGGCCGACTCCCCGGACACGGTGGACGACTCCGGGTAGCGGTCGGTCTGGAGGCTCCCGTCGATGGACACCTTCAGCTTGTGGTACGTATGGCTGGCGCCCAGGCTGGCCCCCGTCGCGACGTAATAACGGTTGCTGGAGAAGGTCGCCTCGTTGATCCTGCGGAACGCGCCGATCCGCACATTGGTGCGGCTTCCCGGGGCGTAGACCAGCTGGACGGAGGTCAGCAGATTCCGAACGTCCCTGTCGCCGCCGGCGGGGGCGTAGTCGTAGCGGCGCAGCTGCGCGTCGGCCTGGACTCGCCCCGAGAGCTTCGCCGTCAGGCGCCCGTCCACCCCCAGCCCGAAGCGGTGGGACTTCGAATGCTTCCGCGCTCCCGCGGAGTAGTGGATGATCTGGCGGCCGTAGGCGGCGAACAGGCGCGTCTTCGGCTGCAGCCGTATGCCCGCCTCGCCTTCTATCGAAAGCTCGAAGCGGTTGAGGTTAGAGGAAAGAGACGGGTCGAGGTACTTGTGCAGCACGTGCAGCCCGGAAAGCTTGTAGACGAAGCGCCGGCTGCGGGCGTGATCGACGCTCACGCCGAGATCGGCCTTCGTGCGCCGCTTCCGGGCGACGAGCTCGCTGAAGGCCGGGTCCTCCGTGTTGAGATAGGTCTCCCACGCGCGCATCGAGACGCCCCTGCGCCCCTTGTGGGCGAAAGCCACCTTGATGAGCTGATCCACGGAGTTGTTGGCCTTCGGCTGCCGGGAGTACGTGGTCAGCTTCGAGTCGTAGACCACGTCCAGGCGGTTGCGCCGGTTGAACGGGACGGCGAAGTCCGCTCCCAGGTTGTTCTGGGTGATCCAGGAGCTCCTCACTCCTCCGCCGGTGCGAGCCCCGTTCGCCCTGTCGGGCGGGACGAGATAGATGTTCGAGTCGTATGTCTGCCTCAGGCCGTAGTACGGATGCACCTCGATGACCAGGCGCAGCTCCGGCTTCTTGAAGCGCGCCATCTTGTCGAAGGCCCTGGCCAGCCCGGCGAGCGGGTCCCAGGCGGCGGGTGGAGCGGGCTCCTCGGGGAGCGGGGGCCTGAGGGGAGCGGGCAGCTCTCCGGCCTTGGGCCCGGTCAGAGGCACGAACTGCCCGGCTCCGACACCGACGGCGGCCGCGCCGCGGGGGGTGACCTCGACCTCCCCGGCGTGGACGAGCATATGCCCCTCCCCTTCCGCGATCAGGAACGTGAACGAGTCGCCCTTGTCCGCGCGGACCAGCGTCTCCTCCACCAGCAGCAGAGCGTCACCCTCGACGATGGACGCGCGCGCGCCGGAAGGCAGAGAATAGCCGGAAGAACCGGGAGCGAGGCGGACCGGCCGCTTGTCCACCTCCAGGAGCAGCTTGTCCGAAAAACCGATGACCTGCAGCTTCAGGTCCGCCTTCGTTTGAGCCAAGCAGGTGTTCGCCGCGATGAGAAGGCCGGCAGCCGCTATACAAGCGCGGATACTCCGGTCCCAGTCAATCATCCTGGACGATGGGCGCGCCGCATCCGATAGCGATTCCTCCTTACGACGACAATCCGGCAAGAAAAACGCCGCGGCGCCCCCCGCGGGGGGGTTTGTCGCGGCGTCAATGGTCCTAAAGTCCTTATAGGACTTTTGGGAACATCGAAGGATAACCGAAATTACGCGATTTGTCAAGACTCTACACGCTCTTTTCGCAAAGTAGCCTTACTGTGGCGGAGCCTGCCCTCACCTCTTGACCACCGGCACCAGCAGCTTCTGGCCCGGCGTCAGCTCCCCTCCGCGCTGGATCCTGTCGTGATTGGCCTGATACAGCTCGATCCAGCGCTCGGCGCTCCCGTAAAGCTTGGTCGCGATGCTGCGCAGCGTGTCTCCCCGCCGGACCACGTAGATCCGCGCCCGCGACTCCTCGGAGGGAAGGCCCCCGTCGCGGAGCGTGGCCTCGATGACGTCGAGGCGCTTGCGCGACTCCTCGGCCTCGCGCTTGGCGCGGCGCGCCTCCGCCTGGGCCTCTTCGACCTCCCTCTTGAGTTTGTCGAGCTCCTCGGACGACGGAGCGGGGACCTCGACAGAATCCCCCGCCTGCCCCGGATCCGGCGCGGCGGCCGCCGGCGCCTCGACCTGGATCACCTCCGGGGGACGCGAAGCCTTGGCCGCCCAGCCTGTTCCCGGCGGGGCCTCCACCGTCAAGCGGTAAGCCGCCGAGAGCGCCTCTTCGGGGATCGCGGAATCCTCTCCCAGGGTCGCGATGAAACGCCCCTTCTCGGCCAGAACGTAGCGGGACTCTCTCCAGACCTCCTTGCCACCGGCGAATTCGTTCCAAAGGCGGAAGTGCAGCAGGAAGGTCCCGTTCTGCGGTTGGCCTCCGGAATCGGTGAGCTCCCCGGAATATCGCAGGGTCGTCCTGCCCGCGGATGCCGGCAGACACAGGATCATGACCGCCAGGGCCGCCAAAGCGCACGGACGAACGCCGGATGTGGATGTGTCGCGCGTCGTTCTCATGGGATCTCCTCCCGTATTCGTTCTTCGAAGGCCGACAAGGGCCGGACATGGACGGTGCCGGAGCCGTCCCGGCCCATCCATACGTCGTCGCCCCGCAGCGTGAAGCCGGACAGCGGCGCCCCCCCCTCGTTCAAGAGCGGGAGGCTGTAGACGGCCAGGACGCCCAGCCTGGCGTCGAGCCGGTGCCTGTAGATCATCCGCGTCTCCGAGTCGGCCGACCAGAAATACGAGCCGTCCTTGAAGATGGAGGAGGGGGCCCTGCCCGGGGCCGGATAGCTCTCGAGCACCGTCAAGCCGGCGTCGATCCCATGCTGATAGAACCGCCGCTCCGAGGCGTCGCTGGACCACAAGTAGCGACCGTCGAAATAGACCCCGGCGGGGTTCGGTCCCGGGCTCCGATAGGCGCGCACGAGAGAGAAACGCTCGTCGAGGCGGCGCTTCTGGATCTCGCGCTTCCAGGAGTCGCATACGTAGAGATGCTCGCCCGAAACGGCGATCCCCGTGATATGCGTCTCCGGCAGGTGAACGGAGCGGACGACCTCGAGGCGGTTGCCCCGGCGCTCGTACTCGTAGACGCTCTGCGTGACCCAGTCGGCGCTCCAGAGCCGGTCCCCGCGCCAGACAAGCGCCGTGGCGTTCTCGTGGGGGATGGCGAAATCCCTGCCCGCCTGCCGTCCGTAGAGCGTCCAGAGGATCCAGGCGCAGAACGCTCCCGCGATGAGCGCGCCCGCCAGCAGCCACGGCCACCCGGACGCTTCGCGCTTCGCCGGCCCGGCGGACCGGCCGCGCGCCGGCAGAGGCGCGGGACGGGCGTCCAGCGGCGCGATGACCCCGCGGACCTTCTCCGCGAGACGGCGTCCGAGGACTCCCATCCCTTCCGGAGCCTTGCCGCCGGTGAGAACGCGGTCCACGGTCTCCCTCAGCTCCCGGTTGCTGAAAGGCTTGGCCAGATAGTGGCTCGCGCCCAGCTGCATGACTTCCACGGCCGACTCCACGCTGCCGTAGCCGGTCACCATCACGACCGGCGTCGTCCCATCGACCTCCCGAAGCTTGCGCAGGATCTGCACGCCGTCCATCCCCGGCAGGCGCATGTCCAGCAAGACGAGGTCCGCGCCCTCGCGGGACAAAAACTGCAGCGCGGTGGGGCCGTCCCCGGCCTCGTAGACCTGGTGACCCAGCCGGCTAAGGACGTTCGCGAGCGCCATCCGCATGTCCGCTTCGTCGTCTACCACCAGGATGCGTGCCATGTCATCCTCTCTTCGCTTCGACCGAAAGCGTCACAGTCGAGGTGCTGCCCGCGTCCTTCTTGCTCCGGAACTCGAAGGAACCGCCGTGCGCCGCGACGATCCGTTTCGCGATCGCCACGCCCAGCCCCAGGCCGCCGGCCTTCATGGTGTAGAACGGCCGGCCCACATCCTTGACGTGCTCCGGCGCCACTCCGGCGCCGGTGTCGGAGACCTCGACGCGGACGGTCCCGCGCGCCGCCTGATAGCGGGCCCTGATCGTCAGAGTGCCTCCCTCCGGCATCGCCTCGATCGAGTTGAGCAGCAGGTGCAGCAACGCCTCCTTGAGCCGCTCCGAATCGCCGCGAAGCTCCGGGACACCCTCCGCGACATCCGCCACGATCCTGATATGCTTCTCGTCGCACTGCCGGGCGACCTCCGCGACGGCCGAGTCGATCCACGCCTCGACCTCGAGCGCCTGCGGCTTCAGGCCCAGGGGGCGAGTGAAGTCCGTGAGCTGCTCCAGACGCTCCCGCAGGTTCCCGATCGCCCGGAGGATGGCGTCCATGGTCGCGCGCTCCTTGCCGCCGACCCACAATCCGGAGAGCCGGTCCTCCGCCAGGCTCTGGATGATGCCCAGCGGGTTGCGGATCTGATGGGCGATCCCGAAGACGAGATCGGTGAGCTCGGTCTCGAAGGCCACCTGCGGCAGGCGCCCCGTCTCCGCCTCGGGCTTCAGCCCGGAGAGCAGCCGGTCGCGCAGCTGACGGAGCTCCCTCTGCCGCCGCTCGATGTCGACCTCCGCCCCGGCAAGCTTGTCCTCGCGCCCCTGGGACTGCCTTTCCCTGGCCGTCATCTCCTCATCGAGCTTCCGGCGACGACGCTCGAGCTCGGCCTCCTCATTCTTGAGCCGCTCGCGCAGCTTCTTGTCCGTCCCCCGCAAGAGCTCCTCGACTTCCTCGCGGCGCCGCTCGACCTCCGCTTCCTTCTGAGCGGACTCGTCCATGAGGCGCTTCTCGCCGGACTGCTCGCGCTCCTTGAGCGCCTTATCGCGAGCGTCGAGCTCCGCCTCCCTCTTGTGAAGCTCGGACGACGCGGTTTCCTGCTGCTTCTGCAGGCGCTCGCCTTGGAGCCGCGCGGTCTGCTCGACCTGGACGGCGCTCTGCTCTTCGAGCTCCTTGCGGCGCTCATCGAACTCAGCCTCGAGCCTGGTGCGCTCCACCACGAGCCTCTTGCGGTTGGCGGCCAAGAGGGCCGACTCCTTCTCGGCCAGGACGGTCCGCATCTCGCGCTCGAGCTCCTCGCGACGCCGCGCCTGGTCCTCATCCGCCGCCCTCTGCGACTCGCGCAGCAGACGGCGCTCGTGCTCGAGCTGCGCGTCAAGGTCCCGCTCGTGCGCCAAACGGCGCTCCTCCCCCTGCTTCTCCAGGAGGTCCTCGCGCTTGCGCAGCTGATCCTCCAGGCTCTCCGCGTGCAGGCGGAACTCCTCCTCCTTCTCCTTGAGCTGCGCGCGGAGATCGTCCTCTTTGGTCTGCAGATCCCGGTCGTAACGCGCGCGCTCCTCGCGCCGGATGCCGCGACGCGCCTCCTCGACCTTGTGCAGGAACTCCTTCTGAAGCGCGGCGCGCTCGGCGTCGAGGCCCTCCTCGCGCCTGGCCATCTCATCGCGCAGAGCGACGTGCATCTCCTCGGACGACTTGCGCAGCTCCGCGCGGTTGCGCTCCTGAGCCTCGCTGACCTCATTGAGCAGCGCCTCCTCCCGCTTCTTCCACGCGCGCTGAAGCTCCTCTTCCCTGCCCAGATGCTCCCGCTGCAGGGCCGTCTCGCGCTCGCGGAAGTCGCGCTCGAGCTCGGCGCGGCGGGCGTCGAGCCCCGCACGGGCGCGCTCGAGCGCCTCGCGCTCCGCCGCGACGGACTGCCGCAGGTCGCTGCGCTCCCGCTCCAGCTCGGCCTCGCGTTCCTCGACCGACTCGCGCATGGCCGTCTCCTTGCGCGCGTAGGCTTCCCGCAGCTCCGTCTCCCGGGCCTTCAGCTTCCGGCGACTCTCCTCGACCTCGACCTCGAGCTCGGCCTTGGCCTTCGCCCAATCCTCCCGCAACGCCTCCCGCTGCGCATCGAGATGACCCGAGACCTCCGCCTCGGCCTCCTCGCGCGCGCGCCGCAGCTCGGCCTCCTTCTCGCTGACCGCCTTCTCCAGAGCCCGCTCCCTCTCGCGGTACTCCCGGGCCACTCCGCTCTTAAACGACTCCAGCTCCCGGGACCGCCGCACCTCCTCGGCCGCGAGCTCGGCGCGCTCCCGCTCGAGCTCCCCGTGACGCGCCTGGTAGGCGGCCTGCAACTCCTCCTGCCGGTTGCGATACTCGGCCTCCAGGCCGGCCCGGGCCTTTTCGACGTCCCGACTTCGCTCCGCCAGCGCGGCGCTCTTGCTCTCGATCTCCCGGACCTGCTCCTGCCGCTCCCGCTCGAAGCGCGCGGCCAGCTCGGTTCTCTGGTCGGCCAGCTCCTTGCGAAGCTCGGCCTCGCGATGAACGAAGGACTCCTCAAGAGCCTGCTCGCGCTTCCGGAGCGAATCCTCCACACGCTTTTGGGCCGCCCCCAGCCCCTCGGTCTGGCGTTCGAGCTCGGCCTGACGCGCGCGAACGCCCTGCTCCTGCTTCTGCTGCTCCATGGCCAGAGCATCGCGAAGCTCGGCCTCGCTCTGCGCGAACGACTCCTCAAGAGCCTGCTCGCGTTTCCGGAGCGAGTCCTCCACGCGCTTGCGGGCCGACTCCAACTCCTCGGTCTTACGTTCGAGCTCGGCCTGACGCGCGCGAACGGCCTGCTCCAGCGTCTGCTGCTCCGCGGCCAGCGTCTCGCGGTCGCGCTCGAAGCCGGCGCGCAGCTCCCGTTCGCGCAACGCCGAGGCGGAACGCACCCCCTCCTCCCGCGCCCGGAAGGCGTTCTCGAGCTGCGTCTCGCGCTCACGCAGGCTTTTCTCAACCTGTAATTTGGACGCGTCGAGTTCCCGCATCCGCCGCGCCAGCTCCGCCTCGAGGCGCTCGCGCTCAGCGGCGAGCTCCTCCTCTTTCTGCCGGACCGCCGATTCCACCTCGGCCGCGCGGTCGCCGTGCTCGCTCTCCAGCAGCGACCGCCGGTGCGCGAGCTCTTCTTGGAAAGCCTTGCGCTCCCGCTGCGTCCGGGCGGAAAGCTCCGCGTCCCGCTTGGCGAACCCCGCGCGCAGCTGTTCCTCCCGCGCCGAGTAGGCGCGCTGCAGATCGGCCTCACCCTCCCGCGCGCGCTCCTCGAGCGCGAGGCGAGCCTCCTCGAGCGCCTTTTCCTTGCGCGCGAGCTCGTCCTGTCGCTGCTCGGCGGCCTGATCGAGCTGCTTTTCCTTATATATGAGCTCGGCCTGGCGCTCGGCAAGGACGCGCTCGTGCTCCTCGTACGTCTCCTGAAGCCGCCGGCGCTCCTCGACGAGCGCGGCGCGCAGCTCGCTCTCTCGAGCCGCCAACGCCGAGCGCGACTCCTCCTTCCGCTTCTCGAACTCGCGCTCGAGCCGCGCCTCGCGTTCCTGCAGCCTCTTTTCCTCGTCCATCCGGGACGTCTCCAGCTCGCGCTTCTTGCGCCCCGTCTCGTCCTCGATGCGGGTGCGCTCGCGCTCGATGGCCTCCTCCCTCCCGCGCAACACCAGGTCCATCTCACGCTGACGGTCCTCGAACGCCCGGTGCATCTCGGCGCGCTCGCTCTCCGACTCCACCTTGCGCCGCTCAAGACGCTCCATGGCCTGGGCGCGCTCGTTGTTCGCGGCGTCCTCGCGCTTCCGGAAGTCCGACTCGAGCTCCGATAGACGCTGCTGGTGGGCCTTCTCCAGATCAGCCTCCTGGGACCGGATCGCCTTCTCCAGCTCGAAACGCAGGCGGTCCAGCTCACCCTCCCTTCGGTCGTACTCGGCCTCAAGCGCGGCGCGCTGCTTCTCAAGAGCCGCCTCGAGCTTCCGTCGAGACTCGTCCTCCCAGCGGGCCTCGCGCTCGTTGAGACGCTCCGTGAAGGACCTGAGCTCGGCCGCCAGGCGGTCCTCGGCCTCGCGCTTCGAAAGATCCTGCTTATGCTCCCATTCGGCCTTCAACTCGGCCTCGAGCTGGAGGAAGTTCTTCTGAAGCGCATCTTCGCGCTCCCGGTAGAGAGCGTCGAGAGCGGCCCGCTCGCGGGACTGATTGTCCTGCATCTCGGAGACCATCGCCTGCTCGCGCCGACGCAGATCCTCGCCAAGAGACTCGTCCTTGGACTTGTACTCAGCCTCGAGGGCCTGCCTCCGCGAGTCAAGGTCCTTGACGCGCGACTCCAGCTCGGCGGCCTGCGCCGCCATCGCCTTGCGATGCTCCTCCTGGAAGTGCTGGTACTCCTTCGCGATCTCCCTGCGCTGATGGTCCAGCCAGGCGTCGTTGCGCTTCTTCATCTCCGCGCGGGACTCCGCGAGGCGGCGCTTGTACTCGCGCTCGAGATTGTCCTGCTGGTTCTTCAGCTCGGCTTCCCGCTGGGCGATCGCCTCGCGCATCTCGCCTGCGATGCGCTCGGTCTCGTAGCGTATGCGAGCGCGATAGCTCTCGCGCTCCTCGTCGACCTTCTGCAGCAGCTCGCTCTCACGCTGGCTCCACCGCTTCTCGAGCTCAGCCTCGCGCTCGAGATAGGACTTATCCAGCCTCGTCTCCTTCTCCCGCATCTCCTTTTGGAGCTGCGCCTGCAGCTTCTCCAGCTCCAGCTGCTTGCGCTCGTATTCCTCCTCCAGGACCGCACGTTGCGACTCGAGCTGCGCCGCCCTCTTGACCTCGAACTCGGCCTCCGACTGGCGGACCTTGCGCTGGATCCCGTCCTCCTGCTCCTTGAGCGAGCGTTTGAGCTTCTCGGCGGACTCCTCCTCCAGGAGTTGGGCCTTGTGCGCCCGGTCATCCTTCAGCTGCTTCTCGAGGCTCACATAGTTCGAATGCAGGGTCTCCTCGCGGCTCCGGTAAAGCTCGTCGAGGGACTGACGCTCCCGCGTCAGGACGACCTGCTGCTCCTCGATGAAGCGTCTCTCCCTGAGACGCCACTCGTCGGCGAGCTCCTCCTCCCGCTTCCGGTGGTAAGCCTGGAGGGCGTCGCGCCGCTTGGCCAGCTCACCCTCCCGCTCGTTCGACTCGGCGTTGAGCGCCTCGAGGTGGGCGCGGGCGTGCTCCTTCTGCTGCTCCCGTTCGCGGATGGTCATGCGGCGCTGGCGCTCCAGCCACTGCTCCTTCTCCTTCTCGGACTCGGCCAGGGCGTCTCTCTTCCAAGCTTCGAACCGCACCGCCAGCTGCGAGTCCGCCTCCGCGAGGGCCGCGGCGTGCTGCTCCCGCTCCTTCTGACGCTCGGCCTCGAGCGCCTGCACGGTCTCCGCGAAGCGCTGCGCCTGCGCCTGGAGGGCTTCCTGCCGCCGCGAGAGGTATTCCCTCTCCTTGCCCGTCCATAGCTCCTGAAGGCCGCGCTCCATCTCGATGTACTTCTCCTCGCGCTGGGCTTCTCGGCGCTTCTGGGCCTCCTGAATGGAGACGCGCTCCGCCTCGTGCCGGCGCTCGCGCGACTGCAGGTCCTCCCAGAGCGCCCGCTTCTCCGCATCCAACTTCTCGAACTCTTCGCGGACGCGGCTCAGCTCCAGATCCTTCTCCGAAAGCTGCTTCTCGCGCTCCAGGAGCTCGCTCTGATGCCCTTCCTTCAGGTTCTTGACCCGAAGCTTCCACTCGGCCTCGCGCCGCTCGTACTCGGCGTCCAGGTGCCTGGCCTGCTGGAGCAGATGCCGGCCCTGCGCCTCCTTGAGCGCCCGGACCTCCGCGGCGTGAGCGTCCTTGGCTTCGGCCTCCCGGCGATCGTAGCGGTCCTCGAGGTCCCGCTCCAGGCGCGCGTAATCCTGCTTCATCTTCTCGGACCGGCCGAAGAGATCGGCCTCATCGCGCTGGCGCCGCTGGTCGTGCTCCTCCTTCGTCTTCTCCATCTCCATGCGGGCCGCGCGGCGCACCTGCTCCAGCGCGATCTCGTAGCGGCGCACCAGCTCGGCCTCCCGCAGGTGCCACTGCTTATCGAGGTTCTTCTCCTTCTGGATGTACTCCGAGATCACGGTCTGCTTCCACGTCCGGAACTGCTCCTCGATCGTCTGCTGGGTCCTCTCCAGCTCGGCGACCCGGGCCTGGTAGGCCTCCTCGAGCGTCCGGTCGCGCTGCTCGAACTGCGACTTCAGGGAAGCCCGCTCGGCCTCGACGGCCTTCTCATGCTCCTCGAGGAGCTCCATCTTGCGGCGCGTCCACTCCTCGCGCAGCGCGTTCTCCTTCGCCAAGTACTGCTCCTGCATCTCCACGTGCTTGTGCTGGGAGGCCTCCTCGAGCGCCTTCTCGCGCTCTTGCACGCGGTTCTCGGCCTCCGCCCAGCGGGCGTTGAACTCGGCTTCGAGGGCGGTGCGTTGGCGGTCCCCGTCGCGCTGGACCTCGGCCTCCCGCCGCTCGAGGTCCCGGGACCGCGCCTGATACTCCTCCTCGAGGGCCTTGGCGCGCTGTCGCGCCCGCTCGGCGGCTTCCGCCTTTTCCTTCTCGAGCTCGTCCTCGACGCGCTTGAGCAGCTGCGCCTCCTTACGGATGTGGCTCTGCTGCTGCTGGGTCTCCATCTCGGCGTAACGCGTCTCCACGCTCTTCACACGCTTCTGGAAGTCCTCCTCCAGCTCCCGACGCCGGCGCTCGAGAAGCCCTTCGATCTCGCGCGAGCGGTCGGCCAGCGCGCGGGCACGCTCCTCGAACTGCTCCTGCACGGCCGTATCCAGCTTCTCACGCGCATCCTTCGCGCGCTGCCACAAGCCGTTCTCGAGCTCCGCCCAGGCGGCCTGCAGCTCGGCCTCGCGCTTGCCGTACTTCTCCTGCAGGGCGAGCTCCTTGGACCGGAACTCCCCGAAGAGCTTCTCCTCGCGCTCCTGGAGCTTGAGCTCGCCCTCCTTCGCGGCGGCGGCCAGCACCCGCTGGAACTCCTCGTTCTTGCGCCTAAGATCGAGTATCTCGCGCTCCTTGAGCTCGAGCTCCGCCTCGCGGTTCTTCAGCGTGTTGAGGATCTCCTCGTCGCGTTTCTGGCGCAGCCGCTGCACCATATCCTGGTCGCGGTGGAAACGGTTGACGAGCTCGGCCTTCTCGCGCTGGGAGGCCATCAGCTCGGCGTCGCGCTGCTCGAGAATGCGCCTGAGCTCCCGCCACTGCTCCTCCTTGGAGCGGTGCGTGCCCTTCCACTGCTGGACCTCTGCCGTCAGGCGGGACAGCTCCTCGTCCATGTGCCCGCGGTCGCGCTCCACGCGCGTCCGTTCCTCTTCGCGGACCTCGAGACGCACACGGTCGCGCCAGCGCTGCTCCTGATCCCGATGATTCTTGCGCTCCTCCTCCCAGCCTTTGGACTCGTCCTTCCATGCGGCGACCTGTCTCGTCAACTCCTCCTTCTCCTGCTGGAGCATCTGCTGTCCGTTCTGGGCTTCCTGGAGGTTCCCCTTGAGGCGCACATTCATATCCTGGAGGTCACGGATCGTGGCCACGGCCCCCCGGATCGCAAGTCGCGCAGCTTCCAGATCGGTTATCTCTCGATATGCCTCTTCATCCCATGGGTTCATGGTCGCCTCCCATGGAGATGGACGCGGCCATCCCCTGCGCGATGCTCGGTCATGGTCGCCTCCCACGGCAGTCGACGCGACCATTTCCTGCGCTATGCTCGGTCATAACACTGCCTCCAGGTAGATACGTCCGCCCCCCACGATGGGGCGATGCCCTATAGCACGAACTCTCTCTTCAACGTTAGTGTATAGCCGCAACCGGAAAAATCAAGCACTCTCAGCCATTACTTGGCCGAGCCTCGGCGGGTTCCCAGATCCGACTCCTAGCCTAGGGAAAGGATAACGGGGGGTAATTACAGATTCTTTAACGAAAATCGGGGCCTAACAGTCCGTGGCAAAAGTCTTCCGGGGCCTGCGATCGCCTGGATGCGGCCTGCGCCCGCGTTGCTCCTCGGTCACACCGGGCCCCGGCAGGGGCCCAGTGCCGCACGACCTCAGGAAATGCTTCGGAGCGCTGTCATCCCGTAGAGGGATGCTACCTCGTCGCGCCTTGGCTCGGCTCGCCCCGGACGATTTCGCCATCCGAAATACTTTTGCCACGGACTGTTAAGGCCGCGATCGAGCGGGGAAGACAACGGTGACGGCCGTCCCTCGGCCGGCCTCGCTGTCGAAGGAGATGGTCGCCTCGTGCTCGGCCAGGACGCGCTTGGCGAGATAGAGCCCCAGACCCGTGCCGTCCTCTTTGGTCGTGAAGAAGGGCGCGCTGACCTTCGCCAACACCTCGGGCGCCATCCCCGCGCCCGAGTCCCCCACGACGAGACGCGCCCCCCCCCGCTCCGGGACGTCCGTGACGACGCGCAGGCGCCCCCCTTTCGGCATGGCCTCGATCGCGTTGACCAGCAGGTTATGGACCACGGCGCGGACATGCTGCTCGTCGAGGAGCAGTCTCGGGATGTCGCCGAGCCGCACATCGAGCTCGATCCGCTGCTTCTGGCACATCTTCTCGACGAGACGGACGACGCCGCGCGCCACCTCGTTGAGCGAGCCCTCGCGCAAGAGAGACTTCCCCACCTTGGCGAAGTCCAGAAGGGCCCGTATCGAAAGCGACCCGTGCCGGGCGTTGCGGAGGATCATCTCGAGGTTCTCTTTCATCTTGGAGTCGGGGGAGAGGGACTCGAGCCCGAACTCGGCCGTGCTGGCGATGACGTGCAGCGGCGTGCGCATCTCGTGAGCGAAGGTCGCCGCCATTCGCCCGACAGCGCTGAAGCGCTCCATCCTGACCAACGCCTCCTGGACGGCCTTGTGCTCGGGGGCCGTCTCGAAGTCGGCCACGGGGGGGCTGATCATGACGAGGAAGGCCTCGGGGCCCTTCCCCAGCGAGCGGACGGTCAAGAACACCCTTTCCGGGCTCCCGTCGCGGCGCGTCATCCGCGCCTCGTAGTTTTTGAGCACCTTCACGTTGCAGGCCGCCTTGAGCAATCCGACGCATTCCTCCCGCCTCGGGAAGAACTCCGCGAAGTCGCGATCGACAGCCTCCTCGAGGGGGACGCCAAGGAGCTCGGCGGCTCCGCGGGACCACGTCCGGACCACGCGGGAACCGTCGAGCCCGACGAGCGCATCCTCGGACTCGTCGAACATGCAGGCGAAAAGGCGGTCTTTCAACCGTTCTTCCATAGCTTTCCAGCGCCCCGGCGACGACCCCGGGACCGCGCTTCGCCGGTCCTGGCGCCGACGACGGCAAGTATACCGCCTCCCCCGCGAAAAATCAATGACCGCTTCGCGACGTGACCGCTTCGTGACCGCCGTCGTGGGTCTTGCGAGGCTTCGACTTTTACTTTACAATTACGGACAGGAGCCCGACGCATGAAGCCCGAGTCACCAACCGCAGCGCAGAAGCCGGCCGAGATCCGCGAGGGCCTGTGGAAGATCAAGCTGCCCAATCCGAAGTCCTTCTTCAAGATCGGGGTCGGCAAGAAGCACGCCCAGGCGAACTCTCTGTTCCTGGAGATCGACGGCAAGCGCCGCTTCGAGATCGGAAACGACTGCGACACCTGCCACTTCTGGTTCAAATGCCTGCAGGATCCTAAGATCTTCGCCCAGAAGAAAGTCGTCAACCTCCCGAAGTCCTTATCGGTGCCGCGCCCCCTCGACGCAAAGCTCATCCGCGAGATCCTCCCGGTGATCGAGCTCATGGACAAGGGGGATCACTACATATTCAACACGAAGCTCCAGCTCGCCGGACCGTACCGTTCCGACGACGAGTCCTCCTACTTCTACAACAGCGAGTTCATGGAGATATGGGACATCGAGGACCCCGCCTCCGAGGACCTCCTCTCCGGCTGGGAGCATTACGAGGGCAAGACCCCGCGCGTCTTTCGGCACGACGGTGTGATCGAAAAGCAGTTCGACTTCGTGATCCCTCTCGTCCCCCAACAACGTCTCAAGCAGGAGAACATACGCGTCTACCAGCAGATGATCGCGGGCGGGGACCGGCCGCGGGTCCTGCTGCTGGGCATGCTCCACCGCCCCGTCCCCGGGAGCGTCTCCTCCGGACAGACGAAGAACCTGCATTCGTACTTCGCGGGCTTCGTGCTCGACGGGCACCACAAGCTGGCCGCCTATCAGCGCGCCGGGGTCCCGGTGAACTCCCTCGTAGTCTTGTCCCAGAAGGCCAGCAAGTACTTCCTGCTCGAGGGCGAATCCGCCCCTCAACGGACGCGCCTCGAGGACCGCCTGGCCTCGATGGCGACCTGACCCGCCTCTTACACGAGCCCCTGTGGCGGAGCGTGGATCGTGCTGGGCCCTCCGGCCCTTTCGATCTCGCCACCCGGGACCAAGCGGCGGTGCCGGCGGCTTGGGTCCGGGCCTCAGCCGCCTCGGCCCACGCGCTCCTCCGAAAACGCTCCCGACGGGGACCCCCGATCCGCCTTAGGCCCTAAGTCCCGAGAAAGCATGGGCCCCCCGGCACTGGCCTTCTAGGACTTTTCCCCTATCCTATCGGTATGCGGCGGACCAATGGGCCCAGGTGGGTTCTACTCGCGGCCTGCGCGTTGAGCCTCCAGGGCGCCGCCCGCGCCGGGACCGGTCCCCGTCCCTCTCCGAAGAGACTCCAGGAAGAGAAGCTGCCCGGCGCCATCGTCGCGAGGCTCCCTGTTCCCGCCGCCTTCGCGTCTCCGGGGGCCCCGGCTTCGACGCTCTCCTCTCCGGCGGTCCTGCTCGCGCGGGAGATCGATGAGCTGTTCGCCGGCCTGAGCAGTGAGACCAACGACGGCACGCGGGCTCTCCGCCAGCCGGCTCCGGAAAAAGCCCCGCCCCGGGGAACCGGCTCCGGACGGCTTTCGTCGCGATCGTCTCCCGCGGCGGGAACGCGCGAGCCCGCCGAGGTTTTCGCCGCCCTGGACCGACGGCTCTCCGACATCCGCGCCCGGATCATCGATACGATCGACGATCCCGAGGAGGTCGCGATCCTCCTGGCCCGCGTCGACCGGATCCGTGGCGTCCTGGCCAAGCTCCGGAGGGCCGGGGAAACGGGCCAAGCCCGTTCCCTGTCCGGGGCGATGGCCGGACTGGCGCGGGCCCTCGGGCGGGGGACCGATGACGAGAACCTCTCCAGGTTCGAGACCCTGGTCGACCGCCTGATGCAAGCGCGGTCGCTGCCCCCCGACCGGCTCGGAACGATCTTCGACAACACGCCCGAGTTCCCGGACAGCGATGTTCTCGCCCCCGTCCCGGCGGAGGGCTTCAAGGCCCGGGCCCCGCGAGCAAGGGCGAGCGGAGCGGGCGTTTCGCAAGCGGCCCTGTTGGACATCGACCGCTACCCACGGCCCCTGACCGGGATCCGTGTCGACGGCGGCGTCGTTCCGAAGCCGAGAGGGCCGGGAACCTCGGCCAAGGCCGAGCCGGAGTCCGAGGTCGGCCGCCCACAGCGACGAGCGGTCACCGCTTCGCAGGGGCTTGAGCGCTCGGCTGTCGCGGCGCTCTCGCCCTTCGCGGGACTGAGCCCGAAAGGCCGCCAGGACCTGTTCCGAAAGGACCGGGCCGCTCTCAGGCGGGAGCTGCTCGCCGTCGGACTCCGGGCGCTCGAGGAGGGCGACGCGGAGCTCGAGCCGTATCGGGAGGATCTGGACGCCGCGGACGGAAGGCTCTCCGGGATGCGTAAAGCGCTGCTGGCCCGGCTCGGGTTCGATGCGCCCCCGCACAACGACCAGGAGCGCAGCGGGCGGTTCGCGACTCTCACGAAAGAAGCCCCCCATCTGTCTCTCTATTTCGCGCGGCGCGGGATTTACCAGATGCGCATGCGGCAGGCCCACGGCGAGCATGCCGTGCCGCCGGAGACGCGCTTCGCACCCTGGGAACTCGGCATCGAGGACGGCAGCGAGAAAGCCGTCGTCTACGCTACGGCCAAGGACGGCGACCGCACGTTCTACGGGCTGCGCCGGGAGTTCCAGGACGGCTCCTCGCGCTTCGCGGCGACCGACGGAGCGGAGGGGCTGGTCGTCGTGGTGTCCCCCTCCGATAGCCGCGAGATCCGCACGCGTATCCGTTTCGACGACCAGGGCCGGCCGGATCGCACCCGGACCTCGATCATCGACACGGGGACCGGCAAGAGGATCCGGGAGGAGATCGCCGACATCGCGCGGGCGCTCACGCGCTTCGTCGATTACGATCAAGCCGGCGACGCGGTGAGGGTCCTGACCCTGGACAGCGGCACCGGCGAGCAGGTGGTGGAGGACCGCCGGCAGGGCCGCCGCGTCGCGACCGACAAAGACGGAAAGGTCACGATCACGCCGATCCGAGGCGGAGCCCAAGCCTGGCAGCAGCAGGGCCGGCTCGATGAGAGCGGCCGCTTCATCCTCGACCGCCTGGTGCGCGAAGACGGCAGCGTCGTCGAGCGCGTCAGCCCGCACGTCCTGAAGATATCGCGAGACGGCAAGGCGCAGGGCTATGAGATCGTCGTCGACTCCATCTTCCATGGCGCCCGGGGGCCTGAGCGCGAAGCGGAGTCCTCCAGGATCGCCCGCGAGATCATCGCGGCGCTCGGCTACCAGGACAAAGACGACCGGCGCTCGCGCCCCCTTAGCAACTGGCTCTCCGACACCTGGACGAAGGACGAGCGGACGCGCGGCGTCGCGATGACGGTCGATCCGCGCGGAAGGTTCCAGGTCGTCTACAGCTACAAAGACGGGACCAAGCGCATCGAGCGCGCCAAGTACGGCCTTTCGACCTCGTACGGCGACGGGAAGCGGGAGCTCGCGCTCGTGACGCTGAGGCCGGTCCATACCGACCGCCAGGGCCGGGCGCGGCTGGACCCCCGGCGCTACCGCGAGTACCTGGCCGGCGGCGGCTACAACCAGTGGCATTCCACTTTCGAGTTCAAGAAGGCCGGCTGGTTCTCGAACGCGAAGACGATCGAGCACGTCTCCCTCATCCGCTACGGCCGGGACGGAAGCCTTCCACGCCTGGGTCCCGGGAGCGGGGGCGAGCGGGACGGAGACTCCGGCAGCGGCCGCTGGACGGAACGCGGCCGGGAGAAGAAGGACGAATTCGTCAATGAGGTCGGCGGGACATCGACCTTCGGCATCGTGGGGACCGCGATCCATGAGGCGCCGGTGGTCGGGGACGTCCTGCAGGCCGGCGGAGCGGTCGGAAAGACGCTCTGGACGGGCATCATGGCGGCTCCGCCCACCTTCATCTATGCGGTCACCAAGGACACGGATTACGGCCTCGCCATGTCGGGAAGCTACGCGAAGAACCCCCTGGTGAACCGTCTGGTGGGAGACCAGGGACACCTCGACCGCATGGACGGCAAGATGTGGGAGGTCGTCCTTATCGAGGCCCGCGAAAACCGCCGAAAAGACCTCGATCAGATGGGCTACACCGAGGGGAATACGGACCCGGAGGAGCATCAGCGTTTGCTCTCCCAATGGCGCGGAGACCGCTTCGTGTCCCCCGAGGATTGCCTCAAATCACATCCGCGCGGCTATTGCGATCGGTTCCGGTACAGCAGAGAGGAGCTCATGCGCGCGGTGCGCGGCTACGGCGCCCTGACCTGGGGCGACCGCCTGATCGAATCGGCCGAGGGCAAGAAGGGCGCGGCCTACTGCGCCACGGCCGGCGCGGGGTGGGGGCTCAAGGTGTTCGAGAACGTGGGCGAGACGCTCTTCAATCCCGTCATCTGGGCCACTTTCGGCGTGGGCAAGGGAGTGCAGGCCATGACGGCCATGCGCGCCGCGGGCAACAGCTCGCTCGCGGTCTCCGGCGCGCTCTCCACCGCTCGCGTCACGCACGCGCTCTTGAGCACGACGCTCTACAGCACGTGGGTCGTGGGCGGGGTGGACAACCTCGGCCAGACCGTGGTCGCGCTCCAGGAAGGCGACAGAGAACAGGCATTGAAGAAGTCGGCCGACCTCGGCACCGATCTCTTCTTCGTCTGGATGATGGCCCGCGAGTCTCGCAGCCACAAGCTCCGCCAGAAGGCCCGACAGGCGCTCCTAAAGGAGCAAAGGCTGATCACAAAAGAATACAAGGCCGCTTCCAAAGCGGTCCGCACTAAGTCCGCGCACGCGACGAACGGCAAAGCCCCGGTCAAGAGCGCCGAGAAGGCGCTCCAGTCCAAGGCCGCGCACGCGACGAACGGCAAAGCCCCGGTCAAGAGCGCCGAGAAGGCGCTCCAGTCCAAGGCCGCTCACGCGACGAACGGCAAAGCCCCGGTCAAGAGCGCCGAGAAGGCGATCCGTTCCAAGGCCGCGCACGCGCAGAAGCCCGCGAAGCCGGCCCCCGAGCCAAAAACGGAGGCCGCACGGGGCAAGACGACGGGCAAGGGCGAGACGCGGGCCACGAGCGGAGCCCCCAAGAAGCCGGCGCCGAGGACGATCAGGGAGCGCATGCACGAGTGGAAGGCCCGCCTGGTGGAGAACAAGCCCAGGGTCATGGACTTTCTGAAGAAGCGTATGCCTAAGCTCAAGTCCTCTCAAGCATCCAAGGCCAAAGCGCTCAAGGCGCGCCAGACCGCAAGGCACACCAAGGCGAACCGGGCGAAGAAGACGGAATCCAAGTCCGGCAAGAATGCGAAGAGGGGAGGCGAGTCGCCGCTCCGGAATCTCGGCGAACGAGTCGTGGCGGTCGCCAAATCCTTGATCTCGAAGGGCAAGACGACGGGAAGGAAAGCCCGCAACGCCGGCAAGCTCAAGAAGGCCGCTGTCGCGCCCCGCGCAATCCTGAGTCCCGAGCTCAACAGGTTCGCCTCCGAGACGGAGCCCGTACCCGCACCGGACCCGGCGGACTCGGACGCGCGATACACCGCCGATGAGGAGCCTGGAGAAGAGGCCGGCGTGGATCCCGGGCAGCGCGGAGAAGACGACGGCCGCGCCGCCCGGGATGCCGCGAAGCCCCGGGCCGAGCCCTTGATCGGAGCCGGCCGCGCGGCGGATTCTCCCGCCGGCGCCCCGGATTCCGGCGGGGATCAGGCGAGCCCAGGCTCAGGCGGCGATTCCGGAAGCGAAGCCGGCGGCGGCGAGACCGGTTCGGGCACGGGAAGCGGCGCTCTGGGCGGCGGAAGTCTCGCGAGCGGATCGGGGAGCGGAGGCTCGGGCGGCGGCCGCAAGGGTGCGGGGCGGAATCCCCGCGTGCATGGGCGGGCGGGACAGAAGTTCGACGGTGGACGGACTACCGTCGCTCGCCTGACCCCGACTTCCCCCCGGCCGTTGCCCTCCCTGCAACCGGAGCGGCCCCGAATCATGCCGAGAGCCCCCGAGCCCATAGATCCTTACCGCCAAGCGCACGCTTCGCCGGAGCGCCGGTCCGTCCCGCCAGTCGAGGAGAAACCCGCGCCCCGGGTGTCCAGGAAGAGTTCGCCGCCCGGGTTCAACGCGACGGGCGGGTCGGGCGGGTCTCTAGCGCCCGGCGGCCCGGAGTTCAAACCGCGGGACCCGTTCCCCGAGGGCAGGAAGGCGGCTCCGCCGGCGACACCTTCCCCGCCCCGAACCGAGGCGCGCAGCGGCGCTCCCGCCGCCGCGGCCGCCTCTCCCGCCGCGCACGACGGCTTCTTCGAGATCCCGCGACACCGCCTCCGCCCGGCCGGCCACCTCCCCAACGGCCGCCTTCCCGAACGGGGGCAAGAGAGCCCCTACCGCGCGCACGCGCTCAGCCTCCTGCTGGAGCTGGCCGGGCTGGGGGCCGCGATCTACCTTTTTAGGCTCTCAAGATTCCCGTTCCTTATCGGCATCGCGCGCAAACGTCTCTGATGGTTCCGCAATTTGCTACACTCGGCAGGTAAACGCCCTGCCATGAAGTGCCCGAACTGCCAGTTCGACATCAAAGAGTCCGTAGAGACATGCCCCTTCTGCAGCTTCGTGCTCCCCGTCGACGAGGAAGCGGAGCAGGACAATAAACCGCCCGATCTCCCATCGAGAACCGAGCAGACGGACCCCGCCGCGCCCAGCCTGATAGACCTGGACGGCGCGGATGTGGACCCCGAGGTCGGCCGGATCCCCAAGCGTCCGGAGGACGCGGCGGGCGCCGCACCGGAGCCGGTCCAAGCCCCGGAGCCGAAGCCCTCGGCTATGAAGTCAATCCTCACGTTGCTGGTCGCCGCCGCGATAGGCTTCGGCGGCTATCATCTGGGCCTGTTCGACAACCTGCTGTCTTTGGCCGGCATCACGAGTGCGGCCCCGCAGCCCGAGGCGCAGACGGCCCGGCCCGGCCCGGACGCCCCCCGGCCCGCGCCGCCCTCTCCCGCCGCGCTCCCGACCTCATCGCCGGCCTCGGCGGGCGGCCCCATCGAGGAAGAGCCGCATCAGGGTCCGGCGGGCTCGGCGCTCGTCGACCCGCGCATGGCGGCGCTGCTGCAGGATCAGACCGCAGCGATCCAAGTCGAGCAGCCGCCTCCCCCCGAGCCCGAAGGAGACTGGGTATTCCTGGGGACGGTCTACGACATGATCACGCTGAAGCCGATCCGCGACGCGCAGATGTTGTTCTTAAGCGGCAGCGCGCAGACCGACTACGACACGACCACGGATGCCAAGGGCCGCTACCGAATCCGCCTGCCGGCGTCGACGCGCGACGACTACCGTTTGATCATCGACCATCCGGACTATCTGGCCGATTACTTCGACGAGAAGAGCCCCAGCTACCGGACGGTCTCCCTCGCCGTCCGCCAACAGCTGCGCTCGGCCAAGCCGAAACTGGAGGCGTGGAAGGGCGTCGTGGGCAAGAACGCCCGCCGAGACATCGTCCTGTTCCCCGAGATCCCGGACCGGAACCTGCCCCCGGGAGAGTCCCACGGCGATTCCTTCCCGGCGCAATGACCGCGATGAATCTCGCGGGCTGCGCCCTGCTGATGCCGATCCTGCTGGCCGCCGCGCCCCCAGGAGCCGCCGCTCCCGGAATCCTCCCCGCTGAAAGCGCCGAAGCCGGCCCGGGCGAAGAGACTCTCGCCACCGGACAGTTCGGCAGCGTGCGCCGGCTCCTGGAACGGACATGGAAGATGGCCCGAGAGTGGTCGGAGGACGCCGCTCTCTACTCCGTCCTCGGGAAAACGCCGCGTAATTCGGCGCGTTGGGAGCCTGAACAGTGGCAGTTCATCTTCGGAGACTCCAACGGCAAGGACGGCGCGTTCCTGGTTGTCTATGTCGATGGGGTCCTGCACGGCCGCGAGGGGATCAAGGGACAGGTCAGACTCACCGAGTTCTTCAAAGACGGGCATTTCGTGAATCGGAGTGCCCGGATCGTGGACTGGACGACGAACGACTACCGGGACTGCCGCCCGGTTTCGCCGAAATTCGCCGACACGCCGGTCCTCGAGGAGAAGATCCGCGACCTCAAGCTCGTCCCCAACGAGCTCAGCCAGTTCCGCGTGGCGCTATTGCACCCCAGCAACAACAACTGCGACGGGCTCGGACACTTGAGCCTGTTCCTGCCCGAAAAACCGATCCCGCGCAAGCTGCTCAAGAGAAGCCTCTGGATCGTCACCGGCTCGAAGGCGACGACTTTCTTCGACGCGCGCACCGGCAAGAAGCTTTGGCGCCGCGCTCGGGACCGATCCGGGAACGACCCGGCTCCAACAAAATAGCTGGCGTCATCACGCCGGAATTGTGTATACTTTTATCCCGTTGACGCCGATTTAGAAAGCCACCGACCCACTCCCCGTACGGCAACTCGCAGGTGGCTTTCTTCTTTTCCCCCAAACCGAAGCGCCCCTACGACCTCATCGGCTTCGACTGCTGCGAAACGCTCAATCAATATCGAGTTCGGGCTGGAGCAGGCCGGATACCGCCCCTACCGCCGGATCGTGGCCGCCGGTCCGCCGCCCGCCGCTGAATTTGCTATATAAGGGAAGCCGGCCGGAGCGGGAGGTACCCGTCACGCCGGAGCTTCACCCATGAGCCCGGATTCGCCGAAGAAAATCCTCGTGATCGTCCTGGACAATCTGGGCGACGTCGTCATGGGAAGCTCGCTGTTCGGACCTTTGCGGACGGCGTTCCCGCGAGCCGCCATCGGGATCTGGGTCAAGAAATACGCGGCCGGGGTATTCGACCTTCAGGGCTCCTCGATACGGGTGCACGCCGCCGACCTTTTCTGGGACAAGTCCCCGGGCCGCGGGAAAGGAGGCTGGAGACCGTTCCTGAGGACCCTGGGAGAGATCCGGGCGGAAGGCTACGATCTGGCTTTCGTTCTGAACGCCGAATGGAGGCGCTCGCTGGCCTGTCGGTGGGCGGGGATCCGCAACCGGGTGGGCCACGGGAAGAGGAAAGCCGGGATATTCCTCTCCCGCGCCGTCCCCGCGACGGGCGGGCGCAAGCACGTGGTCGAGGAGCACGCCGAGCTCTTCGCCGCTTGGACCGGCGCGCGCCTTCCGCTCTCCCGCTTCAAGCCGCAGATCGGCTTGTCCGACGGGCAGAGAAGGCGCGGAGAGGAGTGGGAATCGGGCCTGCGGTGGTCGGACAAGACCATCGTGGTGCTCCACGCCTTAACGGGCGATCCCGGGAAGGATTGGCCTCTGCGCAAGTGGACCCGGCTCGTCCGGCTCCTGTCCCGACGGTCGGATGATTTCCGCTTCGTCGTCCTCAGCTCCCCGAAAGAAGCGAGCGTCCTTAACGGCGTCTTCGAGGCGTTTCCCAAGAGCGCCCTGCGGGTCTCGGTGGGTTCCGTGTCCGAGATCAAGCCGATCGTCTCCCGGGGCGACATATTCATCGGCGGGGACTCGGGCCCGGGCCATCTGGCCGCCGCGCTGGGGGTCCCGGTCGTCTCCCTCTTCGGTCCGACCGATCCGGACCGCTACAGGCCGATCGGGGACGCCCCCATCAAGGTCATCCGCCGCGATCCTTTGAGCGAGCTCTCCGTCGACGAGGTCATTGAGACCGTACTGGCGAGCAAGGCCTCGAATTTCCTAAGCTTCGCTACTCCGTGAAGCCGGAGGCCAAGCGAGACATCCCATGAACACACCCGCCGCCAAGCGCGAACTTCGCGATTTCAGGTCCCCCCGAGTGATCCGAGCCCAGAGCAACGTGGTCCGCCTTTGGCACGCTCGTGAAGGGCGGATCCGCACCTGGCAGGACGCCCGCCGGAGGATCCCGACGGCAAGGGGCCGGCTGCGCGAACTGGCGTCCTCGATCGCCAGGATCAACAGCTACCAGTGGCACGAGGAGGACAAGGCTCGGGCCACCGGCGTCCGCGATGGCGTGATCGCCCGGATCAAGCGGAACATCGACGCGTCCAACCAGCGCCGGGTGGACGAGATCGAGAGGCTGGATTCGTGCCTGGAGACGTCTCTGAAGGAGCTGGGACTCCTTGGTGATCCGCGACTACCCTTGAGCTCCGAGACGCCGGGCAGCATCGCGGACAGGATATCGATCCTTATCCTCAAGATCTATCACATGAGCGAGCAGCGTCGCAGGAAGGACGCCACTGCCGCCCAGAGGCGGAGGTTTTCCGGCAAGGTCCGGATATTGAAGGAACAGCTGGCCGATCTCTCATCCTGTCTGGACGCCCTGATGGAGGACATCCTCGGGAAGAGTCGGCGGTTCAAGACCTATTTCCAGCTCAAGATGTACAACGACCCGGAGACCAACCCTTACATGAGAACCGCCCGGCGAGGTCAGGGCTCGCGCAAGCCGACCGCCCATCGCTGACGGTACGGCTCCGTGCCGAAGCCGGAACCGACACCGCGGCCGGAGACCCCGCCCATAGCGGGACGGAAGCCTTCAACGCCTGGGCCCCGCGAGCGAGGGCGAGCGGGACGGACGCGCCGGCTGCTGGCCTTCGCGTTGCTCGCCGGGGCGTTGGCGCGCTTCGCAACGGCATTCCTCTATTGGGAAGCGCCGCTCAGCCCGGGCGGCGATGACCTCCAGTACCATGAGCTGGCCTCCGGGATCGCTTCCGGGCGGGGATACCTCCTGCAGGACGAGCCGAGCGCCTACCGCGGCCCTCTCTACCCCCTCTTTCTGGCGGCGGCCATGCGGGTGACGGCCAGCGACGCGCCCGGCGTCCTCCGGCTCATCCAGGCGATCCTGGGCCTGCTGGCCCTCTGGCTCGTCTACCGTCTAGGCGCGGCCATCCATTCCCCCGAGGCGGGCGCCTGGGCGGCGATGCTCATGGCTCTCTATCCGGAGCAAGTCCTGCTCCCGACGTCGCTCTACACCGAATGCTTCTACGCCTTGATCCTGCTCGTCGTGGCGTGGGCGCTCGCATGCTGGCGGCAAGACCCCCGGCCGGCGCGGCTCGCGGGGCTCGGCGCCGCGATCGGCCTGAGCCTGCTGACGCGTTCGACGCTGGCGGCCTTGCCCGTCCTGCTCGCGGCTTGGCGGCTCGCGGAGCTCCGCGCCGGACGACGGTGGCTGCGGGAAACCGCCCTTCTCGCCGTGACCGTTCTGCTGCCGCTCACGCCCTGGATCGTCCGCAACTACGCGCGTTTCGGCAGGGTCATCCCCATGGAGACCGGCGTCGCCGGTCCCGCGTTATGGTACGCCTCCAAGGGCTGGGTCACGGCGCCCTCGGACATGTCCAGCGTGGAGCCGATGAGGACGATGTACCGGAGGCTTCCGCATACCGAGTGGGACCGCTTCGCGACGCCGCGAGCCCTGCGCAACATGCGGGCCCGCCCGATGGCGTATCTTCTCGGATGCGCGAAGAGGGCTCTCTACCTTTGGACCACCGCATACACCCCCTACCTGCTCTACTACCACCACCGCCTCTCGGCGTGGATGCAGAGCGGCGGCCGCTGGAGCTGGATCGCCCTGGGCGACTGGCTCCTTCGGCTCTGCCTGATCCTGCCGGGGGCCTGGGTACTGCTCCGCAGCGCGCGAAAACGCGGCGGAAGCCTTCAGCGCCTGGGCCCCGCACCGGCCTCCAACGCAAATCCAAAGGGAGGCCGGCACGGCGCCCCTACCGGGGTGGACGCCGCGAGCACGGGCGAGCGGGGGCTTTGGGCGGTGGCCGGTTTGGTCCTATACTTCCACATCCACGTCTTCGCGACGGTCTTCGTCCGCTACATGGCGCCGGTGACGCCCCTGCTGTGCGTCCTGGCCGGGGCGGGGTGGGCCGAGTGGCGAGCCTCGCGCCGAGGCTAATAATAGACGCTTCGCGTGTCGGGCTGACGCTCCGATACGCCCCGGCGCCAGAGAAGGACGCCCGCGACCAGCAGTCCCGCCGACGAAAACCACTGGGAGGGAGAAAGGGCCGGCCACAAGAAAACGCCGCGGTCGTCGCCGCGAAAGAACTCGATAACGAAGCGCATCAATGAATACAAGAATATGTAGCCGAGGAACGACGTGCCGTGGGTGAAACGCTTGCGCTCGATGTTCGGCAGCACGTAGTAGAGGAGAAAGAGCAGCAAAGCCAGCTCCCCCGCAGCCTCGTAGAGCTGGGTCGGATGAAGCGGCACCCCCATCAGCCCTTCGGACACGCTGCAGCCGGGATGGCTGAACGTCACGCCCCACGGCAGCGCCGTCGGCCGTCCGTGACAGCAACCCTGAGCGAAGCATCCGAGCCTGCCGAAAACATGCCCCATGGGAAGCGCGACGATCAGATAGTCGGCCAGGGGTAGGTACCGCCGCTTCTCCCGGCGTCCGCGGTTGAACACCCGCTGGAACGCCCAGCCGGCCAGCATCGCCCCGCCCAAGGAGGTCCAGAACACCCAGCCGATCTTCCAGCTCGACAGCATCTCCCGGGGCTCGGCGAGAAAGTCGCGCCATTCGACGACGAGGAACCCGATCTTCCCCCCCGCCAACCCCCCGAGAACGAGGCTGTAGATCAGGGCCCAGAACTGGCCGGGGGTCTCTCCCGGAGCCTTTCCCCGAGGCCGCTCGACCCAGAGCCAGAGGATCCCCAGAGCGGCGCCGAAGACGACGAGCAGGCCGTAGAGCTCGAGGCGAAAAGGACCGGCGGTGAAGAAAGGCAGCATAAAACGAGACGCGTCAGTCCATCATGCGCAGGACCCCCAGCTTGGGCTGGGGAATCAGAGACTTGCTGAGGGAGCTGACCCCCTGCTGCATGAACATGGCGACGATGAGGATCACTGCCCCCATGATGAGCGCGACGCCCGTATTGCCCCTGCCGATCTCGACCTCCTCGTCGAGGTCGCGGGTCAGCACCTGGAAGAGCTTCAGCGCGATCTGGACGCACCCGACCGAGAGCAGGAAGCCCAAGACCAGGTGGCCGAGAGCGTAAGCGGCCAGCGCGAGCACTCCGTGCTCGGCCCCTCCGCGCCCCATGACGCCGACGGTGATGATGCTGACGACGGGATAGATCGATTGGCGCATGATCAGCGCGGCGCCGGCCATCAGCGAGGCCATCAGCACCGAGACGGCGACGTTCCCCTTCCGGATCTCGGCCTCGGCGTCGAAGGCCGTGTTGAACCGGACGAAACTCTTGTAGCTCCAGAATACGATGAAGACCGACAGGACGATCGAGAGACCGAATTCCGCCAGACTAATCAAAAGACGCGTCCAGAACATCGAACCTCCCGTGTCTAAAGGTCGAGCGGCTGGATCCCGAACGAGTTGCCCGCCTCGAGATAGGCCCTCGTCGTGTCCCCGACCCGGCCCGGCGGCAGCCAAGCCGGACCCGCCGATTCGATCATCACGAAGGGGAACCCCTCGTGCTCGATGAATACGTCTCCGCTGCGCGGCACGCGCTGGACGGCCATCAGGTAATGCCCGGGGATGGACAGTCCCACCATGCGCAGATTGGGCCAGCTCATGAGGATGCTCGCCAGGACCGCGGTCTTCGTGTCGCAGTCGCCCTGCCCGAGGGCCAGGGCCTTGGGCGGCGGCAGCATGCCCGCGATGACGCGGGAGCCTTCGCTCCTCCCGGGGACCTCGTAGCGCATGGCGGTCTGCACCATGGCGGACGCCGCCCCCACGAGGTCCTCGGCGTCGTACCCGCGGCGACGCGAGAGGTCCGCGAAGCTCAAGGCCACGGGCCGCACCCGTTTCCAGTTGCGCCGCACCATGGCCGGGATATCCACCTCGAGGATGCCCTTTCCCTTCAAGCGGAAACCGGAGCG
Source organism: Elusimicrobiota bacterium (assembly GCA_043819795.1). Classification (GTDB taxonomy): domain Bacteria; phylum Elusimicrobiota; class Elusimicrobia; order UBA1565; family UBA1565; genus JBDREN01. The sequence goes on from JBDREN010000083.1 coordinate 32,965, forward strand.
ATCGAAGACCTCCAGCCGCCGCCGGCGGTACTCGCGGGCGAGGTCGGCGATCGTCCGATCCAGCTCCTGCTCGATCCGCGCGTTCTGGGCCTTGAGCCTCTCCATCTTGCGGGCGAGCTCCGCCCGGGTCTTGGCCGTCACCTTTCCGCTGACGTATCTCCCCTTGGCGGCGGCGATCGCGCTCTCCTGCGACCTTTTGTACCAAGCGTCGAGATCATCGAGCTCGTCCTGGCTGTAGCCGAACTCGCGGACCGAATCGGAGACCGTCCCGGAGTCCAGGCTCGCCTTGACCGACAGGACGTCCCCGTTGAAGTTCTTGAAACCGAACTCGAGGGAATAGCCATCCGGACCCTGGAGGATCCGGCGGTACGGGGGCGTCCTTTGGCGCGCGTCGCCGGAACCCATCGGCTCGAAGGGCCCGAAGCGGCGGGGCTCGAGCCGCTCGGCCGCGTGCGCTCCTCCCTGGTGGATCACCCAGGTAAAGCCCGCCAGATAGAGATATACCGACAGGGCCGAGAGGGCCCACCAACGCCCGCCGCGGGCTAGGCCGAGCATGTCCGGATTGTATTCGCATTGGGAGCCCCTGGCAAGGGGTAGAACGCGAGGGTAGAACGCGAGGATGGGGATTCGCGACGCGAATCTTCAGCCTTGCGCGACCTCACCGGTCCTTTAAGTCGGGCGCAAAGCGCCCGACGTCTCAAGTATCTTTGCGGAGCTAGGCGGCGATCGCGTAGAAATTCCGGTTCAGGACCTGGCTCATGCCGGTCAGTAGATCCATCCGGGAGCGGTGCGTCGCTTCTCCGGGACCCGGCGTCGGGGACGCCGCGCAGGCTCGAGGGTGCGAGGGACCTCCTCCTCGATATCCTCGAGCTCCTCCCTCTCGGGCATGCTCTCGATGAAGGGACGCCGCCGGGACTCCCGCTGCCGCGCCGAGACCCAACCGAACCGGTAGGTGAATCCGATGCGGTGGGTGTCGCTGAAGGTCTCCGTCATCCCCCAGGCGTAGTCGATGCCGATACCCCGCCAGGAAGCCCCGAATCCTATGGTCAGCCCCACCACGTCGCGGTTGAGCCGGTAGCCGAGCCGGAGCGCGTGCTGCTGGAGCACGGAGTACTCCATGCCGAGATTCACGTACCACTGCCGCTCGAAGGTGAGGTACTCCCCGTCTGCGGCGAGCAGCAAGGCCCTGCTCTCTCCCAGCGTCACCGCGCCCGGGAGGGCCGGCCTGTAGGCGAACCCGCCGCGCACGGTCAGCGGCAGGGGATCGCCCTCCTCGATGAACCGCATATCGCTGCCCAGGTTCAGGACGGAGGCCCCCGCGGTGACGCCCACGTCGGGAACGTCGAGGAAATAGCCGATGTCGCTGGCGAAAGCGGTGGCCGAGTACGTCTGCGCCAAAGTCGACCGGACGAGCTTGCCGCTGACACCCAGGAAATGGTGCAGGCCGACGGGGCCGCGCTTGGTGTCGATATCGAAGCGCCCGAGACGCTCGGAGTAGCCCACGGAGAGGACCAGATCCCCCCCGGCGCTGAGGGACTCCGATCCCAGGAAAGAGCCGTCGGAAGCCGTCCGGTTGACCTCGATGGAGCCGTGCTGCGCGAAGAGCAGGCTCGCTCCCAGCGAGGCGTATCCGGAGCCGATGATCCCGGGCAGCGCAAGCGGAGTGCCGGCCGAGATATGCTCGATGGTCTGGTCCTCGATGCCCTTGAGGTACATGAAGCTGACCTCGCTGTGGTCGAGGTTGCTCAAGCCCGCGGGGTTGTAGAAGAGGGCCGACGCGTCCGAGGCGACGCCCGTGAACGCCCCGCCCATTCCCACCGCCCGCGCGCCCACCGGCAGCTGCAGCACCGGCGCGGCCGTCACCCCGGGGTTCTCCGCTGCGAAGCACGGCGCCCCCGCGGCGGCTCCCGCCGCCCAGGCCGCCGCGAAAAGAACCGTCGGCCGCATTCTCAGCATCGCGTTCAGGCGTCTACTTGACGACGATCACCTTCTTCGTCTCCCGGATACCCGGAGCCTCCAGGTTCAGCAGATAGATGCCGCTCGCCACGCGGCTGCCCAGCCGGTTCGCCCCGGACCAGTCGACCGAGCCCTTCCCGGCCGGCTTGAACTCGTCGATGAGCGTCAGCACGTGCCGTCCCGTGCGCGTGAACAGGCGCAGGCGCACGTGGCCCGCGCTCTGGATCTCGTAGCGGATGGTCGTGAACTCGCCCCGACTCGGATTGAAGACGTTGTTGAACGGCGTCAGCGCCGTCCTGTCGGCCGTCAGGTTGATCGCCGGCGAGAACCCGAGAGACTGCACGTGTCCGAGCGGGTTCCCCCCGAAGACCTCGAGGTGGACCGTCCCGACGGCCCGGAAGCGCTCGTTGAAGCCCGAAGCGAGCGCCAACGTCCCGCTGACCCTCCCGAGCCCGTTGCTCGAGGAGACGAACGTCAAGAAGGGAGAGGCTCCGTCGGTCGCCGTCCCCGGCAACACCCGGAGCGCATGGTCGCGCAGTCGCGCATGATGGAACATGTAGTTCTGCGACGTCACGAAGGTGGCCACGCGGACCTCGAAGCTTATGACGTCGTTGTCGAACGACGCCGCGACGATGCTCGACGCGACCGGGCCGGCCCGGCTGTACTCGGCCTCCAGCCCGTAGAACTCGGTGGAGTTGTTGTTCGTGACCAGAGCGTACTCGTCCCCCTCCGGCGCCGAGACCACGAGGAAGTACTGATCGGAGCGGGGGCTGACGTACTCGAGCACGACCTTCCGGCTGCTCGTCCGGCAGCCCGTGTCGGGACAATAGCCCCCGAGCGTCGGATTGATATCGATCACGGGCCCGGCCTTCCGCACGATCTCGTAGCGCGAGTCGATGAGCGACATCGAGTAGGCGCGGTAGGTCCCCGGAAAGCCCGGGTCCTGGGGGAGCGTCAGCGTGAGCCGGATGAGCCCCTCGGCGGCTCCGAAGGCGTAATAATCCAGATCGGCCGCCGGATAGATGCGGGCGCTGATGACCGGCGCGGTCGTGATGTCCGTCGCGGACTGGATCCCGTTGTTCGGCTCGTAGACGTCCTCGTCCGGCGGGTTGAGCACGATGTTGTGCAGCGCGAAGGCGTTCACGATGTCGCCGCCGCGGAGGTTGTCCCCCCCGCAGGCCGCCACGAGGGCCGCGGCGCGCTTATCGACCTCCAGCATCGCCTCCAGGAAATCCTCAAAACTGTCCGGAAAGAAGAACAGCGCCTGGAACACGAGCCCGTCGGCGCAGGCCTGGCCGTTGGCCGCGCCCAGCTGGGTCATGAGCTGTCCGCGCAGCCCCCACACAGCCTGGCTGATCATGCGGCTGTCGTCGTGGATCGCGCCGGTCCAGTGGGCCGGGAAGATCACACAGGCCGTCTCAGACGGGCAGTCCAGCTCGCGCAGGGCTCCCTCGCTCTGGAACCCGACGTTGGCGTACGTTCCTATGGCGCTGTTCCCCAGCGAGCTCGCGGCGAAGTAGTCGGCGAGGGCCTCCGAGATCGCTCCGAACTGGCCGAAGTTGATGATCGGATAGATCTGGTCCACGACGAAGTGGACGTACTCGTGTCGCACCACGCTCGCGTCCAGCGCCAGGCTGTTGCCGACGTCCCCGAACATGAGGTTCTCGTGCAGCGGGTCGTAGAAAGCGTTGGAAAGCCCCGGCCCCGCTCGAGCCATGACGGGCACCGGCTTGTCGATATCGGCGCCATCCGCGCTGTTCGGCCCGTCGGCGAAATAGTCGTGCATCCTATTGATGTGGTAGAAGAGGTTTATCTCGTCTTCGGTCCCGTCGAAAGTGCGGGCCGTGGTCCACGTGAAGGTCGCCGTCGCGTTGTCGCTGGAGCCGGGGCTGTTCGTCAGATAAAGGTAGCTGGAGTGGCTGATGTCGAAGCCGTTGCGCGTGCCGCTCTCGTTGGACTTCAGCCGCAGGCGCAGCTGCGTGCCCGCCACGGCCGCGCCGTTGAACGGGCCCCGATTGCCCAGGTAGCCGGCCACCGGGTAGCCGTCGGCGTCCAGGATGGCGACTTGGTCGTCGTCGGTGATTTCGAGATCACCCGCGAAAAACTCGATGCCTCCCACGTCGAAAGAGCTGAATACCGGCAGGAGCTTCACGGCTCCGGGGGCATCCTGCGGCGTCGCGTTGATCGTCGAGATGAGGACGGCGTCGTTCGAGTAGGGGTGCGGCGAGGACAGCGGCGTGGAGAAGGTCTTCCATTTCCCCCCGCCGTTGTCGTAGTGGGCGTTGGGGACGTTGAAGTTGGCCACATGGACGTACGGTCCCTGAAGGGAGGTGAAGATCTTCCCCGCGGTCTGGCTGCAGAAGAACCCGTTCGCGTCGGTCAGGGCGAAGGTGCTCGAATCGACCACGTAGACGCGCTGGTTCTTGAACGGCCGGACGGACAACGGCGAGGTGCCCGCGTCTATGTCGTAAACGTTCCCGGTCACGGTCCCCGAGCTCGCGCACGCGGCCTGGAACCGGAGGTCGTTGTAGCGCAAGAGGATCTCGCCCGAGCCCGCGTCCACGTAGTAGATCCAGCCGCCGCCGCGGCCCGAAACGCGGAACCTCCACGCCAGACGCACGGCATCGGAGCCGCGCAGAGGGAAGAACACCAGACGCCCTCCCCGAGGCCGCGGCGCCGCGCCGCCCAGGTCCGCCGCGGCGCGCAGCGCGGCCGCGGCCTCGTCGAGGCGAGGCACGGGGGATTCCCGGACGCCCGGGCGGTAGCTCGACTGGAGGCTCAGGATGGCGCCGGCCTCGTCGAGGTGCACCTTGACCCGCGAGAACTCGACGGGGACTCCCTCGACCACCTGCTCGAACAGAAGGTGATGGATCCCGCCCGCGGTGCGCCCCAGCTCCAGGCGAAGCTCGTCGGCGCGCAGACCCAGCTCCGGGCCGTATTCCCGCAGGAAGGCCACCGCCACCTCGCGCGCCTCCACTCGGGCCCGCGGCGTCCCCCCGGGACCGACGCCCTTCGGACCGAAGCGCAGGCTGTGACGCCCCCGGCGGGCGCCGTTGAAGCGCCGTACCGCGGCGCGCGCCCGCCGAGACCTCCCCACCGCGCGCGTGCGGGGCGGCTCGGGCCGGTCCAGGCCGAAGCGTCCGGCGTCGTCGCGATGATGCGGCTCCGGACGCACGGCGAACGCGGCGCGGGCGCCGCCCGCCATGAGCAGCGCGGCCAACGCCCCGGAAGTCATCAACACACGGGCCCCGCGAGCCGGGGCTCGCGGGGAGACCGCCGGAGGCCTGGATACCCGGCGCATCACTTCTTCCTGGACCCCCCCGCCCGCTGCAGGAGGTTCACAAGGGCCGCGGCCGCCCGCACCCGCACGCGCATCTCGCGGTCATCGAGCGCGCTCTCGAGCTCCTCGATCGCCGCGTCCCCCCCGACCGTCTCGAGCACCTCGACGGCGAGCACGCGGGTGTCGACGTCATGCTGATAGAGGGCACGCCGGGCGGCGGAAAGGTCCACCTTCTCGCCCGCGCGCGCCAGGCCGGCGATCGCGAGAAGCTCGATGAAGACGTTCGCGGAGGTCCGCCGCGCCTTCTCCAGATGCTGCACGGCGCCTCCGGCCCCGAGACGCCCCATCGCCGCCACGGCCTTCGAACGCACGAGCTCGTTCTGATCCTCGGCGCCGGCGGACAGCTCCTCGATGCCCAGGACGCTGCCGGACTCGCCCAGCGCCTCCATCGCGGCCGCGCGGACCTGGTGGCTCGGGTCCTTGGCCAGCGCCTTGAGATACCGGACCGCCTCCGGCGCCGCCGAGACCGACGCGACCTCTCCTAGAGCGCGCGCGGCCTTCACCCGGATCTGGGTATTGTCGCTGCCGACGGCATCCATGATACTGCCCATCTCCCGGTCGCTTCCGAGCCTCGCCAGCGCGACCGCGGCCGCGTCCCGCACCGCTCCGTCCCGGTCGGAAAGCGCGCCCTCCAAGACCTTCACCGACGACGGCTCGGCCATGCGCCCCAGCGCCCGCGAGGCGACGACGCGGACCTTGTTGCGGGCGATGTAGCGCAACTCCTGAACCGCGCTGAGGGACGCGCCCTCCTCGGGGGGGTCCGGAGCCGCCTCGACGATCTTCTCCACCTCGACCACGCCGCTCTTGTCCCCCAGCTGATACAGGCTCCCCGCGGCCGCGATCCGCACGTTGGCGTTCCGGTCCTTCAAGGCGCGCTTGAGGACCCGCGCGGAGGCCCGGTTGCCGATCGGCCCCCATTGCTCGGCGGCCAGCACCCGGATATCGGAATCATCGTTCAGCATCGCCGAATAGAGGATCTCGAGGGCCTTCGCCCCGAGGGCGGCCTTCGGGTCCTTCCCGCCCGCGGGCCCGGCCAGCGGCGCGCGGGGAAGAGCCCCGACAAGGACGCCCACCATAAAGGTTACGACGACGCATTTAGGAAAAGATTGCGCGGATGTTGCCGGAAGATGAACAACCGGGGCCCGGCGGCCGGCCTCCCGGACCGGGGCCTCGCGGCGCGGGAGCTTTTTGGCGGGGCGCCGATGCGGGATAGGGGTGAGCATGGCCAAGAAGTGCGCCCGGCAGGAATCGAACCTGCACCAGCGGTTCCGAAGACCGCTACTCTATCCGTTGAGCTACGGGCGCCAGCCCTAAGTTTAAGAGGCCTCCGTCATACTGTCAATACCAAGAAAAACCCGCGGCCGCGGCGAGCCGGCGAACTTCCCCGCGCCGTCGATAATTTGCTAGAATATCTCAACATTATTTCGGAGGGGCGAGAAATGTCCGGGCATTCGAAATGGGCCAGCATCAAGCACAAAAAAGCGGTCGTGGACGCCAAGAAAGGCAAGGTGTGGACCAAACTCGTGCGCGAAATAACGATCGCCGCCAAGCTCGGGGGCGGCAACCCGGACAATAACCCCCGCCTGCGCAAGGCCATCGACGACGGCCGCGCCTCGAACATGCCCGCCGACAACGTCAAGCGCGCGATCCAGAAAGGGACGGGGGAGCTCCCGGGCGCCCTCTACGAGGAGCTGACGTTCGAAGGGTACGCCCCGGGCGGCGTCGCGGTCTATTGCGAGGGCAGCACCGATAATCGCAACCGGACCACCAACCAAGTCCGCAAGATATACGAGGACAACGGCGGGAACATGGGCAGCACCGGCTGCGTCTCCTTCCTGTTCGAGCGCAAGGGCTACCTGAGGGTCAAGAAGGAGCGGACCTCCGAGGAAGCGCTCATGGACATGGTCCTGGAGCTCGGCGCCGACGACCTCAAGGCGGATAGCGCCGACGATTTCGAGGTGCTCACCGCCCCGGAAAGCTTCGAGAAAGTCCGCGACGGCCTCAAGGAGAAAGGAATCCCGTTCGAGTCGGCGGAGATCACGATGATGCCGAAGACCACGGTCGTCCTCGACGAGGCCAAAGCCGCCAAGAACCTGAAGCTGATCGAGGCCCTCGAGGAACACGACGACATCTCGCACGTCTACGCGAACTTCGACATCCCCGACGAGATTTTTGCCGCCCTTGAGAAATAACCGGCCTGGACAAGGCGACCCCGGCGTGAACCGCGTCCTGGGGGCGGTCCCCCCGGCGGCGGAGCCGCGTCAATGAAGAAAGACCCCGGAATGGACCGTGTTCTTGGAGTCGACCCCGGGCTCTCCGAGACGGGCTGGGCGGTGCTGGAAGGGCCGGGGAGCCGGCAGGCCCGTCTGGTCGCAAGCGGCTGCATCCGCACCTCGCCCCGGACCCCCCTGCCGCTGCGCCTGCGGGAGATCCACGGAGAGGTCGCCCGCCTCCTGCGGGCGCACCGGCCCGGCCACATGGCGGTCGAAGAGATGTTCTTCCTCAAGGCCGCGCACACGATCCGCGCGACGCTGCAGGCCCGCGGCGTGGTCCTGCTCGCGGCCTCCCAGTCCGGCACGCCCGTCACGGAGTACAACCCGCGCCAGGTGAAGATATCGCTCACCGGCTCCGGCAACGCGGCGAAACCCCAGATGCAGCGCATGGTCCAGGCGGCGCTTGGCCTGGCCGACAGGCTGACACCCGACGACGTGGCCGACGCGGCCGCGATCGCCCTGTGCCAACTGCGCTCGAGCCGCCTGAAGAGCCTCGTCGTCCTCGACCGCGTCGGCGGGAGGAAGGCATGATCGCCAGCCTCCGCGGGACCATCCTCGAGAACGACGCCGGTCACGTGATCATCGAGTCCAACGGAGTCGGCTACGAGCTCGTCGTCAACCCTTCCACGGCCGCGCGGCTGCCCGGCGAGTCCCACGAGGCCGTGCTTTACGTGTCCGAGTCGTTCGGCATGTACGGGGGAGGCACGACGCTGTACGGATTCGCGAGCCGCGAGGACAAGCAGATGTTCCTCTGCTTCAAGGACCTCCCCTCCACCGGAGCCAAGAAGGCCCTCGATCATCTCGAGAAGGCCTCCCGCTCGCTGCCCGATTTCCGCCGCGCGATCATCGACGGGGACGCGCGCATCCTGACCGCCATGTTCGGCTTCACGCGCAAGACGGCCGAAAGGCTGATCAGCGGCCTCAAGGACAAGCTCGGCGCCGTATCGGTCGCGGCGGGAGGCGGGCGCATCCGGCACGACGCCGGCCGGGCGACCGCCGGCCCCTTGTCCCAAGCGCTGGAGGCGCTCTCCGCGCTCGGGTACCGCCCCGCCGAGACCCGCTCGGCGCTCGATGCCGTCCGGCACGACCTGGAGGGACGCGAGGCGGCCGTGGAAGAGATCGTCCGCATGGCCCTGCGCAAGCTTTGATCATGAGCGAAGCCGGGGATTCCATCACCACCAACGAAGCGCTCAAGGAAGATGAGCGCTTCGACCGGGCTTTGCGCCCGAAGACCCTGGACGAGTTCATCGGCCAGGAAAAGCTTAAGGACAACCTCCGGGTATTCATCGAGGCCGCGCGAAACCGCCGGGAACCCCTGGATCATTCCCTCTTTTACTCCCCGCCGGGCCTGGGCAAGACGACGCTCGCCTCGATCCTGGCCCGCGAGATGGGCGTCAACCTGCGCACGACCTCGGGCCCCATCCTCGAGCGCGTCGGCGACCTGGCGGCCATCCTGACGGACCTGAGCGAGGGCGACGTCCTGTTCATCGACGAGATCCACCGGCTGAGCAGGCTCGTCGAGGAAGCGCTCTATCCGGTGATGGAGGACTCCACCTTCTACATCTCGACAGGCAAGGGGCCGATGGCGGCGACCGTCAAGCTGGCGATCCCGGGGTTCACCCTCGTGGGCGCCACGACGCGCGCCGGACTCCTGACGGGGCCGCTCCGCAACCGCTTCGGCATCGTCGGGCACCTGGGATTCTACGACGAGGCGGACCTCCGCCGGATCGTCAAGCGCTCGGCCGGTCTCCTCGGGGTAGAGACGAAGCCGGCCGGCGCGGCGGAGATCGCGCGACGCAGCCGCGGCACGCCCCGTATAGCCAACCGCCTCTTGCGCCGGGTGCGGGATTTCGCCGAGGTCAAGGCCGACGGGACCATCACCGAATCCGTCGCCAAGGGAGCGCTCGAGGCGCTCGAGGTCGACGGGCTCGGGCTAGACCACATGGACCGGAAGTTCCTGCGCGCCCTCATCGAGAAGTTCTCGGGCGGGCCGGTCGGCATCGACACCCTGGCTATGGCCGTGTCGGAGGAGGTGGACACGATCACCGAGGTCCTCGAGCCCTACCTGATCCAGGCGGGCCTTCTCCAGCATACCCCCCGCGGGCGCATGGCGACCCGCTTGGGCTTCGAGCACATGGGCGTCAAGCCCCCTCCCAAGCGCGGCGAGCTTTTCCCATGAGCCGCGGCGTCCTGCTCGCGGCGTCGTGCGCCTTGGCCGCCGTGGCCGCCGCGGCGCCCCTATCGGGGAGCCGCCCGGAGGGCCCGCCGGCACGCTCACGCGCTTTTGTGGCAAGCGCGGTACTGCACACTCCGGCGCCGGAAACACCCTCGGCACCGGCCGGTCCCGGCGTCGTTCCGGGGCCGGGTCCTGTGCCGGGCTCGCCGCCGCGCGCGGCCGCGGCGGAGTCCCTCACCCCCGCGAGCCCGTCGGAACCGATCATCGCGGTGGGCATCGCCCACAGGGTCCCGAAGATCACGGTGCGTCCGGAGGGCCGATTCTCGGTCATAGACGAGACGACCGGCGAGATGAAGCGGCTCGAGCGCGGACGCGCCTACACGGTCGAAGCCGACGAGGGAGAGCGCCTCATCCTGGGGCCCTTCCTCTTCTTCGGCCCGACGCGGCTCCTGCCCGGCCGGCCCGAGGAGTATGTCCTGATCGGGGAGCGCAAGTACCGCGGGAATCTGGTTTTCCGCCCGAATAAAGACGAGACGATCACCGTCATCGATGAGTTGGGCCTCGAAGAATACCTCTACGGGGTCCTGCCGACGGAGATGAGTCCCGAATGGCCGCTCGAGGCTCTCAAGGCCCAGGCCGTCGTCGCGCGCACCTTCGCGCTCAACAACCTCGGCAAGTACTCTTCCTCGGGCTACGACCTGACCGACGACTCCCGCAGCCAGATCTACACCGGGATCACGATCGAATCCGTCCGGGTCCGGCGAGCGGTGAAGGAGACGGCCGGCCAAGTGATCTATTGGCGCGGGAAACGCCTCCCGGTCCACTTTCATTCCTGCTGCGGAGGCCGCACGACCGATCCGGCCTCGGTCTGGGGCCCGTTGCGGACCGCCGACGCCGGAGAGCGGGGCGCGGCCGAGAGCCCGCGCCCCCTGCGCGGCGTGCGCGATCGCTACTGCCAGGACACGCCGCACTACGGCTGGACGGCGTACTTCAGGAAAGACGACATGCTCCGGGCGCTCCAGCGCGGCGGCCACAACGTGGCCACCCTCACGGCGATCAAGCCCGGGCGCCGGACCTCTTCGGGCTACCTCCGGTACCTCCGCCTCAAGCTCGACGGCGCCTGGAGACGCGTGGCGGCCAACGACCTGAGGATGTGGCTCGGCCCCGCCGAGCTAAAGAGCACGCGGATACGACGGGTGACCCGCCGGCGCAAGGGCTTCGAGTTCGCCGGGCGCGGCTACGGGCACGGCGTCGGCCTGTGCCAGTGGGGAGCCCGCGTCCAGGCCGAGCGAGGCGGCGGATACCGCGATATCCTGGGATTCTATTTCCCCGGAGCGGAAATCGGCCCGCGGGAGCGCTAGCCACGGAAACCTTCAACGAGCGGACCCCGCGAGCGAAGGCCGGCGAGACGGAGGCCGGGACGGAAGCCTTCAACGCCTGGGTCCCGCGAGCAAGGGCCAGCGAAGCGCGGTCCCGGTATGGGGAATCCGTTCCCGGGGCGAGCGGTTTTCGCCTCGAAGACTACGAATTCGCCTATCCCCGATCACTCATCGCCACGGCTCCCGCGACCCCGCGCGACGCGGCGCGCATGCTGGTGCTCGACCGGACGACGGGCCGGATCGAGCATCGCCGCTTCCTCGACCTGCCCCAATACCTGCGGCCCGGGGACTGCCTCGTCCTCAATCGCAGCAAGGTCCTCCCCGCCCGCCTGGTAGGGCGCAAACCGACCGGCGGCAAGGTCGAGCTCAACCTCGTCCGCCGGCTCGCGCCGGACCGCTGGACCGCGCTCTCGGCGAACCTCAAGCCCGGCGTCGAGGTGCTCTTCCCCGGCGGGATCCGCGCCTCCGTCGAGAGCCTCGACCCCGAAGGCGAGTGGATACTCAGGTTCTCGGTCGGGGAGGTGGAGCTCCTCATGCTCCGCCACGGTCACGCGCCGCTTCCCCCCTATATCCAGAAGCGGCGCAAGCGGCTGCCGCCGGCCGCGGTCGAGGACCGGGACCGCTACCAGACCGTCTATGCCCGCGAGGAAGGCTCGGTCGCGGCGCCGACGGCCGGCCTGCACTTCACTCCCGAGCTGCTCGAAGCGCTGCGGCGGCAGGGCGTGCGCGTCGCGGAGGTGGTGCTCCATGTGGGCCGCGGCACGTTCCGGCCGGTCACCGCCCGCGACATCCGGGCTCATCGCATGCTGCCCGAGAGGTTCTACATCCCGGACGGGACGGCCGCCGCGCTCCGAGAGGCCCGCCGCGACGGAGGCCGCGTCATCGCGGTCGGAACGAGCAGCGTCCGCACCCTGGAGACGATAGCCCGCCGCGGAGGCGGGGCCAACGGGGCGCACTCCCCCATCGAGGAGACCGAGCTCTTCATCCTGCCCGGCCACCGCTTCCTTTCCGTCGACGCCTTGATCACCAACTTCCATCAGCCGGCCTCCACGCCCCTTCTGCTGACATCCTCCTTCGCCGGACGCGAGCGTCTGCTCGAAGCCTACCACGCGGCCATCGCCCGGGAGTACCGCCTCTTCTCCTACGGCGACTCGATGCTCATCGTTTGAGGCTCCCATGAGCGGACAGCCCGCCTTCGAGGTGACCGCCAAGGACCGCGCCAGCCGGGCGCGGACCGGGACGCTCCGCACGGAGCATGGCCGCGTCGAAACGCCGGTGTTCATGCCGGTCGCGACGCAGGGATCCGTGAAGGCCCTCAGCTCCCAGGACCTTTCGGATCTCGGCATCCATGCGATCCTCTCCAACGCCTACCACCTCGCCTTGCGCCCCGGCGCCGACGTGATCGAGGCGGCGGGGGGCCTCAACGCCTTCATGGACTATCCGGGGACGATCCTGACCGACTCGGGCGGCTACCAGATATTCAGCCTGGCGGACCTCAGACGCCTCAGCGACGACGGCGTGACCTTCCAGTCGCATATCGACGGCTCGCTCCATACGCTGACGCCGGAGGGCGTGATCGGCCTGCAGGCCCGGCTCGGCTCCGACATCTGGACCTCGCTCGACGAGTGCCCCGCGTATCCCTGCACCGAGGCGGAGGCCCGCCGCGCGCTCGAGCGAACGATGCGCTGGACCGAACGTTCCCATCGCGCGTTCACGCAAGAGAACGGCAAAAAGGCCCTGTTCTTTCCCGTCATCCAAGGCTCGGTCTACCCCGAGCTGCGCCGCCGCGCATGCGAGCACCTGCTGGAGATCCGGCCCGACGGGGTCAGCCTCGGCGGATTCTCCGTCGGCGAGCCCAAGGAGAAGACGTGGGAGGCCCTGGAAAGGACCGTGGAGCGCCTCCCGGACGGCATGCCCCGCTACCTGATGGGGATGGGCGCGCCCGACGATCTGTGGGAGGCGGTCCGTCTCGGCGTGGACATGCTGGACTGCGTCTGGCCGACGCGCACCGCGCGCAACGGGGTCGTCATGACGGCGGCCGGGCGCTTGAACATCAAGAACGCGCCGATGCGCAAGGACTTTTCCCCCCTCGATAAGGAGTGCGACTGCGCGACCTGCGGCCGCTACAGCCGGGCGTACCTGTCCCACCTCTTCCGCGCGCGCGAGCTCTCGGCCTACCGGCTGCTGAGCGTCCACAACCTGCACTTCAGCCTGCGGATCATGCGGAGGATCCGCGCGGCCATCCGCGAGGGCAGGTTCCTCGAGGAGCGAAAGCTGTTCCTGGAGCGGTATAGGGGAGATGCGCGCGTCCCTCCCCCGCGGGGAGGGACGCGGAAGTAGGAGGGGGACAGATGCCGTGTCGCCCCCCCCCGCAGGGGGGCCGCATACTCCAGCGCTTGAGGGGCTGACGCGTTATTTAGTAGGATTATCCGACTTTATCTGCATAAGTCCGCAAGTTCCGCGCACAGGAGCAGAACATGAACGGGGCATCGCCGTCTCCTCTCGCCGGGTTCATCCCGATCCTCTTCATCATCGGGATCTTCTACTTCCTCGTCATCCGCCCCCAGCAGAAGCAGATGAAGGAACAGCGCAGGATGCTGGAGCTCTTAAAGAAGGGAGACCGCATCCTGACCGGCGGCGGCGTCTACGGCACGATCGTCTCCCTCCGGGGCCCGGACCTCGAGCTCAAGATCGCCGACAACGTCAAAGTGCTCGTCACTCGCTCGTCGGTCAGCAAGCTGGCGAACCACCCGGAACTGGCTTCGGACGGCGGCCCCAAGGACGGATAAGAGGCCTGCGCGGATCCATCGCGGGGCCCGGAAACAGGCTGACAACATGACGAAACTGCAGATGAAATGGGCGGGAGTCGGCGTGCTGATCGCGCTGGCCCTGCTGTTGCTCTATCCCACGGTCGACTGGTACACCAAGGAGGCCGGCCAGCGCCAGCGCCTGGAGGCCAGCCGCATGCGCCCGAAACGGCTGCTCAACCTCGGCCTCGACCTCAAGGGCGGGACCCACCTGCTCATGCAGCTCGACATCGAGCGCCTGCCGCCCGACGCCGATGTCTTGGACGCGCTGAGCCGGGCCATCGAGATCATCCGCAACCGGGTGGACCAGCTCGGCGTCGCCGAGCCCCTGATCGCCCGTCAGGGCGAGCGCTGGATCGTCGTCCAACTGCCCGGGATCCGGAACTCGCGCCTGGCCAAGGAGGTGATCGGCCAGACGGCGATGCTCGAGTTCCGCATGGTGGATTCCTCCGAAGCGGCTCAGGAGGCGTCCCAGAAGATGTACGAGCTCGGCGAACCGTTCCTCAAAGACGACAACGGGCAGTACGTCAAGATGGACGACGGCAAGTTCGCTATCTCGACCGCCGCCGCCGCCCTGCTTCCCAAGGGCGACTGGATCTTCCCGGCTCGTGAGGGTGGGTACTACATCGTCCGCGACACCGTGCCGGTGACCGGGGCCCAGCTGGACTCGGCCCGCGTCGAGACCGGCAACAACGGGCTTCCGATCGTGGCGTTCAAGTTCAAACCCGAAGGCGGAAAGATCTTCGGCGATCTCACGTCGGCCAACGTCGGCAAGAACCTGGCCGTCGTGCTGGACGGGCTGGTCCAGTCCGCCCCGGTCATCCGCAGCGCCATCCGCGGCGGCAGCGGGATCATCGAGGGGAACTTCCAGATGGAGGAGGCGCGCAAGCTGGCCATCGTCCTGCGGGCCGGCGCGCTGCCGGCGCCGCTGCGGATCATCGAGGAGAGGACCGTGGGCGCGACGCTCGGCGAGGACTCGATCCGCAAGGGCCTGCGGGCCTGTCTCGTCGGCGGGCTGCTCGTGCTCCTTTTTATTGCCGTCTACTACAAGATGGCCGGCGTATTCGCCGACGCCGCGATGATCCTCAACCTCTTGTTCGTCCTGGCGATGATGTCCTATTTCGGGGCGACTTTGACGCTGCCCGGCATCGCCGGCATCGTGCTGGTCGTGGGCATGGCCATCGACGCGAACGTACTCATCTTCGAGCGCATCCGCGAAGAACTGCAACTGGGCAAACCCACGCGCATCGCCGTGGACACCGGCTACGACAAGGCCTTCTCGGCGATCCTGGACGCGAACGTGACGACGCTGGTGGCGGCGCTCTTCCTGTTCCAGTTCGGGACCGGGCCGATCAAGGGATTCGCCCTGACCCTGACGCTCGGCATCCTCTGCAGCATGTTCACGGCGATCGTCGTGACCCGGCTCATGTTCCAGGCGTACCTCTCGGCCGGCCCGGTGGATCGGCTGAGCATCTGAATCTCATGAACGACAACACTTAACGAGACCCGCATGAAAATATTCAAAAAGACCCCGACGATCGAATTCGTCGACAAACGCGCCCTCTACTTCGCCTTCTCCGGCGTCCTCCTGGCCGCGAGCCTCGCCCTGATCGTCACGCGGGGACTCAACTTCGGGATCGACTTCACCGGCGGCAGCCTCGTCCAGATCACCTTCGAGCAGCCTGTCGAGCTGGCCGAGCTGCGGGAGATGACGACGCGGGCCGGCTATCCCGACGCCATCCCACAGCACTTCAGCGGCACGGACTCATTCGCGATCCGCGTCAAGTCCCAGGGCGGCGCCGATGAGTCGGCGGACACCGCCGAGAAGTTCCTCGGCGCCCTCGAGAAGGCCGATCCCGGGCGGCCCTTCACCGTGGACCAGAAGGAGTTCGTCGGCCCCACCGTGGGGCGCCATCTCTACAAGCAGGCGCTCTTCGCGGTCGTCTTCTCGCTTTTGGGCATCGTCGGCTACGTGGCGTTCCGCTTCTCCAACCCCCTTTGGGGCTTCGCGGGCGTGTTCGCGCTGGCGCATGACGTCCTCGCCACCCTCGGCCTCTTCGCGGCCCTGCAGTTGGAGGTGGACCTCGTCCTCGTGGCCGCCGTCCTGACGATCGCCGGCTACTCTATCAACGACTCGATCGTCGTATTCGACCGCCTGCGCGAGAAGATGCGCGTCATGCGCCGCGAGAGCTTCGACACGGTCGCCAACACCAGCATCAACGAGACCCTGTCCCGGACGCTGATCACGTCCATGACGACGCTGTTCACGGTCGTCGTGCTGCAGCTCCTCGGCGGGACCGTCATCCACGATTTCGCCGTGACGCTCACGTTCGGCATCGTCGTGGGGACATACTCCAGCATCGCGATCGCCGTCCCGGTCGTCTGCCAGTGGGAGGCCTCGCGAACCCGGAGAGTCGAGAAGGGCCGGACCGCGGCCGCTCCGGAGGCGACTCCCGAGAGCGCCCGCGGCGCCCGCCGCCGCAGGAGGTAGCCGATGAGGAAGATCCGCGAATTCAACCTCCGTCTCCCGTTCAAGGAGATCCGGCGCCGCGCCCGGCAGGCGGCCGACCTGAACGCCATGGGCCTCGATGACCCGAAGCTGCAGCTGCTCATCGAGGTCGTCCAGCGCCGCCTGCGGCCGGCCGTGATCTTCGCCTCCTTCGGCCCCGAATCCCGCGAGACGGCCGCCCTCGCCCCGATACCCGGTCTCGCCCACACGCTGGGGCTGGCGACCCTCGGCCCCGACATCGCGCCCCTGATCGCCGAAACACGGACCGAGAACGAGCAGCGCGGCGGCCTCCTCGAGCTGGTCGCCGCGGTCGCCCTGGAGCGCGCCGTCCAGTTCGTCACCGGGCTGCTCCGAGACGAGGTGGAGTCCGAGCGGTGCGAGCTCAGCCCGATCCAGCATCTCGACGAGGCGGAGGCCGTCTCGGCCGTGCTCGAACGCCTCGGGGGCGGGAAGATCGGCCTCAAGCTCGAGGCCGGACGCCTCTCCCCCGAGCATTCGACGGCATTCTGCCTCAGCTGGATCGCCAGGAAGGGCCGCCGGAGAAAGTCCAAGACCAGGGCTTCGTCGGGAAGCCGCGACAGATAGCGTTGGACGTCCTGCGCGCCGCGGCCCCCTATCTCGCCTACGGCTTCGCCACGATAGTCGGGGGGACCTCCAGGATCCGCTGGGAAGGCGCCGAACACCTGCGCGCCGTCAAGAAGGGGGGCAAGGGCTTCATTTACGCCTTCTGGCACCAGCGGCAGATACTGTTCACCTACACCCACCGGAGCCAAGGCGCCCACGTGATGGTCAGCCGCAGCCGCGACGGAGAGATCATCGCCCGGACCATGCGCCTTTCGGGGATCGGAGCCGTCCGCGGCTCTTCGTCCCGGGGAGCGTCCGCGGCCACGCGGGAGATGCTGGATCTGCTCGCCCGCGGCCGGCCCATCGGGATCACTCCCGACGGGCCCCGCGGGCCCGCGCGCACCGTCAAGACGGGCGTGTTGTACCTCGCGCTCAAATCCGGCTGCCCCATCCTCCCGATCACCAATGCCGTGAGCCGCCGCATCGTATTCCGCAAGGCATGGGACGATTGCCATCTGCCTCTCCCGTTAAGCACGGCATGCGTGGCGCACGGCGCCCCCATGAGGGTCCGAGCCGGCGACGATATCCAAAGGAAGGCAGCCGAGCTCAAGGAAACCCTCGACCGGATCACCGCGGAAGCGGACCGGCTCGTCTCGTGAACGGACCATGAGCCTGCTGCTCTACCAGATCGTATTCCCGCTGATCGGGCTCATGATCCTCGCGAGGATGCTGCTGGCGGGCAGAGGCGGCGCCATCAGGGAAGGGGCTCCGGACATCCGCCAGCGCCTCGGCCTGCTCTCGCCCGAGGAGCGGGCCCGCCTGGGCGACGGCCCCGTCGCGTGGTTCCACGCCGCCTCCGTCGGAGAGGTCCGGGCCGCGGCCCCCCTCCTGCGGATGCTCGCCGCGGCCGCGGACCGTCCCCGCATACTCGTGACGACGTCGACCGTCTCCGGGCGCGAGCACGCCCGGAAGCTCCCGGAGGTGGACCTCGCGGTCCTGGCGCCGATGGACTTTTTCCCCGCGGTGTCCGCCTTCCTGCGCCGCGCGCGGCCGCGCTCGCTCGTCCTCATCGAGACGGAGCTCTGGCCGATGACGCTGTGGGCCGCGCGCCGTCGCGGCATCCGCCTCGGCATCGCCAACGGACGCATCACGGAGCGGGCGTTCTCCCGCTACCGATGGATACGGGGCATCATGGCCCGCCTGCTCTCCGGTTTCGAGCGCGCCGCCGTGCAGACCGGCGCGGACGCCGAGCGCTACAAGGCCCTGGGATTGCCGCCGGCGGCGACGAAGCGGACCGGAAACTTGAAATACGACCAGCAGCTTCCCTCCGAAGAGGCCGTCGCCAAAGCCCGAGAGCGGCTCGCGGGCCTCGGCTGGGCCGAGGACCCGTGCTGGGTCGCCGGCAGCACGCGCCGCGGCGAGGAGGCCATCGTGCTCGAGGCGCACAAGAAGGCCGTTCGCGAGATCCCCCGCCTGCGCCTCATCCTCGCCCCGCGGCATCCCGAACGCAGCCAGGAGGTCGAGAGCCTGCTGCGCGCCGGAGGCCTGCGCTGCGTGCGTTGGTCGCAGCTGCTCCCCTTCCAGGCGGACCCGGAATGCATCCTCATCGACGCCCTGGGCGTCCTCGGATCCCTGTATCCGGTGGGGCGGGCGGCCTTCGTCGGCGGCACGCTGGTCCCGGTGGGCGGCCACAACCTGCTCGAGCCGGCCCTCGCGGGCGTCCCGGTCCTCTTCGGGCCCCACACCGCGTCCGTCCGAAAGGTCGCCCAGGAACTGGAGCGGTCCGGCGGCGGCCGGGTGGCCCAAGACGCCGCGGGGCTCGCGACGGCCCTCACGGACCTGCTCTTGAACGAGTCGGACCGCCGCGTCGCGGGAACGCGGGCCCGGCGGGCGGCCATGCGCTTCAGCGGGGCCACGGAGCGGACTTTCGAGCACCTCCGTCCCCTCCTCCTGCCGGAGAAAATGGTATAATTCATCAGGTTTCTCCGTACGCGCGCCCGTACGCGAGCGTAGCGGCGGGGAATCTCGGCAGAAATCGATGGCACGCCGCATCCTGGTCCTGCGTCTTTCCTCGCTGGGAGACGTGGTCCTTACCGCTCCGGTATACAAGAACCTCAAGGCGCACTGGCCGGAGGCACGCGTCTGCGTCCTCGTCAAGCCGCAGTTCGCTCCCGTCCTCGAGAACAACCCCTGCATCGACGAGGTTCTTCCGTATCGCGGCCTGCTGAAGACCCTGCGCGAGATCCGCCGCCGGGGATTCACCCATCTGCTCGACCTGCACGCCACGTGGCGCACTTTCTGGATCCGCCATCTGAGCGGCATCGCGAACGTCTCGGTCTACCGCAAGAACGCGCTGGCCCGACGGCTCTACGTCCTTTTCCGCCGCTCCTCTCCCGTC
Organism: Elusimicrobiota bacterium; assembly: GCA_043819795.1. Taxonomy (GTDB): domain Bacteria; phylum Elusimicrobiota; class Elusimicrobia; order UBA1565; family UBA1565; genus JBDREN01. The sequence goes on from JBDREN010000083.1 coordinate 52,367, forward strand.
CTCTTCAAGCACTCGCTCGACCGCTACCTCGAGAGCCTCGCGGCGTGGGGCGTCCCCGTCCGCCACCGCGACCTGGCCCTCGGCGATTACGGGAGCGTCCATGCGGGCAACGGAGCGCGCCCGAAGCCCGACGCACAGCCCGAGACGCCCGGGGAAACGACTGAACGGCAAGAAAGAACACCCCCAGAAACAGAAACACGGACCCCCCGATCCCTCGCGCCCCCCCGCGGGGGGGGCGCGTATCGTGTCCTCATCGTGCAGACTTCGTTCCTCGGCGACGCCCTGTTGACGCTGCCCTTGGCGCGCCGCGTGGCCGAGATCATCGGCGGGTGCCGCATCAGCGTCCTGACCCGGCCCGAGACGGTCTCCGTCTTCCAGCGATCCCCCTGGATCGACGAGGTCATCGAAGACGACAAGCGCGGCGCCAGCGCGAGCGCGGCCGGACTGCTGAGGCTTGCGAGAGACCTGCGCGGGCGCGGGTTCGATCTGGCCCTCGTCGCCCACCGGAGCTTCCGCAGCGCGCTCCTGGCGTGGCTCGCCGGCATCCCCCACCGCATCGGCTTCACCTCCAGCGCGGGCTCGTTCCTTTTTCACCAGAAGGTGTTCTTCCCCTGGGGCATGCCGGATCTGGAGCGCAACCTCGCGCTGCTCCTTCCGCTCAAACCGGACCTGCGCGCCGACCGAGAGGATTCCCTCTACCTCGCCTCCGCGAAAAACTCTCGGGCCATCGCCGCCCGTCTGGCCGAGAGCGGCATCGGCCCCGGAGACCGGCTCGTCGGCATCCACCCCGGCTCGGTATGGCCGACGAAACGGTGGCTGCCCGAGCGCTACGCTCTCCTCGTCAATCGTCTGGTCAGGGAGGCCGGCGTCCGCGTCGTCATCGTGGGGGGCCCCGGAGACCGTGAGCTCGCCGGGCGCATCGCCCGAGCGGCGGACGTCGCGGCCCTCGACTGGACCGGAAAGACGACGCTGCCCGAGCTGCTCGAGCTGGCCGGACGCCTGAGCCTGCTCGTGACCAACGACTCCGGTCCGATGCATATCACGGCCGCCCACGGCGTTGCGACCCTCGCGATCTTCGGACCGACGACCCGCGAGCTCGGGTTCTTCCCGTACGGGGAAGGGCACCGCGTCCTGGAGGCCGACCTCGCGTGCCGCCCCTGCGGCCTGCACGGCAGCCGCGCCTGCCCCGAGGGGCATTTCCTCTGCATGGGCCTGATCAGCGTGGACGAAGCCTATCGCAACGCCGTCGAGCTCCTCGAAGGCGTCGCGGCGAAAGAACCGGCATGAGGATCCTGCACATCATCGACGAACCCTACGATAGCGGGATCGTGCAGTACGCGCTCAAGGCCGCCGAGGGCCTGATGCGGCGGGGCCACGCCTGCCGCGTCTGGGGCCTGAAGGGATGCTATCCGCTTCTGGAAGCGCGGCGTCGCGGCATAGGGGCCGACGGCTACTCGCACCCCTGGCTGAACCTGGCGGTCCTGCGCCGGTCGCTCCGCATCCAGGGGCTGGACCTCGTCGTCGCGCATACGGGCTCCGCCCACACGCTGGCCGTCGCGGCGGCCGCCTGGCACCGGGGCCCCGGGACGCGCCGGAGCTCCGCCGCCTCGTCCTCGGCGAGCGGACCGGTCCCGGCGGACGGAGGCGGAGGCTACCTCCCCGTCGTACGCACGCGCGGTGACGCCCGGCCGCAGAGCAGGCGTCCCGGTGGGCGCCTGCTCTGGAGCCGGACATCCGGGTTCGTGGCGGCCAACCGCCGCATCCTCGATGAGCACTCCCGGCTCTACGGACGCCCGGACCTGCACGCGGCCGTCGTGTACGAGGGGCGCGAGGATCCCGGCCCGCCACGCCCGCCGGCGCGGGGCGCGCCGACCGTCGGCATCGTGGCCCGGCTCGACCCCGTCAAGGGCCACCGCTGCTTTCTCGAGGCGGCAGCCCGCGTCCTCAGGGAGTGCCCCGACGCGCGGTTCCTCGTCGTCGGGCGCCAGGAGAACGTGCGCGCGGCGGACCTGCTCGGCCACGCCCGGCGCCTCGGGCTCGCGGACCGCCTGGACCTGACCGGACACGTCCCCGACGCGCTCGAATTCATGCGGCGCTGCCACGTGGGGGTCGTGGCCTCGACCGGCTCCGAAGCCGTCTCTCGCTCCGCCGTCGAGTGGATGGCGGTGGGGAGGCCGCTGGTCGCGACGAAGGTCGGCTGCCTTCCCGAATACGTGATCGAAGGCGAGACCGGCTTTCTCGTGCCGCCGGGGGACGCGCCGGCGCTGGCGCGCGCGACCGGCCGTCTGGTGCGCGACGCGTTCCTGCGCGAGCGCATGGGACAGGCCGGGCGCCGGCGCTACGAGTCCCGCTTCACGCTGGAGCGATTCCTGGATGAGACGGAGCGCCTCTATGGCGAAACGATTCACGCTGTTCCATCTCGATAGCGAACGCGGCTTCCGCGGCGGCGAGCGCCAGCTCCTGTATCTGGCCGCTCATCTGCGCGCCCGGGGTCACGAGAACGTCGTGGTCTGCCGGGGACGCGAGGCCCTCGAGGCCGAGGCCCGCCGCCAGCGCTTCCGAACGATGCGCCTACCCTTCCTCGGCGAATGGGACCCGGTCTCCGCGTGGCGGCTCCGGAGGGCGTCCCGGTCGGCGCGGCACGCCCCCGTGCTCCACGCCCACACCGCTCACGCCGCCGCCCTCGCCTACCTGGCGTCGCGCTTCGGAGGTCCCCCGTGGGTGGCGCACCGCCGCGTCGACTTCCACCTCAACGGCTCGCTCAGCCGCCGTCTCAAATACGACACCGCGCCCCGCGTGATCGCCGTCTCCGAGAGCATCCGCCGCATCCTGGTCGCCGACGGAATGGAGGGCTCGCGCATCACGGTCGTCCCGGACTGCATTCCTCTCACTGACGATGAGGCGCGCCTCGCGGGTCTCGACGCCGGTCCGATGCGCCGGGCCACCCGCTCGGAAACCGCCGCCATACGCCGTCCCCTCGCCGAGAACCTGGGCCTTCCCGAGACCGGGCCCTGGATCGGCAACCTGGCGGCCCACGTTCCGCACAAGGACCAGGCGACCCTGATACGAAGCCTGCCTTCTGTGCTGAAGGCGCTGCCGAAAGCGCGCCTGCTGCTCGTGGGCGACGGCCCTCTCCGGACGGAGCTCGAGGCGCTGGCTCGGTCGCTGGGCGTCGAATCGGCCGTCCGCTTCGCCGGCCACCAGAGCGATCCGGCGCCGTGGCTGAGCTGCCTCGACGTCTACGTCCAGTCGTCCTGGGGAGAGGGGATGGGATCGGTGCTTCTCGAGGCGATGGCCTGCGGCGTCCCGATCGTCGCGACGACGGCGGGAGGGATACCCGAGGTGATCGAGCACGGGCGCAGCGGGCTCCTCGTGCCCCCGCGCGATCCGGAGCGAATGGCGGGTGCGATCGTCGACTCCTTGCTCGATCCCGAAAGCGCCCGGCGCAGGGCGGACGCGGCGGCCGAGGATCTGAAGTCTTTCGGCCTCAGCCGCGTCGGTGACCGCATGATCGCGCTCTATCGCGAGGTGACGGAGTGACCGAGCATAGCGCGGTTTCGGCTGCGTGCCTCAGCCATTCCCTCGCGTTTGGCCGCAAACGCTTCGGTCACAGGAATGGTCGCGTCGATCGCCGCGGGAGGCGACCATGAAGCCGAAGCTGAGCGTCATCGTCATCGCCCGCGACGAGGAGCGAGACCTGCCGGCCTGCCTCGAGAGCGTGCGGGGCCTCGACGCCGAGATCATCGTCCTGGACAGCGGCTCGACCGACCGCACGCGCGAGATCGCCCGCCGGTTCACGCCCCATGTCTTCCAGCAGCCCTTCCGGGACTTCGGCTCCCAGAAACAGTCGGCCTTGGAACGCGCCTCGGGCGAATGGGTCCTCTCTATCGACGCCGACGAACGCCTGAGCGGCGAGCTGCGCCTGGAGATCGCCCGCCTGATCGAGTCCCCCCCGGGCGGCGTCTCCGGCTACGACATCCCTTTCGAGGTCCACTTCATGGGCCGCCGCCTCCGGTTCGGCGGCCTGGGCCGGGAGCGGCACCTGCGCCTGTTCCGGCGCGGGGCCGGGGTCTTCACCGGAAACCACCTTCACGAGGGCGTCTCCGTCACGGGGGCGACGGCGCGCGCGGGCGCGCCGATCCGGCACATCCCCTACCGGGACCTCGACGACTATCTGGGGAAGCTGCGCGTCTACACGACCCGGGCCGCCCGCAAGAGATTCGACCAGGGGCGGAGGTTCCACCCGCTCCACCACCTGCTGCCGCTTTGGGAGTTCTTCCTGCGCGTCGTGGTGAGGCTCGGGATGCTGGACGGGACCCCCGGCCTGCTTTGGGCGGGGCTCTCTTCGTTCCATACGTGGATCAAATACGTGAAGCTGCGCGAGATCGCGGAGGAGCCCGGAAGCCTTCCACGCCTGGGTCCCGCGAGCAAGGGCGAGAGGAAGCGGTGACCGGCCTTTATCTGGTGGCCGGCGGCATCGGAGCCATCTCGGCGGCGGCGGTCTCGGCCCGCTGGAACTGGTGGCGGCCGCGCGCGCACGGCCTTCCGGTGCTGATGTACCATAGGATCGGAGACCCCCCCGCGGGCAGCCGGCTGAAGAAGCTCTGGGTCCGCCTCGCGGATTTCCGCTGGCAGATGGAGCACCTGCTTCGCGACGGCTACACGCCGCTGCTCTTCTCCGAGCTGGAGGCCCTGGAGGCCGGGAAGAGCCCGAAGCCGCCCCGGCCGGTCATCATCACCTTCGACGACGGCACGGCCGACAACTACGAGCTCGCCTTTCCGGCGCTGCGGGAGCTCGACGTCAAGGCGAACATCTTCCTGGTCTGCGACGCGGTCGGCGGACACAACTCCTGGGAGGACCCGGCCGTGGGCCCTTGGCAGCGGATGCTGAGCTGGGGACGGGTCCTGGAGATGCAGGAGTCGGGACTCGTCGAGTTCGGCTCCCATACCATGAGCCACCGCGACCTGGCGCGGCTGCCTGTGGAGGAAGCCCGCTGGGAGGTCCGTGAATCGAAAAAGCGGCTGGAGGACCGGCTCGGCCGGCCGGTGACGGCGTTCGCTTATCCCTACGGCTCCGGCGCCCGCGTCCCGGAGCTGCGCGCCGCGGTCCGCGAGGCCGGCTATCGCTACGACTACGGGATCCGGCAGGGGATATCCCCATGGCCCGACGGCCGGGATGAGGCCGCCAAACGCCTGCTGATCCGCGGCGACGATCTCCGGATCGACTTCCGCCTCAACCTGACCCGCGGGAGGGCACGCCTCTGATGCATCCTCCCCGCAGGATACTCGTCATCATGCTTCGCCGCATCGGCGACGTGATCCTCACGACCCCCGCGGTCCGCGCCCTGCGCCGGCTTTATCCCGACGCCGTCATCGACTTCCTCGTCGAGCCCCCCGCGCACGAGCTGCTGGCCGGCGATCCGGACATCTCGAACGTCCTCGTCTACGGAGGCGCGGATCTTCCGTTAAGGAGAGGGCTTCCTCGCACGCTGCGTGCGCTTTGGGATTACGTATACTGGCCGTGGCGCGTATTCCGCTCGCGATACGACTGGGTCATCGATTTCATGGGCAATCCCCGCACCGCGGTGCTGACGTTCCTGAGCCGGGCCGGGGTCCGGGCCGGGCCGGGGCGCGTCTCGCACCGATGGGCGTACACTCATCGGCTCCGGCAGCCCTCCGAAGCGTGCTACGGCGCCCTCGAGAAGATCCGCATGCTGCGCTCGCTCGGGCTCGACCCGGACGAGTCGGACGCCCTTCCGCGCCTGAGCCCGGACCCGAGTTCCGAGGAGTTCGCGCGCGCCACGCTCAACCGCCTGCCGGAACCCGCGGGGCCGCTGATCGGCGTCGTCCCCGCCTCCCGCCGCGTCACCCGCCGGTGGCCGGCCGAATCCTTCGCGCGGCTCGGCCGGATGCTGCGCGACCGGCACGGGGCGAGCCTGCTGGTATTCTGGGGGCCCGGCGAGCGGGAGCTCGCGCGCAGGGTCCGCGACGGGATCGGCGAGGGGGCGCACCTTTCCCCGGAGACGAAGAGCCTGCGGGAGCTCGCCGCGCTCGTCGGACGTTGCCGGTTGGTGGTGACGAACTGCAACGGCCCCAAGCACATCGCGGTCGGCCGCGGCGTGCCCACGCTCACGATCCACGGATCCAGCGACCCCGTGTCCTGGACGCCCATGGGCGATGTCCGCCATCGCGCGTCCCGGCTCGACCTGCTCCACTGCATCGGCTGCAGGCGCAACCGCTGCCCGTATTCGCTTGAATGCATGACGGAGCTGACGGCCGAGCAGGTCTGCACGACCGCCGAGAATCTCCTGAGATTGACCGGCAACGGAAGGCTGCCCGGATGAGGCCCGAGGCGCTCCGCAATCGGATCCAGGCCCACGCCGCGGGAAGGCTATTGCTCGGCGCGCTCGCGCTCCTCTACGGCGCGGCGGTCCTGCTGCGCAACATCCTGTACTGGCTCCGCCTGCTTCCGAGCAGGAAGCTGCCGGTCAGGACGGTCTGCGTCGGCAACCTGACGACCGGCGGGACCGGGAAGACGAGCGCCGTGCTCCTGGCGGCGCAGACGCTGCACAAGAAACAGGTGAGTACGGCCATCCTCAGCCGGGGCTACGGCCGCCGGCGCAAGGCGCGCGACGTCCAGGTCCTGCTCAACACGCAAAGCGCGCGCTGGGAGGAGACCGGGGACGAGCCCTGGATGATGCACCGCGCCCTGAAGGGCACCGCCATCCCGATCCTCATCTCGTCGGACCGCTGTCGCGCCGGCGACACGGCCCTGACCTACTACAAGCCGCAGGTGCTCCTGCTCGACGACGGCTTCCAGCACCGCAAGCTGCGGCGGGACCTCGACATCGTCCTCATCAACGCCATCAACCCCTTCGGGGGAGGCAAGCTGCTGCCGGCCGGGAACCTGCGCGAACCCCTGCGCGCCCTGCGGCGCGCCGGGCTGGCCGTCATCACCCACGCGGATCAGGTCCCGTCGCGGCGTCTCGCCGAGATCCGCGAGACGATCAATGGGTACAATCCCAAGCTCCCGGTGCTCGAGGCGATCCACCGCGCCGACTTCCTTCTCGACCTGAAGCGCGACCGCAGACGGCGGCTCTCCCACATCAAGAAGAAGGCGGTGGCCTGTTTCTCCGGGATCGGGGACCCCCGCCCCTTCGAGGAACAGCTGCGCCGTATCGGGTCCCGCCTGATCCAGACATGGCGCTATCCCGACCACCACCCGTACACCCTCGACGAGCTTCGCTCGATCGAGAGCCTCCGCCGCGGGCTCCCGGTCCTCACCACGTTCAAGGACTTCCCCCGGCTGCCGCCCGGCTGGCAGGAGATCCTGCGCGGAGAGGTCCTGGCGCTGGGCATACGCATGGAGATCACGAAGGGGCGGCCCTTGTGGGAGGAGGCCCTCTGGCCCCCCCCCGCGAGCGCGAAGCGCCCGCAAGATCACAAGCCCGCTAGCGAAAAAGGCCGGGAAAAGGATAAGACATCATGAGACCCAGATCACCCCGAAAGCCGTCCCCCCGTACCGGGGCCGCGCCCCGCTCGCCCGTGGTATTCCTGGACCGCGACGGCACAATCATCCACGACCGGCCGGGGTTCTACCTCAAGCGGCCGGAGCAGTTGCGCCTCTACGCCAGCACCCCGCCGGCGCTGCGACTGCTTCGCGACGCCGGTTACCGCCTCGTCGTGCTCTCCAATCAGAGCGGCATCGGCCGCGGCTTCCTCGACCACGCGACGCTGGCGCGCATCCATCGCCGGTTGCTGAGCGCGTTGCGCCGCCGCGGAGCGGACCTCGACGCGATCTACTTCTGCCCGCACCATCCCGCCGACGGGTGCCGCTGCCGCAAGCCCTCGCCGGTGCTGGCCCGACGGGCCCTCCGGGAGAACCACATCACGCTCAGGGGTTCCGTCGTCGTCGGCGACAAGAAGGCGGACATCGACCTGGCGCGCGCGATCGGCATCCCGTCGGTGCTGCTCAAGACCGGCCACGGCCGGGAGCAGCGCGCCATGTTCGGGCGAAGACTGAGGCCGACCCACGTGGCGCGCGACATCCTAGGCGCCGCTCGATGGATATTGAAGTCCGTGCCGAGGCCCCCGCGGTGACGCCCCGCATTCGAACGGTCCGCCCGCGATGAGGCTTGGCTGGCTGGGACTGGCTCTGCTGATCCCCTCGGCGGCCGGGGCCGAGCCCTCATTGCCCCACGGCGAGCCGGTGCGGATCACGAGCGACACGGTCCCGTCCCCATACGCCCTCATCGCCGGCACCCTGCCCTACTCGTCGGAGTACGCCCAGGTCCCCTGGTTCCCCGAGTCCCTCGAGTTCGAGGTCAAATGGGGCGTGTTCTCCATGGGGTTCGCGACCATGGAGTCCAAGAGGATCGTGGATTTCGGGGGCCAGCCCGCCTTCGAGATCGTGTCCACGGCGAGATCGAACCGGTTCGCGGACAGCTTCTACCAGGTCCGCGACATCAACGAATCCTGGATCCGAGCACGCGACCTGAGCTCTCTGGGATACTCGAAGAAGCTGCGCGAAGGGAAGTTCTTCCGCGACGAGTGGGTCCTCTTCGACTACGGCCGCAAGAGCTTCCTGTCCAAGCGCGTCAACCGCGACGGCAGCTTCAGCCATAGCGCGGGGGACATACCCGGCACGGTCCAGGACATCCTTTCGAGCATGTACTATATCCGCCCCCGCCGCCTCGAAGTGGGCGATGAGATCACGCTGGACGTCAACACGAAGGAGAACTGGCCGCTGGTGATCAAGGTCCTGCGCAAGGCCACGGTCCAGGTCCCGGCCGGACGCTTCCGGACTGTCGTCGTCGAGCCGTTCCTCCGGAAGGAGGGCATCTTCATCCAGAAGGGCAAGAGGATGCGCGTCTGGGTCACCGACGACGAGCGCCACATCCCGGTCCTCCTGAAGGTGGAGATCGTCTTCGGCCACATCTCCGCTTATCTCACCAAGATCGACCGCTGATGCCGCCCGCGGCCCTCCGGCGCCTGAAAGAGCCGGCGATCGTGCTCCTGATCCTGGCGGCGGCGATCGCCGTCGTCTACGCCGTCGTCCTGGGAGCGCCCGTCGTATACGACGACGACGTCCTGGTCCGGGGGAACCCGGCGTTCCTCCTCCCGCCGGCGGAGTTCTGGAGCCGCCTTTGGTCGCTCGACTATTTCGCGTTCACGCAGGAGCGCTCTTACCAGCCGCTCGTGACGCTGCTGCACTACCCGCTCTTCCGGCTGCCCTGGGCGTACCGGAGCCTGGGACTGGCTCTGCACGCGGCCAACGGCCTGCTCGTCTACGCGATCGGCCGCCGGCTCGCGTTCGGCTCCGGCCAAGCGCTGGCCGCGGCGCTCCTGTTCGCGCTGTTCCCGGCGTCCACTGAGGCCCTCAACATCTCGTCGTTCAAGGGCCACCCGCTCGCGCTCGCGTTCTCCCTGAGCACGCTGCTCGCCTGGATGCGAACCGGCGAACGGCCTTCGGCCCCGGCCCCGCTCGCCCCCGCTCGCGGGGCCCAGAAATTGAAGGCTTCCGCCCCGCTTCTCCTCGCCCATCTTTCGCTCGTCTTCGCCCTGCTGTCCAAAGAGACCGGGCTCATCGCCCCGGCGCTCGTCGTCGTCCACGCGCTGTGCTATCTGCGCGGGCGGCCGCGGGCGGCTCTCTGGCGCGCTTCGGGCCTGCTGGCGCTCAGCGCCCTCTATCTTTGGTTCCGCTTCGGGCTGCTCCCGCCGCCCCCTTCCCTGGCGCCCGGGGAACGTGCCGTCGCGACGCTCTGGCTCCCCTGGGAGTCCTTCGGCTGGTACTTAAAGACCCTGATCGCGCCGCTGCCCCTCTGCCTGGAGCATTCCCTGGACCACGGGCCCTCGGCGACGGCCCGTGCCGGGGCCGCCTTCCGCATGCTCTTGCCCGCGCTCTACGCCTTGCTGCTGTGGCGCTGGCGGCGCCGGTCCGACAGGCTCTTTTTGCTGCTCTGGATACTCGCCGCCACGCTCCCCTTCCTGCACCTGATCCCGTTCTCCAACTACAGCCCGGTCGCCGACCGCTACCTCTACGCGGCCTCGGCCGGTCTCTCGCTTCTGGCGGTCCGCGGTCTCTGGGACACGCGCATGAGGGCCGCCCTCCTGGCCGTCGCGCTCGCCTGGGGCGCGCTTTCCATCGCCCGCAACGCCCTGTATAGGGACACCCGCGCCCTCTACGAGCAGACCGCCGCGTGCGCTCCCGGCAACCCGCGCGCGCACGCCCTGCTGGCGGGCTGGCACTACAGCGCGGGGCGCGATTATCCCGCGGCGCTCGAGGGCTTCCGCCGGGCCTTCGCCTTGGCCCCGGAGCTCTTGTCCCACTTCCGCGACCCGGGACTCGTGCATGCGCAGCGCCCCTCGTATATCCTCGGGCTGATCCATCACCGGATGGGCGACGAAGACCGGGCCGCCGAGCTGCTCGAGCGGGCGCTGGGAGCCGAAAGCCGGCCCCTCGCCCGCGCCGCCCTCCATGAGAAGCTGGGCGACGTCCACGGGGCGCGGGGGGACCTCTCCCGGGCGCTGGCCGAATACCGGGCCGCGCGCGCCATCCTGCCGCACTGGGGATTGCCGTACCTCAAAGAGGGCCTCGCGCTCCAGACGAGCCAGCCCGCGCGTGCTCTGGCTCTCATGGAGCGCTCCCGCGCCCTGACCCCGGACCACGACGAGCCCCACCGCCGCCTGCAGGCCAGGATCGACCGGCTGCTCGGGGACGCCTATCTGGCGCAAGGGATGCCCGAGAGGGCCGTTCGCGCCTGGGAGTCGGCCGAAGCCAAGGTCCCGGGCCGACTGGACCTCCTGCTCCACCTAGCCGACACCTACCGGAGCATCGGGGATCGATCGGCTTCCGCTTCGGCCTACCGCCGCGCCCTGGCCGCGGCGGACCGGACCCTCGCCCGGCTTCGCCGGCTTCCGGAGGCCGGCGCCGGCACGGCTGAGTCGGAGAGGCTCATCTCCTCCGTGCGCCGGCAGGCGCGGAAGGCGGAGGCGGCGCTCCGAGAGCTCGAATCGGCCCCCTGATGATTCCTATTTGATATAATTTTGCTGGAAAACACGATGAAACCCTCCCGCCCGTCGCTCAAACGCCTGCTTTCCATCCTGGCGCGATTCCGCCGGAGACGAGTGCTCGTTCTCGGCGATCTGATGCTCGACCATTTCGTTCGGGGACGCGTGAACCGCCTCTCGCCCGAGGCGCCGGTGCCGGTCGTCGCCGTCGACGAGGAGACCCATATGCCGGGAGGGGCCGGCAACGTCTGCAGCAACCTTAGCGCCCTCGGCGCGGCCGTCTCGGTGTTCGGCGTGCTCGGCGACGACGCGGCCGGCGGCCAGCTGATCCGGGACCTCCAGGCCAGAGGCGTGGACACCGGAGGCGTCGTGCTCGACGCCTTGCGCGTGACGACGCAGAAGTGCCGCATCGTCGCGGAGCACCAGCAGGTGGTCCGGTTCGACCGGGAGACCCCTCGCGTGCTCTCCGCGCAGACGCAGTCGAAGCTCCTCCGGAAGCTGAGCGAGGCGATGAGCGGGGCCGACGCGGTGGTGGTTTCCGATTACGGAAAAGGCGTCGTCACGGCGAACGCCGTGCGTAAGGCGCTGCGGGCGGCGCACCGCGCCCGGCTGCCGGTCGTCGTCGACCCGAAGGTGGAGCACTTCCGCCGCTATAAGGGAGTCGACTGCATCACGCCGAACCTCCAGGAGGCGTGGGGCGGCATGGGACTGCACCCCTCCCAGGACGAGGCCGCCATCCACCGGCTCGGCCGCCGCATCCTGGCGGCCCTCCGCGTGCGCTCCGTGCTGATTACCCGGGCGGAGAAGGGCATGACCCTCTTCGCGGCGAACGATCCGGGGCCGATCTTGCCGTCGCGCACGCGCGGGGCGGAAGCCCTCGACACCCGGGCCCCGCGAGCAAGGGCGCGCGGGGCGGGCAAGATCGTCGTCGACCACATCCCGACCCAAGCCAAGGAGGTCTACGACGTGACCGGAGCCGGGGACACCGTCGTCAGCGTGCTGTCTCTGGCGCTCGCCTCAGGCGCCCGCCTCTATGAGGCGGCCGTTCTGGCGAACCTGGCGGCGAGCATCGTCGTGGGCAAGCTAGGGACCGCCACCATCTCCGCCGACGAGATCAAGCGGGCGGTCCGCGAATCCGGCCGGAGGCGCTCGTGACCGAGCATAGCGTGGTTTCGGCTGCGTGCCTCAACCATTCCCTCGCGTTTGGCCGCAAACGCTTCGGTCACAGCAATGGTCGCGTCGATCGCCGTGGGAGGCGACCATGACCGAGCATAGCGCAGGAAATGGTCGCGTCGATCGCCGTGGGAGGCGACCATGATCCTAAGGCGCAGCCGCTCGAGAACGCTCGTCGTGATCCCGGCGCGTCACGCCTCGACGCGCCTGCCCGGCAAGGTGCTCAAGCCCCTCGGCGGCATCCCGGTGGTCGAGTGGGTGCGGCGGTCCGCGATCCGGGCCGACCGCGGACCCGTCGTCGTCGCGACCGACCACCCGGACGTCCTGCACGCCGTCGAGCGTTTCGGCGGCTCGGCGGTACTCACCTCGGAGCGCTGCTCCTCCGGGACCGATCGCGTCGCCGAGGCGCTGCGGATCGTCGAGGCCGCCCGCGGGCTCCGCTTCCGCGCCGTCATCAATCTGCAGGGCGACGAGCCGTTCATCCGTCCGGCCACGATCCGCAGGGTCGCGGCCCTGATCGAGAAAGGGGCGGACATCTCGACCGCGGTCGTCCCGCTCTCCTCGCGGCGCGCGGCCGCCGATCCGAACGTCGTCAAAGCGGCCGTCGCGGCCGACGGACGCTGCCTCTATTTCTCCCGCTCGGCCATCCCCTTCGCCAACGGCGTGGACCGCCGCCTTTCCTTCCGCCATATCGGCATATACGGCTTCACTCGCGAGGCGCTACGGCGCTTCGTGCGCCTGCGCCCTTCGCCTCTCGAGCGCGCCGAGCGCCTCGAGCAGCTGCGCGCCCTCGAGGACGGCATGACGATCGTAGCCGCGCGCGTCGCCGATCCCGGCATCGCGATCGACACCCCGGCCGATCTTGCGCGCGCGCGCCGGCGATGCCGAGGCAGGACCAAGACACATGGCTAAGTTCATCTTCGTCACCGGCGGCGTCGTCAGCTCCCTAGGGAAGGGCATCAGCGCGGCCTCGCTGGCCAAGCTCCTGCAGGCCCGGGGCATCAAGGTCACCTGCCTAAAATGCGACCCCTACATAAACGTGGACCCCGGGACCATGAACCCCTATCAGCACGGGGAGGTCTTCGTGACCGAGGACGGCGCCGAGACCGACCTCGACCTGGGCCATTACGAGCGCTTCCTCAACACCGACCTGCACCACACGAACAATTTCACGGCCGGGCAGGTCTACGAGACCGTGATCGCCAAGGAGCGCGCCGGGGAGTTCCTGGGGAACACCGTCCAGGTCATCCCGCACATCACCGACGAGATCAAGCATCGCTACCGCCTCGTGGCCAAAGGCCGGGACGTCGTCATCATCGAGGTCGGCGGGACGGTGGGCGACATCGAGAGCCTCCCCTTCCTGGAGGCGGCGCGGCAGCTCGGCCTCGAAGCCGGGAAAGACAACGTCCTCTACATCCATGTGACGCTTCTGCCGTTCTTGCGCGCCTCCGAGGAGGTCAAGACGAAGCCGACGCAGCATTCGGTCGGCAAGCTGCGCGAGATCGGCATCAACCCCGACATCATCATCTGCCGGGGCGAAAAGCCCCTCGCCCCGGAGCTGAAGGCCAAGATCGCGATGTTCTGCAGCGTCCACAAGGATGCCGTCATCGAGGCCCCCGACGTCTCGACGATCTACGAGGTCCCTCTCGTCTTCCGCCGGCAGGGGCTCGACGAGCAGGTGCTGATGCTGCTGCGGCAGCGCGCCCACACGAAGGATCTCGAGGATTGGAAGAAGCTGGTCGACCGGATCAAGAAGCCCGGGGAGGAGGTGCGCATCGCGCTCGCGGGCAAGTACACCGAGATCAAAGACGCCTACAAGTCGGTCCATGAGGCCATCGTTCACGGAGGCATCGCCAACGACGCCCGGGTGCGCATCCACTACGTCGACACCACCTCCCGGGATCTCGAGGAGACCCTGAAGGATCTCGACGGGGTCCTCGTTCCCGGAGGCTTCGGCGACCGCGGCATCGACGGCAAGCTGCGCGCGATCCAAATCGCGCGGGAGCGGGAGATCCCGTTCCTCGGGCTCTGTCTCGGGATGCAGCTGGCCGTCGTCGAGTTCGCCCGGAACGTCCTCAAGCTGGCCGGCGCCAACTCGACCGAATTCGATCCCAAGACGCCCTACCCGGTCATCGACCTGCTCCCCGAGCAAAAGAACGTCAAAGAGAAGGGCGGGACGATGCGCCTGGGAGCCTACGAGTGCAGCATCAGGAAAGGAAGCTTGGCCCACAAAGCCTACCGGACCGGCATGGTCTCGGAGCGCCACCGCCACCGCTTCGAGTTCAATAACAAGTTCCGGAAGCTCGTCGAGGACTCCGGTCTGCTCGTCACCGGGATCTTCGCCTCCAAGAACCTCGCCGAGATCGTCGAGATGCGCGGGCACCCCTGGTTCCTGGCGTCGCAGTTCCATCCGGAGTTCAAGTCGCGGCCCGAGGAACCCCACCCCCTATTCGCCGACTTCGTCGCCGCGGCGCTCGCTCGCTCGCGCGCTCGGCGCCGCCCCGCGCGGAAGGCCCCCCATGCGAAAAGGTAGCCCCGCTCGCCCCCGCTCGCGGGGCCCGGGTGTTGAAGGCTTCCGCCCTGCCCGCGGCGTGCGCATCGGAGCCTTCTCCGTCGGCAACGAACTCCCGCTCTTCTTCATCGCCGGCGCCTGCGTGCTGGAGTCCAGCGAGCTCCTCTACCGGGTGGGGCGCGCCCTGAAGACCGCTTTCGCCCGCGCCGGAGTCCCCTGGGTGCTGAAATGCAGCTTCGACAAGGCGAACCGGTCCTCCCTGCGCGGGTTCCGGGGCCCGGGCATGTCGCGGGCGCTCGAGGTATTCGCCCGGGCCAAGAGGGACCTCGGCGTGCCGTTTCTGACCGATATCCACCAGCCCTCGCAGGCCGAACAGGTGGCGAAGGTCGCCGACATCATCCAGGTCCCGGCGTTCCTCTGCCGGCAGACGGACCTCCTGGTGGCCGCCGGCAAGACGGGGAAGGCGGTCAACATCAAGAAAGGGCAGTTCCTCTCCCCCTGGGACATGACCAACGCCGTCGAGAAGGTCGCCTCCACGGGGAACCGGAAGATCCTGCTCACAGAGCGCGGCACCTCGTTCGGTTACGCCAATCTCGTCGTGGATATGCGCTCGCTCGAGATCATGGGGCGGACAGGCTGTCCCGTGGTATTCGACGCGACGCACTCCTGCCAGCTTCCCGGCTCGATGGGGACCGCGACCGGCGGGCAACGCCGCTACGCGTGGCTTCTCGCCCGGGCCGCGGCGGCCGCGGGGGTCGCGGGCATATTCCTGGAGGCCCATCCGGACCCCGCCCGAGCGAAGTCCGACGGGCCGAACTCGCTTTGTCTAAGCGACGTGCCGGCGTTCGTGCGCAGCGTCACGCCCATAGACCGCCTCGTAAAGACCGGGGCGGCCCGACGCGCGAGGAGGGGCGTCCACCCATGAAATGCCCGAATTGCACTCAGGAGAACAAGGAGAACGCGAAGGCATGCAAGAAATGCGGCCGGGACCTGACTGCCCCCCCCGCGTGGTTCCCGGACTGGAGGTGGCACGCCAGGACGCTGGCCATCATCTACGCATGCCTCATCGTATTCTACTTCGCGACCTCGTTCGCCCTCAAGCAGCTTCCCGAGCCCTACAACATCCGCAAGATCCCGGCCGAGTTGACCCCCTGGCTGAAGCGGTGAAGGCCCTCGTAGTGCTGCTCGCATTGTGCGTGACGTCCTGCGCGCGCAGTTCCTCGGGGCCTCCCGAGCAAGCCCGTCAGGTCATGGAGGACTTCACAATGACGCAGACGGTCGCCGGGACGAGGCTGTGGCAGCTGGGCGCTCCGGAAGCCCGCATCACGCTCGAGGGGGAGGCCCGCCTCGATAGCCCGGAGATCCTCTTCTACCGCCACGGCGAGCATGTGACGACGGCCCGCGCCCGGGAGGCGTCCGTCGACGGGGAGACGAAAGACGTTTCGCTGAAGGAGAACGTCGTCATCACCGCTCACGGAGAGCGGACCACGCTCTACACCTCGCGCCTCGACTATTCCTCCCGCGACCAACGCTTTCGCACCAAGGCGGCCGTCACCGTGGAGCGTCCCGGAGCGCGCGTCCGGGGACGCGGCCTCGAAGCCGACGCCGCCCTCACGGACATTACCGTCTACCATCAGGAGACCGTCCTCCGGTGATCAGGATACTCGCCGCCCTCCAGGCCCTTCTGCCGGCGACGGCGCTCCTGGCCGCCGAGCCGCCCGGGGCCGTCGTGGATGAGTCTTTGATCGGCACCGTCGTGCGAAGCGAGCGATGGAACGTGCGCCGCACCTCCGGCACGGTAGAAGAGCTGAGCGGCAACGTCGTCTATGAGTACGAGGACCGCATGGCGCGCGCCGAATGGGCGCGATACGATCACGAGAGCGGCGTCCTCGAGGCCAAGACTGACATCCGGGGCCGCCAGAGGCTCCGGGACGGGACGACGGCCGCCCTGGAAGGCCAGCTCATGACCTTCGACCGGCGCAACGGGAAGGGGACGCTCCGCGGCGAAAGCGAGGCCGACCCCATCCGCTTCTCGCTGACCCCTCCGGACGGCGACGGGACCGCGCGCGGGAGCGCGCGCCGCCTGGTCTTCGACGCCTCGAAGGAGACGGTCTCCCTCGAGGGCGACATCCGCCTCGCCGCGCCCCGCGGCGACGCGCGGGCCGAAGACGCCCTCTTCGAGCGCAGGGCGCGCTCGCTGACGCTGAGCGGACGCCGCCCGGTATTGACCGCCCGCGAGGCCGGATGGTCGGCCGCCGTGCAGGCCGAAACGATCACCGGCCGCGCCCTGGAAGGGAGCCGCCGGCGCGTCGTCGCGGAAGGCGCGGCCCGCGGGTGGCTCTATTTTCCGGACAAGGGACGGCGCTGATGGATCTCATCGCAAAGGACCTGCTCAAGAGCTACGGCCGGCGCCAGGTCGTCAGCGGCGTCTCCCTGAGAGTGCGCTCCGGGGAGATCGTCGGCCTGCTGGGTCCCAACGGCGCGGGGAAGACGACGACGTTCTACAGCCTCGTCGGCTTCGTGCGCCCGGACGGGGGCAGCATCCTCATGGACGCCGAGGACGTCACCGGCGAACCCATGTACATGCGGGCGCGCAAGGGGCTGGGCTACCTGGCCCAGGAACCGACGGTCTTCCGCGGCATGAGCGTCGAGGACAACCTGCGCGCGATCCTGGAACGGACGATCCCGTCCAGAGAAGAGCAGGCTCTCCGGGTCAAGGGCCTCCTCGAGGAGTTCGGACTCTGGCGCCTGCGCGGCCAGAAGGCATGGACGCTCTCCGGCGGCGAGAAGCGGCGGCTCGAGGTCGCCCGCGCCATGATCCAAGACCCCAAGATCATGCTGCTCGACGAGCCGTTCGTGGGCATCGACCCGATCACCGTGGGGGACCTCAAGGACACCATCTTCAAACTGCGCAAGCGGGGGATCGGCTTCCTCGTCACCGACCACAACGTCCGCGAGACCCTGCCGATCATCGACCGGGCCTACCTCATCTTCGACGGCAAGATCCTCATGGAGGGGACCTCCAAGCAGCTCATCGACGACCCCAAGGCCCGGGAGATCTACCTGGGGGAGAACTTCACGATATAGATGTCCCGGGGCCTTCCGGAGACCCGCGAGGGATCTCCGGGAAGATCCGGGGCGCGCACGAAAAAGGCGCCCGCTTGAAGCGGGCGCCTTTTTCTTCTAGAGACTCTTCGCTCAGTGACTGAGGACGAGCTCCTTCTCGAGCAGCGGCTTCGCGAGCTCGAACTGGTCCACGGTCAGGTAGAGCATCGCCTTGTCGAAGCCAAAAACCGAGCCGTACAGGCCCATGATGTTGATGTTCTTCGTCCCGAGCAGGTTGGCGAGCTCGAAGAGGTAGCCGGGCTTGTTGACGATCTCGAGCTGGAAGACGTCCGTCAACATGACCTTATAGCCCTTCGAGAGAAGGTAGTTCTGCACCTCGACGACGTTCTCCTGCACGATGAAGCGGATGAAACCGATGTCACCCAGCGTCTCGATGGAGATACCGATCAGATTGACCTGCTTCTCGGAGAAATACTTCGTGAACTCCGCCAGCACGCCCGGCTTATTGGACAGAGCAACGGTGAACTGCGTCACAATCGACTTCTTCATGTACATTCCTCCCTGATTTTGCCGACCTAGTGTTTGACTACATAATTAAGTTAGCACATATCTCCGGGCCATAGCAAGCTTTTATTCGCAGTTTTCCGTCGGACTGAGGCTTCAGTTTCCAGACTCCTTCAGTTGGAGTATGCAATATTAGGCGGGGTTATACGTAAACGCACCTCCTGCAAACAAATCGAGAAAATGCCTTAAATCGTGCCCTAAGATCGCCCCCCGCTCCGACGGGCCACGATGCGCAACTAGGTATATATTTTCAGGATAATCCGGCTAAGACGGACGGACGCGCTCATACAAGCAGACCTGCTGGCACATCCACATGTGCGGCGGCTTCTCGCGCTTGAAAACCTCAAGGAGAACGCCCGTACGCTTCCTGTTGTAGGCCAGTCCGTGCCGGGCCAGCTTCTCGACCCAGTAGCGCTTGGGCTGCTCATTGACGTGATGTCGGCCGCCCTGGTTGGGCGGGGCGGCCGAGAGCAGCAGCGTGTCGCTGAAGCGCGCGAGGTTCTCGAGGAACGGCTCGCACAGGCGCTCGGGGATGTGCTCGGCCACCTCGAAGCAAAGGGCGAGGTCGAAAGCCCCCCATACGTTGTCGAACGGGACCGTCAGGTCGCGAATCTCTATCTCCCCCGGGAAGGACTCCTCGGGAGGCGGCCGGACCCCGTCGATCGAGACGACCGCGACGCCCCGCTCTCGGAAGAAGTGGCCGTAGACCCCGCAGCCGCAGCCGACGTCGACGATGCGCCGCGCGCTGAGGTGGCGCAATAGGACCTCCGTGATGAGCTTGGCGGACGCGACGTAGGCGGCGTTATTCCTCCCCCATTCCCGGAAGAAATCCCGGTCGTAGACGGAGGCGAGCTCCGACATGGGCATCAGGTGAATGTCTCCAGATGCGTGTGGATGCCCTTTCTCCGGGCCAGGCCGTAGCCCTTCTGGAAAAGCGTCTCGGCCGAGGCGGTGCTGCCCCGAGCGTGAAGGGCCCGCGCCGCCGACAGCATGGCCAGGACCTCCCCCCTGGTCTCGCCGCAGATCCGGAATCGGCGCAAGGCGTGACGGAAGCGGCGCGACGCGCGATTGAGCTCTCCGCGCCGCAAGTGGACCTCCCCGAGCCCCCAGTCCACGTAAGCGCCGTCCACCTCATCGCCCAGCCGGGAGTAAAGGGCGCGGGACTCCCGGTAGAGCGTTTCGGCCTCGCGGAGCCGGCCCAACTGCCGGAGCGCGTTCGCGGCGCCGCAGCCGGCGTACGCCCGGGCGAAGAGATCGTCGGTCCGCCGGAACAGCCTTCCGGCGCGCGCGTACCAGCGCGCGGAGTCCTCGAGCTTGCCCATGATCCTCGTCACCCCTCCGAGGCCCAGGAATGCGTACCCCTGCCCGAATCGGTCGCCGGCGCGCCGGGCGAGCTCCCGGGAGCGCAGGTAGGCGGCCTCGGAGCTCCGCAGCCGCCCGCGGAAGCGCTCCGCGCCGCCGATGGCCCAGAGGACGAACGCCGCTTCGGCCCAGGCCCGGCGCCCGAGCGCACTGCGAAGGAGCGGACGCAACCGCCGCAGGCTCGGCCCGTAGCGCTCGGCGGCGCGCTCGACGAGCGCCTCTTCGAGCGCGAGCCGG
>JBDREN010000084.1:0-10698 GCA_043819795.1 Elusimicrobiota bacterium
ACATGTGCGGCGCGCTCAACGGGATGGAGATCTGCTTCCCAGGGACTGAACTGCGGCTGCGGTTCGGGGTGGCCTCATGAGGCCGGAAACGCCGAAAAGCGGACAAAAGATCCCGGGCCTATGTCAGTAGGTCTGGATTCCGTCTCGCGCCGGTGGTACGCCAGAAAACCCGTCGAGCACGGCTGGAGCCGCGACGTGCTCGTCCATTAGGTAGGTCCCCGCCAGACAATCCGCCCGTCCTTCACGCCCTGACCTCTCGGATGACTTCAAGCCACCTGGACCGGCGTCTGCTAGCCCTCCCGATTCCAGCCGCTGATATTATTCGTTGCTGCCATATGGTAAGCTAAACTCATCACCACCCTAAAATCGTCATTGTGTGACACCTCTGTCGGATACCGCACCCCTTGCGGAGGACGCGTCGTAATCCAGGGACAAGGGGGGCAAACAGAACGTCGCGGGCCCATTCATGGGCGTATCGTTCGCAATCCGCGTGACTTCGCCTACGTTTGTAATGTTAGCTTCCATAGGATACCGCCCCCCTTGTGGGGGCGGAGGATGTCATTCCCCTCCTCCCTGCTGGCGCTCCTATTGGCCGTCGCACCTTCTTGGGCGCAGGAGGCGGCCGAATGCAGGCTCTCACGCGATTCTCTGCGCGCTAGTGATCCTCATCTGAATTGCTCCTGCCCGCACGGCGACCGCTCGAACACGATCCCGGACTGCACCGATGGCAACGCCCCGTCGGCCGCCTCCGCGTCCGGCCGTCACAAAAGCGGCGGGATGAGCTTCAACCAGAAGGTCGGCGTGATGGCCACGCAGATGCTCTTCGAAGCGCTGATAAAGAGCATGCTGGCTCCGCCGGAACCGCCGCCTTCGGCGCCGGCGCCTCCTCCCCCGCCGCAGTACGTCGCGAACCCGGCGTACGAGGCGGCGCTTAGGAAGCTCAAGTCGCTCCAAGGGCCGGGCAGCGAGATGCGAGCCGTGCTCGTCGCCGAGCTCTCCGATGTGCCCCAAGCGAACCTTCCGCCTAGGACCCCCGACCCTCTCAAACAACTCCTCGCGAGCGCCTGCCTCGGCCAGGCAGCGGCGCGCACGCAAGACGATAAGGAAAGCGAGGTGCTGCTTAGGCAGTCCGCGCAAGCGATGGCGGGGCAGATGTTCAGCGTTTCGATGTCAGGCTGCGATATCCCGGAGCCGCCGATGCCCGCGCCGCCGGCCATAGACAAGCGCCGCAAGGCGGCCGAACTCGCCGCGGACCTCTTCGCGCGGGCCGGCGAGCTGGATTTGAAAGCCGGTCAGTCCCGCGAGCGCGTGACCCGGGCCGAGGCCGCGGTCGCGCAAGCGGAGAAAGCTGCGGAAGGCGCCGACGAGACGGGCGGCATGGGCCAAGCGGCGCGCGACGCGGCGGAAGCCGCGCGCAAGGAGCTCGTTGAAGCCAAGGCCGAAGCCGAGCGGCTGGAGCGAGAAGCCAAGGAAGCCGCGGAGAAAGGCCGCAGCATCGCCGATCGCCTCGACCAGGCCGGCGGGGACGGAAAGAAGCTCGACGACCTTTTTCAGGAGTTCGACGTTGGCCGCTAGCCTGCTTTTCGCGCTCCTACTGGCCGCCCCGCTGAAGGCCGAGAGCCTGCGCCTGGAAGTGCTGCGCCCGGTGCGCAGCGACGCGATCCTCGGCGTGCGCGTGCTGCGCGTCTTCAAGAAGGGCGAAGTACCGTGCCCCGGCGCCAAGGTCTCCCTGACGCTGCCCGGCGGGCTGCGGGCGGAGGAGCGCGCCGAGGCCTCGGGCATCGCCCGCTTCGACCCGCGCAAACTGGCCTACGTCCTGCCTCGCTCCGGAGCCGCCCAGCTCACGGCCAAGGCCCGGTGCGGAGCGGCCGCGGCCGAAACGGCGTTCAGCGCCAGCGCGGCGGAGCTCAAGACGTATCTTCGGGAATCCTCCGCCGGGTTGACCGACGACGGCGTCCGGCTCGCGGGCTCGGGGAAGATGGCGGAGGCTCGCCCCCGTTTTCTCGCGGCGCTCGAAATGGACCCCTACTCCCAGCGGGCACGCTTCAACCTCGCCCTCGTGGACGAGAAGCTCGGCAGGAGCCGCCTCGCGGTCTCCGAGTACGTGCGCTACCTGCTCTTGCATCCTGAAACGCCTGACCGCGCCGCTCTTGGGCGCAAGGTGGCGCGGTTGGCGCGCGGGCTCAAGCCCGGCCCGCCCCTTCCCAAGGAAGCGGCCGATCTCTTCGAGAAGGGGCGCGCAGAGGCTGCCGCGGGCCGCTACGCATTGGCCGGCGCCGCCTTCATGGCGGCCCAGGCGATCGCTCCTTGGTGGCCGGAGCCGTACCGCGCGGCCGGGCTGGTGCGCGAGCTTCTGGCGACGCAGGGCACGGGCGGCTTCTCCGTCCACTGCGAGGCCGCGCTTTCCGAGTTCCAATCGTTTTTGGACATCTCCCCGCGAGACCCGCGCAGGAGAGACATCGAATCGCGGATAGAGCGTCTGCGCGCGATCCGATCCGGGCTCAAGGCCCCGAAGCAAATAAGGATACAATGAGAAAGAAACTCCTGCCGCTGCCGTTGGTGTTATTCTCCGTCTGCGCCCTGGCTCTTGCCAGCGAAGGAGGCGCCGTTGAAGCGCGTCAGGGCGACCAACGCCCCGGCGGCTGGCTCGGGCTCAAACTCGCGCTATCGATCTCCCCGGAGCTGCGCAAAGATCTGACCCTGCCGCCGGACTTAAACGGCCTTCTTGTGCTGGGCGTCTTTAGCGGGACGCCCGCGCAGGATTGCGGCCTAGCGGTTGGGGACGTCCTCGCCAAGATCGACGGGGAGTCACTCTCGGACATCGCCCAGATCAAGGCTAAAGGCGCCGGCGCGCGCGTCAAGTTCGAGGTCTACAGGGACGCAGCGGCGCGCCCCGTGACGTGCACGCTCGGCGCCTTCACAGCGACTCTGGGGATGCAGGTGAGTAATACGCCGTCAGGTCCCCGCCTAGAGAGCTTCCCCGGCATCGAGAAGGACAAGGGGATGCGGAAGCTGGGCTGGCCTGCGCAGTCCGTCTATATCCGGTCGCTGGATGGCCAACCGATGAAGGATATCTCCCAAATCAAGGCCGCGCTCGCCCGCCTCAAGCCTTACGACATGGCTTCCCTTGAGCTGTATTCGGCCAAAAAAAACATCGCTATGCAGGTCAAGCTCGGCGAAGGCGATCCGCCTCCCATGGGTTTTTTGCTTGAGCGCCCCGCATCCGGCCGCGCGCCGCGCACATTGGTCGTCTCCGCGGACGGCAAGGGAGACTATCTCAGCCCGCTCGGCGCCCTGCTCCGATCCGGGCCGGGAGACACCCTCCTGCTGCGGGCCGGCCGCTATGCGGAGCCGATCACCGTTTTCGTCTCCAGGCGGACGCTCCGCGGGGAAGGAGAGGCTACAGTGCTCACCGGCATGCTCTGGCTCGGTGGCGTACGCGACGTGACAGTGGAGGACCTCTCTTTGGAGCAGAAGCCTGGAGTCCCCGACATCGACACCACGCTCTGGGTCTTGAACGCCAGCGACGTCGTCTTGCGCCGGCTAAACGTCAGCGGTGGCCGTCTTGGCATCGCCGTCCAGTCTTCCAAGGACGTATCCGTAGAGGACTGCCGGGCGCGCAAGGCCGTGGTCGGCCTACTCATACACGGGTCTCAGGCCAAGGTGCTACGCTCCCTGTTCCATGACAACGGCGACGGCGTCATCGTGAGTCTCGGCAGCACCGCGACGCTGCGCTCCCTGACCGTGGTCGACAACCGCTCGAGCGGCGTGACGGCCGACGCGAGCCGCATCGAACTCTACGATTCGATCCTCGCCGGCAGCCCCACGCTCTTGAAATGCCAAAGCGACTGCGGCTACTCGGGCGGATACAACGACTATTCCGAGGGCAGCATGAGCGCCGACCTCATGAAAAACACCGACATCGCGTTGGACCCGCTCTTCGCCGAACGGCTCAAAGGCGACTATCGGCTGAGCCTCGAGTCGCCGCTCATCGGCCGGGGCCGAGGCGGCGGGCATATCGGCGCCCTGCCTCCGGCGGGCGCGGGCGCGGGCGCGGACGGATTCCGATGATGCTCCTGGTTCACAACGGAGTTCAACTAATGAATAAGAATATCCTTCCTTCGACGCTCATGGCCGTTTCCCTCCTCACGGGCTGCGCGATGGCTCCCGCCGGTCCCGGGACGGGTGAGCCCGCTTTCTGCGTGTCCAGCATCTTGGGCCAGGGGGGACCGATGACCAGCGGCATATTTAGCAATTATCCGTTCCTTTTCAAACTCCCGCGCAACCTGCGGGTCCTTCCGGCGGGCAGCTCGTCGGCCGAAGGCTGCGATGTCATGCTGACGATCAGCGAAGGCATCGCGGAGACCACACCCGAAGCGGTCCGTCTTTCCCAACAATACGGACGCCAGTCCGACTGCTCCATCACGGCCTTTTCAGCCTACACCAAGAAGCAGTTGTGGAAGGTTGTTTATTTCTCTCCGGACTGCGTGTCGCTGCTGCCGCTCCTGCGGCGCGATTTTCAGCCGGGCAAGCCCGCCTACAACCTGATCGGAAAACCCGCCCCGTCCGGGGAGCAGCTTTGATGAGGCTCCTGTTCGCCGTCTGCCTGGCGGCGCTCGCCTGCCTTCCGGCGCGCGCGGCGGACCCGTCGCCGTTCGCCGACGACATCCAGCGCCTCGAGTCCAAGGAGACGGACTTCCGGCAGAAGATCGTGTCGCGCAAGAACCTGCGCGACCGGGCCGAGGCCGGCACCGCGAGCCGCAACCCGAAGATCGCCAGCGAGAACCGGGATGCGGCCCGCGTGCTGTCGAAGGCGATCGAGGATACGCGCGAGTCGCTTGCCACGGTACGGCGCACCCTGCGCAAGCTCAAGGAATTCGGCGGCCTGCTCGCCGAGCTGAAGCTAAAGCCCAAGGCGCTCTTCGGCGTGGGCTCAGCGACCGGCAACGCCATGATCGTCACCAAAGACGGAGCTCGAAAGCTGACGCCGGGAGAGGCGTTCGAGGGGGCCGGGCTAATCCGCACCGGCGACGACCCGGCGAACATCATCCTGCCCAACGGCGTGCGGATGACGCTGGCGCCGCGCACACAGTTCGATACCCAGGGATGGACGCTCCACGGCGGCAAGATCTATTACGAGACGGTGGCCGATCACGCCTTGGCGGAGCTCAAGGGCCGCTGGAAGGATAAGTTCCAGGTGCGCACTTCGGCTGTCGTGATCGCTGTCCGTGGCACGAAGTTCACTTTGGGAGCCTCCTCGGACTCGACCACTCTGACCCTCTTCGACGGGGAGGTGGAGATCACTCATATCACCGCGTCGACGGGGTCCTTGCCGTCCGGGGAACCGCTCGCGCCCGGAGCGGCGGCGGAGACCGGCCCTGGGGAGACGCGCCTTCTGAGCGTACAGGGCGGGCTCTTCATCCGCCTGGAGCCTGAGAGCCGCGTGGAAGCGGCCAAGAGCGGCAAGCCCCTCGTCTTTTTGCGCAAAGGGCAGGCCGGCTTCGCCGCGCGCGCGCCGGAGGGGGATGTCCAAGTCCTGGTTCCCAACGGCAAGGCTCAAGCCGCGAACGCGGATTGGTCCTTGAAAGTCACGCCTTCCGGCGCGGCGGAGCTTATGCCTCGTTCAGGCGTCATCGTCATGACCGCGGAGGACAAGCGTGTCGAGGCCTCCGCGCTCGACCCGTGGTGGGACACGGCCTACCGCCAGCCCGACGATGCCAACGAATAGCCCGGGCTCAAGGCCCTGATGCACCTGAGAATACGATGAAAGAGAGATTTCTGCTGCTGCCGTTCGCGGCCCAGGAACGGGACCTGGCCCAACCTACAGCGATTCGGGGACCGGCGCCTCCCTCATCATCGCCTCGACGGCCACGCGTTCGATCTCGTTGGCCGGCTTGGCGCCGTTCTGCATGAGGTATCGGGCCGCTTCCGCCCGTTTGTAGTACGTCGTGTGGAACAGGACGCTCACTCCGTTCCCGTTGACCGCATTGACGTTCGCCCCCTGCCCCACGAGCCGCTTCACCTTCGCCAGGTCTCCGGCCTGCGCCGCCCACATGAGCGATGTCGTCCCATGCTGGTCGATGGTGTTCGCGCCGACGCAGCCCGCGAAGAGCATGCCTGAGAGCAGGGCCCCGTAAAGTCTGGATCGGTCCATGGTGACGAGGGACTTCAAGCGCGAAAAGTGACGCATAACGGAACCATCGTGAGTCATCGGGGGGAGCCGCGCTGGGCGCCGGGCTCAGCGATCGCGCCGCACGGGCCTCCTACAGGACATAATAGCATGCGGGGCGCCGACAATCTGGTTCCGTCTGCGCTAACGCCACCGGGCCTATCTCCACGGAGTGAACGTAATTGACATATGCTTCCACGAACTCGCAGCCGGCCGGGACGCTCTCATCGGCATGCTTCCTGGCTTCCAGGGCCTTGTTGAACTTCGCCCGCAGGCTCTCAGCCACACTCGCCGAGTTCCTCTAAAGCGGCTGCGGCCGCGTTGCGTGCGGGAAGGTGCAGGTCGCCCTGCATTTTTTCAAGGCGTTGACGGCGCGCGTCCCGCCCACCCGTCCCAATCCGCGCACGATGGCTACCAATCCCCCCGGCGACGATGACCTGCCTGCCGCACAGGCTGGCGGCTGCCTAGAGGCGGACTTCGGCCGGCCTAACGGCGATTTTCTTGGTTTCGTGTTTGGTATGATAGCCACTGCGTGCCCCTGCAGGGGCACGCAGTCGGAAGGAGCGCGGTTGAAGAGAAGTGCAGGGCGCGGCGGTGGACCCGAAGCCGGGTTATTTCTATCTACAACCAGATTAATGAAAACCTTCATCATAGTCGGCTTGTTCGCGGTTTTTTCCGGCTGTTCCTCTTTCAAGGGGAATCCTTCGCAAAACACAACGAAGATGACCTGCCTGAACGAATCGTATGGATCTCCTAAAGATGTCCAGGTCAAAGTAGGTGATACCTTCTGTTTGCTCTATGGCCGGCATCCATCGGTAGGCTCCGATGTCGATTTCTTATCAGCCGACGATGGCGGCGTCGTCAGATTCCGCGGTGAGAGAAGCGAATATCAGAATCCTAAGAGAGCTAATATGCCCGGCGGCGATGGCCAATCGGTTCGGTTTGTTTTTGAAGCCATGAAACCGGGCCAGGTGACACTGACCTTTCAGCTTATGTTCAGGGGAGATGTGAAAGATACCCCGGTCCATAAGATCACGGTAGAGCCCAAATAGAGCCTATTCATGGTCCTTGCCATGAGACGGGCGCGGTTGCCGCGTGCATGTCCGCCGCAGGTCGGATGATTCCTCGTTTTATTCGAAGAAAAAAATAACGCCGATTGCGGCCAGCAGTGCCCCTGCCCAGGAAATTACGGTGAAGAGGTAGGAGGCGATGCCCCGGGCCGTTACGAACGTGGCGGGCATGAAAGTCGCCTCTGGCGAGGAGAATTTTCTGGCGAAATGCCTGCCCCCGAAAAAGAGGCCGGCTCCTACCGCGACCATGACAATTGGAGCGGCGAGCTGTCGGGCGGTCATTTATCATCTCCCAAAAAGTATTTCCGCCTGCCCCATCGGCGTTTTGTGACTCCGCGTTTTGTATTATAGCCACTTCGGATCCCTTTAGGGGGCGGGAGCGTTGTGAGCACAGAGCTGATCGTATTGGTCGCAGCCCTCGCCCACACAGCGTGCGTGCCGTATCTAAACCGACGCTGCTACGCGCCGGAGGTTGCCGGTGCTATCATCCGCAACGGTGTGCCCGCATCCAACGCCGAAGTGCTCCTGACCACCAATTTCTCCAAGGTTACTGCAACAGCCAGGACGGATGCTGATGGGCGGTTCAAACTCGGCCCGTTATCAGAGATGCATTTTACGAAGACCGTGCTGGGCGACCCTCTCTATGACTACGTTATAATAATCAAAGTCGCAGGAGGAGAGGAGTACCGCGGCTTGACGGTCCACGGAATGGGGAATGCTCCGCAAGAGCTTTCGGTGACTTGCGACCTGAGCCAGCCGATCGGAAAGGGCAAGTCGCTCAGCTACTGCTCTCAAAACACGTCGCTCCAGCCGGCCGGTCCCGCCGCCGGCCGGCCCGGCCGTTGAGCGCGGCTCACTTCCCAGGTTCTTTTGCCAGCTCCCGGGACAGCTGCTGCCCTTCTTCAATCTGTGCTGGGGTCATATTCTTCATGCAATCTGCTCGGAGCTCCGGCGCTTTCTTGTCCTGTCCACTCTAAAATGCGACATCTGAAGGCCCTGGGCGGCCAGCTCCGCGTAGGTGGGATTGAGCTCCGGGTCGTAGAAGCAGGCTTTGGTCACCCCGCTCTTGAGGTTGTTCGGGACCAGCACGCGCGGAACGCAGCCGAAATACTGGAAGGCCCGGACGTGGGAGGCGATCCAGTTCGGCAGCTCCTGGGTGAGGCTGGCCTCGGCGTAGGTGTAGTTCGAGGCGCCCCAGGTGGCGACAAAGATCTGCGTCGGGATCAACTCGCCGGTCTTGGGGTCGGTGATAGAGAGCCCGTCGGCGTAGTCCACGAAGAGCTTCTCGCCGCCGCGGTGCTCCTGGCGCATCACGTAGTCGAGCTTACCCAGCCAGCGGCGGTAGTGCTCGCAGAACTGGGTGTACTGGTAGCCGTCCGGGTGGCGCTCCTTGTACTTGTACTCTGGGGCTACCCTCCCACTTGCGGCAGAACATGTTTTCCGAGGATCATCTCCGCCGTCTCGAGTTCGCGCGGCCCGCCCTCGTTCAAAAGCTCGGCGTAGACCAAAAGCGGCGTCGCCAGGGGCGCCTCCTTTGGCTTGGGCTCTTCGACTGCGGTCGGGGCGAACAGCCTCAGGAGGGTCACGTTGCCGTTGCGGTCCAGCAGCATGGGCTCTTCCCTTAGGTTCTGCTCGGCCAGTTCGTCCACGAACGCCGTCACCGTGTTCGGCTCAAGGTGACGGGTCATTTCCCGGGCGGCCATGCCCCCGGTCAGCCCCCACCGGACCGGGGGCTGGGCGGCGGCCGTGCGCTTCTTGAATGCCTCCAGGATCGCGGCGGCATTGTTCGCCCGATGGCGGTAGCGGCCGATGAGGCACGCGGGGCGCAGCTTGAGCGCGTAGCCGCGTACAAATGTTTCTATGCAGGCCTTCGCGTCCCCCAACCGCCGTTCGCGGCCCTTGCCGGGCAGAAGGTAGCGTGCCGCCATGAGCTCGCGGACCACGATGTGCGCGGTGCCCAAGGCCACGTTGGCTCGCTCGGCGATGGTCCTGAGGGGCTGCCTGAGGGCCTTGGGGTCGGTCAGCAGCAGATGAAAGACCTTGAGGCCGGCCGGGTCCACGATCCTTCCGGGCTCCGGCCCCGGTCGCTGGTCGGGCTTCTTGCCGCGTATGTCGATCCCGAGCGCCGGAGGCTTCCAGAGATAGGCATTGCCCACGGTGTCGATGAAGAAGACCCCCTCCTTCCGGAGCTCCTCGGCCACCGTTTCCGGGATCCATTTCGCGACGATGAACGTCTGGGTGTCCTTCCCTCCGCGTCCCCGTGCCTGGATGACAGCATGGCGAGCCTGGGCCCGCGTGGCCAAGTTCGCCTTGCACTCCGCAGCAAGCTTCAAGGCTGGAAGGGTCAGGACAAAGCCGGGCTGATGCGGGCCTTGGGGCCGCTGGCAGGCGACCTTCGTTCCTTTTAGATACCGCCGGAGATGCTCCAGGCAGGGCCCGAAGATTTTGTTCTCATCTTTGCCAATGTTCATTGTTAATGAACATTATAGACTGATGAACGGAAATTTCAAGGGCTAGCGAAAAAGACCTTTACAAACGTGCAGTTCCACTGTATAATACATTAGTGGTGCACAATACTGCCGCCGAGCGCCCCATCAAGACATTCGAGGAACTCTACTCCCCGGAGCTGTTCCCCCTCTTCGAGGTGCCCTGCCTCATGGAGACCCGGGAGTTCCTCAAGCAGTTCCACCAGGTCCACAAGCAGCGCGTCTCGCGGCGCACGCTCCAGCTCTATAGCTCGCCCCAGCTCAAGCTTCTCCCCCTCCCGATCCACCGCGGCGGGCACAAGTCCTACTACCTGAACCCGGAGCACACCAACCGCCTGGCCGTCATCCTCTACCTCCAGACCAAGCTCTACTTCCCCCTCAAGGCCATCCAGAAAGTGGTCAGGAACTTCCCGGAGGAGCACTACCGGCTCATCCTCAACGGCACCCTGAGCGGCGAGGAGATCCTGGATTTCGCCCTGCTCATCAGCAAGGGCTACGACCTCCGGGACATCATCTACCGCAAGGTCTGCCACACCTTGGAGGCCATTGATGATCCCTACTGGAAGGCGGTCGAGAAGCACGGCAAGCATGACGATGAGGCGCACTACCGCTTCATCGCGCGCGCCCTAATGAAGGAGTTGGACCAGATGAAATCCTGGCTCCGGGGCGGCCGGTACCGGAAGATCGAGCTCGAACAGGTCGGCCGGACCAAGGAGGAATGGCAACTCATCCAAGCCCTGGCGGACATCAACCGGAAGAAGAAGGGGAGCGCGGGCGGGTGACTTTTTTTCGGCTACATGGTGCAGTTGTGGTGCATATTGATGGTGCGAAAAGTGGTGTAAACGGGCCCGAAACGTGGTGCATTCAGTGGTGTAGCCAGCGAAGGGGATGACTATGAGTGATGTGGTGCCGCATTCTTGAAAAAACGCCGCCCCCGGTTGCACTTTCGCCCCGCTTCTCACCGGGGGGAGGG
>JBDREN010000085.1:0-4994 GCA_043819795.1 Elusimicrobiota bacterium
CAACCAGCTGGTCCCGCGCATCATCGCCCGCCGGAAGGCCGGCACCCTGCTCAGGATCGGCGCGGAGCCCA
Organism: Elusimicrobiota bacterium; assembly: GCA_043819795.1. Lineage (GTDB taxonomy): Bacteria > Elusimicrobiota > Elusimicrobia > UBA1565 > UBA1565 > JBDREN01. Next base: position 72 of record JBDREN010000085.1, read on the forward strand.
AGCTCGTGGACTCGGTCTATATCGACAACGCCGCCGACGCCCACATCCTGGCCGCCGACCGTCTCTCCCCGGGCTCACCCATCGCGGGCAGGGCCTACTTCATCACCAACGGCGAGCCCATGCCTCTCTGGGACTTGGTCGACGGGATATTGAAGGCCGCGCATCTTCCCCCGGTGAGAGGCCGGATCTCCCCGAAGCTCGCCTACGCGGCCGGGGCGATCTTCGAGACGGTCCACGGCCTCTTGGGCCTCGCCGGCGAGCCCCGCATGACCCGCTTCCTGGTCCGGGAGCTTTCCACGGCGCACTGGTTCGACATCGGCGCGGCCCGCCGCAGCCTTGGATTCGAGCCCAAAGTCTCGATCAAGGAAGGGCTCCGGCGTCTGGAAGCCTCCCTGTTCCCCGCCGAATAGGCCGGCGCTTAACTGAGTGGGGAATATAAAGCCGCTTCCCCGCGCCCTTCCTTCATGCCATTGACCTTCTGGAAAGCTGAGGGCAGGTTTGGGAGACCGCCGAAGTTCTCGTAGCCCCCGTCGCTGTTGAGCGCGACCGTCATGAACTTGCGGGTCTCCGGCGTCGAGGTCGCCGTCGGCGTCCTCGTCAAGCCTTCCGGACCTCGCTCGGTTCGCCAGTCGCTGCGGCGTAGGCGGCCGGCTCACACGCCACACCCGACGGACGCCGACCGTCCGCACGAGGCGGAATTTTCCGGGGGTTGGGTCGTAACCCGGGGGATGGCGCATCCCCCGGACGAGGTCCGCGTCTACCGCCCGCGGCGGGTTGCGGCCTCGCCGCTGTACCGGATCGTACAGGACTCTCTCGAGACGTATCTGGCCGAAGCGGTCCCCGACGCGCGGACCTTCTGCGCGGAGGAGGCGCTGCGCGGGTTTCTCGAGTGCGGCGTGCACCGTTTCGGGGTGGTGCGGTTTCTCCGCCGAGGGTGCGGGGCGGACGTGTTCGTCGCGTTTTCCTGCCGGCGAAGGCTGTGTTGTCCGGCTTGCGATTCAAAGCGCGCTTCGATCGTGACTACGAGAGCGACGGAGGAGCTCCTCCCGCGCGTGCCGTGGCGGCAGTGGGTGCTGGTGCTGCCCAAGCGCCTCCGATATTTCGTCGACCGGCCGCCCCCAGGGCATCGGAGGCGGCACTTCCTCGCGGTAGCGCTCGGTCGGAACCCGAAGCTGGCGGGGGAGGTGTGCCGGATACTGACGCGGGAGCTTACGCGCTACTGCGCTGAGGTCTCCGGTTCGCCTGCGGGCGCCGCGCCGGCCGCTGTTTTTGTGGTTCAGCGGTTCGGCTCGGCCGTCAACCTCCACGTTCATCTTCACGCTGTGGTTTCCGATGGGGCGTTTGATCTTCCGCCCGGCGCCGGAGCCGGACGCCGAGACCGTGCGCGCGCTCACGCGGCGCGTGCGCCGCAAGATACTGAGGCGCATGGCGCGCCCGCGCGCGGTCCCGCAAGAGGCGGTCGAGGAGATGCTGGCCCGGCCGCACGGCGGGTTCTCTAGAACGTCTAAGCTGTGTCCTACCTCGACGCATGTTCTGTCCTGGCGTGTTCCGCCAGGGCGCTTAACGGCAAGGTGCGCATCGGGGCGGATGACCGCGCGGGCCTGGAGCGCGTCTTGAGCTACTGCCTCAGGCCCGCGCTCAGTCTGAAGCGCCTGCGCTACGATGCGGATTCCGGGCGCGTGTTCTATCGTCCGATAAAGCGGCGGCCGGGAGATCCACGCCGAGGAACCATCATGAAAGCAGCCCGATCCAAGCCGGCCAAAGAATCCGCCACCCAGCTCGCGGACTTCATCCTGCCGTCGCACGCCAATACGCTCGGCACCGTATTCGGAGGCAAGATCCTGGAGATGGTGGACAAGGCCGCCGGCGTGTGCGCCATGCGGCACTCGGGCAAGCCCTGCGTCACCGTGGCCATGGATCGCGTGGAGTTCCTGTTCCCGATCCGGGTGGGGGACCTCATCATCGTGGAAGCGCGCCCGAAAGAAGTGGGCCGGACATCGATGAAGATCGGGGTGGACGTCTACGCCGAGGACGTCAAGCGCGGGCGGCGCACCCGCACCAACTCCTGCCAGGTCACCATGGTCGCGGTGGACGCCCGCGGCCGGCCCTCGCCGGTCCCCCGTTTGAAGTAGGGACCCTCAGAAATACAGGGCCAGAGCCGGCTCGACCGACCACTTGCTGAACTCGATGACCTCGGGGTGCGGCGCCCAGTGGTCGGTCACTTCCCTGTCGATGAAATCGTAGTTGAAGTTGATGCCGATCCCGAGGCGGCGCTGGATCTTGAACTCGAGGCCCGTGCGGACGCTTGGGACCACGACCGTCATGGGCCTCGCGGCCCCGGGGCTGGCCTGAAACCTGCATACGCCAGCGCCGAACAACGCTTCCATCCTTCCGGAGAGCGCCTGCACCCAGTTCACCGTGGCGCGCAGCAGGCTCGCGTTCCCTCCCCCGATCTTCCGGCTGTATGTGGGCTGGGCGCTTTGGTAGCTCCAAGTAGGATGACGCGCGTAGGACGGGCTGTTGGCGATCCGCGCGTAGCTCACGTCGAACATGACCCGTTCGACGGGGAAGTACCGCACGCCCCCTCCGACGAAAAGGGCGGAAAAGGGGCGGGGGGAGGTATCGACCGCCCCGTGGGGCCACGCGTGACTCTGGATCTGGCCGACCGGCAAGTTGTTCGCATTGTGCCTGTAGTTGAGGAGGAGGTAGATTCCTATCTTGTGGCGCTTGGGAACGACGGTGAGATAGGGCCTCGCCTTTTCCTCGAAGAGCCTCGCGGGGAGCTCCTGATAACCCGTGGCCAGGATCCCGCCGGTCTCCGCTTCGACCAGCCGGGCGTTGAGCTGATACGCGCCGGCCAGCTTCTCCACGCTCCCGAGGAGCAGGACGTGCGCGCCCACCAGCCGGCCCACCTCGACGGCCGTCTTGGAGTCCACGGCGCCCGTCAGGTGCAGCTTCTGCTCCTCCATCACCTCATGGAGGGCCGTCCGCTCCACGACGGAAAAAGTCTGGCTTTGGACGAACTTGTGGGTCAACAGCTCGCCGATGGCGTAGCCCACGCGTTCCCGCGCCAGCCTCGCGCTGCAGTTGAAAGAGAACACCGCCAGGGTCTGTTTCTCCCCTTCGGGGCGTTCCCGCCGGTAGCCCTGCACGAGGCTGTCCGCCAATCCATCCAGGCGTCTTGATATCGAGGTCTCCCCGGCACGGGCGCCGGCCGGGAACACTGATAGGCCGATGACAGCGAAGAGGAAGACCGCCGCGCCGAGCCGCGGATTACGCCCGGACGAGGTCCTCGCTGCCTGTTTCGGAGCGGCCATGACGGGATGAGACCCGGTGCTACACGCTCGACGCCCTCCGAGTCTCTCCCAGTATAGCACCGGGAACCGGGGAGTCAAGAGCGCGGGGCGTGAGCGGCCGGCCCGGCCCCCGCGGAGCCAAGGACGTCACCCGGAGTCTCTCTTCAAGCCCTCAGAGCCCCGCGATGGCGTTTTGCGCGAACGCGATCAGCAGGTCGGCCTCCTCCTCGCTGAGCTTCTTGCCGCGCTGGGCATCCACCTGATTGATGAAGGCTTCCAGGGAGTTCGCGGCGGCCTTCGTGCTGCCGCGTTCGGCCGCGGCGGCCGCGTTCTCCGCCTTTGAGGCGAGCGAGGACTCCGTGCCGCCGTGCAGGTCCAACGACTCGATCGTCTCATCGAGGTCGTCCACCGAGTCGATGCACCCGTTCTGGTCCGCGTCGCGGCCCGAGGCGTCCTCGAACGGGCAGCTGTCGGCGATGTCGTCGATCCCGTCGTTGTCGTCGTCCGGGTCGCACACGTCGCCCATCGAGTCGCCGTCGTTGTTCGCCTGGCCGGGATTGGCGGTCAGCGGACAGTTGTCGAGCGCGTCGTCGACCCCGTCGTCGTCGTCGTCCGGGTCGCAGGCGTCGCCTCGGCCGTCTCCCTCGTTGTCAGCCTGATCCGGGTTTGGAACCGCAGGGCAGTTGTCCACGTCGCCGCACACGCCGTCTCCGTCCTCGTCATTGAGGGGATCGGACGGACAGACGTCGCAGACGTCCCCTTGCCCGTCGGCGTCCCGATCGGACTGATTCGCGTTCGGAATCGCAGGACAGTTGTCGAACGAGTCCTCGAATTCGTCCCCATCCGTGTCCATCGCATCGTTGCAGGCGTCCCCGGTCCCGCTCCCGTCCGCATCCGCCTGGTCCGGGTTGGCCGCCAGCGGGCAGTTATCCGCCATGTCATCACGCCCGTCGCCATCGTCGTCGGCGTCGCAGGCGTCGCCAAAACCGTCGCCGTCAAGGTCTTCCTGACCCGGGTTGGTGACCGACGGACAGTTGTCCTGGCAATCGGCCGATCCATCGCCGTCCTGATCGCCTTCGTCCGCCTCGCCGTCACAGTCGTTGTCCAAGCCATCGCAGACCTCGATGGCTCCCGGGTTCATATCGGATTTGCTGTCATCACAGTCTGGGGGCCCGCAATCTGCGCCTTCCACGGAATATCCATCTTGGTCAAGATCCGTGCATTCGCACGCATCCCCGCATTTAGGATCTGCCGAATAAGGAGCATCTTGGCAGTCCAGGTCACCGTCGCTCTGAGCGGGATTCGGCACAAACCAGCAATTGTCGCAGGCATCTCCGTACCCGTCATTATCCGCATCCGATTGGCCGGGATTGTAGTGGCCCGGACAGTCATCCGCATCGTCTCGGATGCCGTCCCCATCTTCATCCGTCACTCGATCACAATAGCCTCTTCCCTCGCCATTGTTGTAATGGTCAAGGATTTCTTCGGCCGTCAAAGCCCTGTTATAGATCGCCGCCTCGTCTATTACGGCGTCAAGATATAGATGCGACACGAACCAGCCTATCGTCAATCCCTCAAAAGCGGCAAACGCGCTCTCGCTGTTGGTCTTCGTGCTGCCCAAAATGCC
>JBDREN010000086.1:0-13145 GCA_043819795.1 Elusimicrobiota bacterium
GTCTACACCTACGACGGGACGGACCGGTGCCTCTACGCGGACGGCTCCGTCGTCGAGTGCACGCCGCCGGGCGGGGCCGTGGCGATACCGACCGCCGACGTGCGCATCGGCAACGCCGTGTGGGCCAACGGCCTCAACACGATCGGGCGCGTGGACGACGTCGCCATCTGGAGCAGGGCCGTGACGGCGGAGGAGGTCGCCGCGATTTACGCCTCCCAGGCGCCGGTGTCGCCCGGGGGCGACGGCGTGGGCGACGCCTGCGACAACTGCTGGACCGTGGAGAATCCCGGCCAGGAGGACGGCAACGGTAGCTGCTCGGCCTACGCCATGCCCTACGCTTCGGACCCGCGATGCGGCGACGCCTGCGAGATTCCGGATGGGGACGGCGACGGCGTCGTTGATGAGGAGGACAACTGCCCGGCGGTCGCCAACGCGGACCAGGCCGACGCCGACAACGACGGGCTGGGCGACGCGTGCGACGCGTGCCCTAACGACGCGGCCAACGACGCGGACGGCGACGGGGCTTGCGGCGATGTGGACAACTGCCCCGCGACCGCCAACGCGGACCAGGCCGACGCCGACAACGACTGGCTGGGCGACGCGTGCGCCGCGTGCCCCAACGACGCGGCCAACGACGCTGACCGCGACGGGGCTTGCGGCAATGTGGACAACTGCCCCGCGGTCGCCAACGCGGACCAGGCCGACGCCGACAACGACGGGCTGGGCGACGCGTGCGACGCGTGCCCCAACGACGCGGCCAACGACGCTGACAGCGACGGGGCTTGCGGTGATGTGGACAACTGCCCGGCGGTCGCCAGCGCGGATCAGTCCGACCTCGACGGCGACGGCCAAGGCGACGCCTGCGACGCGTGCCCTAACGACGCGGCCAACGACGCTGACAGCGACGGGGCTTGCGGCGATGTGGACAACTGCCCCGCGACCGCCAACGCGGACCAAGCCGACGCCGACAACGACGGGCTGGGCGACGCGTGCGACGCGTGCCCCAACGACGCGGCCAACGACGCTGACAGCGACGGGGCTTGCGGCAATGTGGACAACTGCCCCGCGATCGCCAACGCGGATCAGTCCGACCTCGACGGCGACGGCCAAGGCGACGCCTGCGACGCGTGCCCTAACGACGCGGCCAACGACGTTGACAGCGACGGGGCTTGCGGCGATGTGGACAACTGCCCGGCGGTCGCCAACGCGGATCAGTCCGACCTCGACGGCGACGGCCAAGGCGACGCCTGCGACGCGTGCCCTAACGATGCGGCCAACGACGTGGACGGCGACGGTGTCTGCGGCGATGTCGACAACTGCTCGGCGCTGGCGAACGCGGACCAAGCCGACTTGGACGGCGACGGCCAAGGCGACGCCTGCGACGCGTGCCCTAACGATGCGGCCAACGACGCTGACAGCGACGGGGCTTGCGGCGATGTGGACAACTGCCCGGCGGTCGCCAACGCGGACCAGGCCGACCTGGACGGCGACGGGCTGGGCGACGCCTGCGACGCGTGCCCGGCCGACGCGGCCAACGACGCTGACAGCGACGGGGCTTGCGGCGATGTGGACAACTGCCCGGCGGTCGCCAACGCGGATCAGGCCGACGCCGAGAACGACGGGCTGGGCGACGCCTGCGACGCGTGCCCCAACGACGCGGCCAACGACACTGACAGCGACGGGGCTTGCGGCGATGTGGATAACTGCCCGGCGGTCGCCAACGCGGATCAGGCCGACCTCGACGGCGACGGCCAAGGCGACGCCTGCGACACGTGCCCTAACGATGCGGCCAACGACGCGGACGGCGATGGTGTCTGCGGCGACGTGGACAACTGCCCGATGATCGCCAACGCGGATCAGGCCGACCTCGACGGCGACGGCCAAGGCGACGCCTGCGACGCGTGCCCGGCCGACGCGGCCAACGACGCGGATGGCGACGGCGTGTGCGGCGATGTCGACAACTGCTCCGCGACCGCCAACGCGGATCAGGCCGACGCTGACGGGAGCGGGATCGGGGACGCGTGTAACGACGCGCTGGACGCGGACGCGGATGAGTTCGAGGACTCGCTCGACAACTGCCCCGCGACCTCCAATGCCGATCAGTCCGACCTGGACGGCGACGGCGTGGGCGACGTCTGCGACGCCTGTCCGAACGATCCGGCCAACGATGCCGATGAGGACGGTCTCTGCGGCGACATCGATAATTGTCCGACGACCGCCAATTCCGGACAGGAAGATAACGATGGCGACGGGGCGGGCGACGCCTGCGACCCCGATGACGACAACGACAGCGTCGCGGACACCGCGGATAACTGTCCGATGATCGCCAACCCGGGCCAGGCGGACGCGGATGGGAGCGGGATCGGGGACGCGTGTAACGACGCGCTGGACGCGGACGGCGACGAGTTCGAGGACTCGCTCGACAACTGCCCGGCGGACTCCAATGCGGACCAAGCCGACCTCGATGGCGACGGCCAGGGCGACGCCTGCGACGCGTGCCCGAACGATCCGGCCAACGACGCGGACGGCGACGGGGTGTGCGGCGACGTGGACAACTGCCCGATGGACGCCAACGCGGGCCAGGCGGACGCGGACGGGAGCGGCATCGGGGATGCGTGCAACGACGCCCTCGACGCGGACGGCGACGAGTTCGAGGACGGGCTCGACAACTGCCCGGCGGCGGCGAACGCGGACCAGACGGACGCTGACGGCGACGGTCCTGGCGACGCGTGCGACGCGTGCCCGAACGATCCGGCCAACGACGCGGACGGCGACGGGGTGTGCGGCGACGTCGATAACTGCCCGCTGCAACGCAACCCGGACCAGGCGGACTTCGAGGGTGACGGGATCGGTGACGTCTGCGATCCCGACATCGACAACGACGACATACTGAATGAGGCGGACGACGACGCCAGCGCCTTGGTGGACACCGCGGGCGGCACCGTCGAGTCCGACAGCGTCACCGCCGACTTCCCGCAGGGCGCGCTCGGCGGGCCGACCAGCGTGAGCCTCATTAGCGACCAGAGCAATTTCCTTATCAGGACGAACAAGGGGTCGGGCTTCGTCCTGCTGGACTACGAGCTCAGGCCTTCGGGGGAGAACTTCGGCGATCTGGTCACGCTGACGTTCCGCTACGACGAAAGCATGCTCAACAACCCACGCCAGGAGGCGAAGCTCGACATCTACCGGCTGGACCCGGCAACCGGCCTGTGGGAGTCTTTGGGAGCCACCCTGGACATGAGCGCCAACACGCTGACCGTGAAGGTCGAGCATTTCAGCAACTACGCGGTGGCGGCGCCCGGCGACGCGGACGGTGACGGGGTATTCGAAGGCTTCGAGGGCGAGATCGAGGACGAATGCCTGGACTCGGAGCTCGACGCCATCGCGCTCAACCCGAACCAGTACGGCCAGAACGTGGAGTACGGCACCTTCGAAACGGGGCCGGACAACGCGCAGAGCGCGGTCTACGACATGCTGGCGACCAGGGGCTGCACCTGCCGGCAGATCGCGGCGGCCCTGGGAGTGGGCGAGGGCCAGCTGAAGAAGGGCTGCGCCCCCGGCCTCATGCAGAAATGGACCGGGATCAGCGCGCAGCCCGACAGGCAGAAGGACGCGGCCGGGGGCGGCAAGGGCGGAAAAACAAAGTAAGAGTAGCGCTAGCGGCGCCCGTCGTCCGGTCGAGGTCCGCCGGCGTTGAGCCTGCCGATGGGCTCGTTTAGGAGCGTGTCCAGGTCTTACTCGGACACGCTCCTAGAGTCCGGTCAGCGCGATCCGGCTCAGCCCCGAGCGCGTGCCGACCCAGAGCGAGTCTCCGTCGAACGCGACCGCGCTCACGTCGTCGCCCGCGAGGCCGTCCTTCTTCCCGAGGGAGCGCCACCGGCCTTTCCACAAGAGCTTCAGACCCTCCTCCATCCCGCCGACGGCGACCGTCGTCCCGCGGACCGCGATCGCGCCGGCGTTCACCCAGACCCGCGGCAATAGGGGGCGGACGCCGCCCTTTCCGCGATCGAGCAGTAATACCCCGCCGTCATAGGTCCCGGCGATGACGCCCTCGGGGTGCGGGGCCAGGGCCGTCACCCAATCGACGGGGATGGAGCCCTCCAGGCTCCGGAAGTGGGACCAACGCTTCCCGTCGTGACGATAGACTCCGGCCAGGCCCGCGACCCAGAGGGCCTTGGCGTCCACGTGGAGGTCCTGCGGATGCTCCTCGGGGATGGGGATCGTCCGGACCTCGCCGTCTTCGAAGACAAGGATTGCGCCCTTTTGCGCGGCATAGACTTTGCCCCCGAACCCTGCCAGCGCCGAGGTCTTGTTTCGAAAGACCGTTCCCTCCGGGATCGCGACCCGCCCGTCCTCGATCCAGAAGAGCCCTTTGTGACCGGCGCCCCACAGACGTCCGCCGTCGAAGTGGAGGTCGTCGACCCAGTCGGAAGGAAGTCCCTGCTCCGTGGTCCAGTGCCGCCAGCGTCCGTCCCGGAGCGCCGAGAGGCCTTTGTCGAAGGTTGCGACCCAGAGGGTGTCTTCGACCTTGAGGACCCGGGTGATGTTGTTGTCGGCCGGGCCCTCCCGGCGTATCCTGCGCCGTGCCAGGCCGTCGAACACGTAGAGCCCTTGGCGGGTCCCGACCAGGAGCAGCCTTGGGGTGGCGGCGAGGGCGGTGACCACGTCGGGGAAACCCGGCAGCCGCCGTCCGGGCGCCCGCAACTCGCGAAGGCCCCCGCCGAAAGTCCCGACCAGGAGGCGTCCCCGGAATACGGCCACCGAGGTCGCGGGGAAGCCGTGGACCGGATGAACGACGGACCCCCGCCCGCAGCGCTTTTCGACCCCGCGCCGCTCGGGAGTATAGACGCACCCGGCGTGCTCCAGCGTCGGGGGTATTTTCCGGAGGGGGGCGTCGGCTCCGCGGATGCGGACCTTCTCGACGCGGTCCAGCCTCTCCGGCAGTTCGATCCGGTACGATGCCCCGGTCGTGCCGATGAGCGCCGAGTCTCCAAGGACCTCGATCGCCACGACGTCCTCGCTGTTGGCGTGGTTCTCTATGGGGAACGGCGCGGGGGGAGGCTCTCGAGGTCCTGCACAAAGCGCCGGCCCGGCGGCGAAGAGAAGGGCCGACCATGCCGCGGGGCCGGTCACCGGAGGTCCGGGAGCCGGTGGCGGAATACCTGGTGGTGGATGTTTCCGGCGTAGTCGGTCGCCTCGACCAGGAAACGGGTCTCCCCCGGCTCGAGGCCCTCGAGGTCCAGCACGCCCTTCCAGGTGAAAGAGCCCGGCGAACGGATCAGCTTCATCGGGATCACGCGGCCGTCCGGGGCGAGGATCCGGAGCCGCTTGACGTCGTGGAGCACCTCGATCGCTCCTCGGGGTCCCGAGCGCATCTCGAGGACGTCCTTCTTCGGCACGGCCGTGAAGACCAGCTTCGAGCCCTCGCGGGAGGCGCTCACCGTCAGGACCGGCGCTTTCGAATCGACCGTGTAGAAGGCGTTGAGCTCCCTGCGCGATCCGTCGGGCTGCACGGCGAGGACGCGGATCGGGTAGCGGCCGTCTTCCACGCGCCGCGGGACGAGGAACCGGCAGGTCCAGCGGCCCAGGTCCGGATCGAACTTGAGGAGCTTCCGGAGCCCGAAATCGAACTCGGCGATGACCGCGGCGCTCTCTTCGGGCGCGTCCACGCTCAAAACGGGGTCCCCGGGCTTCATGCGCGGGATCGAGACCTGGGCCTCGGGGCCGAAGACTCCCTCGTGGCTGACGCCCTCGGGCATCTCGACCGGGATGAGCACCGAATCCAGAGGGAGCTTCGTGTCGGCGAGGATATTGCGCTCGACCGCGACAAAGGATGTGTACTTGCTCATCAGGTTGAAGCGCTTTGCGAGCTCGATGATCCGCTTCACGCGCTTCGGATCCTCGATATTGAGCATCGCGTCCATGTGCGCCTTGATCTGCTTGCGGGCCCAGAGGGCGCCCAAGGCCTTGTTCTCGCGCCTACCCTCGGGCAGGACCACGTCGAAGACCTTCTCGTAGGCCGCTTGGCCGGCGCTGCCGCGCAGCCTCACCTTGGCCGAGCCCGGCTTTCCGTAGCGGCCGAAGACGAACAGGGGCTGGTTCTCGAAGAGGTCGGGGAGGCGCCCCGGGTAGACGTCCGAGACGTCGAGCCCGCCCCAGTCGATCGCCAGGTCCATGAGCAGGGGGTTGCTGATCCGCCGGTAGAAGCGATCCACCGCTTCCAGCGTGTTCTCGTCGTTGCGCACGTATTGGACGAAGCCGTTGCCGGCCTCGGCCATGCCGTTAAGCAGGTAGCGGTTGACCGAGGAGCCCACCCCGAAGGAGTAGAGCCGCGTGTCGCCGAGGCGCTCCTTGATGGCGGCGAGGATCTGGGCGTCGTTGCCGATGTAGCCGTCGGTCATGAAGAATACCATCCGGCGGCGGTGGGGGTCCTTGGGAAAGTCGAGCGCGGCCCTGATCCCGGCGAGCATCTGGGTGCCGCCCATCCCGCGCATCCCGTTGACGTACGAGAGCCCCCGGCGCCGGTTGATGAACGTGTTGGGCAACGGCCCGCGGGAGAATTGCGAGGCGGCGTCGGAGAACTTGATGATCTGGAAGGAGTCGTACGGGTTCATCCCCATGATCAGCCGGCGCATGGCCTGCTTGGCCTTGGCGATCGGCTCTCCCGACATCGATCCCGAGTTGTCGACCACGAAGACGAGCTCCTTCGGAACGGGCTCGCTCGGCCGGACCTTGGCCTGGGGCTGGAGAAGCAGCATGAAATAGCCTTCTTTGCCGTCGCGGTGCGCGAGGACCGCCGGCTCCGCGCGCCCGGCGGAGAGACCGTACTGCAGGACGAAGTCCTTGTTGGGGATCCGGTCCGAAGGGCGGATCTGGACCTCGGCCACGCCGGAGCCCCGCTTCCGGATGTCGACGAGATGCGACTTGGACCGGAGGCCCTTGATAGGCAGGCCCGCGTCGATCCGGACGCGCAGGCTGATGTCGTGCCCGTTGCGCTCGCCCGGCGTCAGGACGTGGGGGGTGATCCGTGACGCGTCGGGCACGGCCGTCGTGTCCATGGACCAGCCGGAGCCCAAGTCCTGTCGCGAGAGCCGGAATCCCGGGATAAATCGCGGCCCGACGACCATAGGGAATACGAAGCGGTAGATGCCGTCGTCGTACTTGAGCTCATGCACGTAGCGAATCTTGACGAAGACCGTCTCCCCGGCCGGGATGTTCGCGAGCGACTGGGTGAAGATGTTGGCCCGTTCCTGCTCGAGGAGCGCGGCCGTCTTGCCTTCCTGCTTCGCTTTCTCGTAGATCTTGCGCGCCTTCTCGCGCTCCTTGACCTTGCTGTAGACGACCCGGTCCCCGATGCGGAAGTACATGTCGCTCACGGCCGCGTTGTCCGGGAGGGGGAAGACGTACTCGGCCTCGATCCGGTTCTTGGCGGGATTGTGGAAGCGCTGCTCGACCTCAACGGCGGCGATGGCTCCGGTCACCTCGGTCGTGACGGAGGTGCGCTCGAGCACGAAGCGGCCGGCCGTCTTGCCCTGGCGGTCGACGATCCGCATCTCTCCCTGAAAGACCGCGTCGTCCAAGGGCGGGGGGGTCTGCGCCTCGCAGGCACCGGGAGCGAGCAATCCGAGCAGCACGATCAATACCTGACCCATGGGCGCAATACGAGCGGGGCGGGGCGAGTATTTCAGGGTGCGGGGCGACACGCCGGGGCCGAGGCCGCGACCGGCCCGGTTGATGAAGGGAAACAAAGGCGAAGCCGCCCTTCCTTCACGGGGCTTGCGGGGGCCCAAACGCGATGGGACTGTTCATGTCAAGGACGTTCCGGAGTGCCTTTTTTTGGGGTAATGTACTATTGTAACTGCTCCGATGCTCCCTTTCTTGACGTTCCTCGTCCTGCTGTTTCAGGTCGGCCAAAGCCGGTTATACGGATACGTCCTCTTTCACCACTTCACGCCCGCGGCTATTTCTCTGGCTTTGCTGGGCTTGGGCTTGGGGGCTTTCCTGCGTCTAGGCGTTCTGAAGACGTTCGGCCCTGAGCGGCTCCGCGTCTACGGCCTCTCGGCGCTCTCCGCGTGCTTTATGCTTGTGTATGCCGCCCTGTTTGCCGCCGGTTCCGTTTGGGTCCTGTTGGCGGCTTCCCTTCTCCCTTTTTTGATGCTCGGGGTACTCGTTTCCCAATGCTACGCATCCTCGGCGTCGAACGATCCGTATAAGACTTACTTCATGGATCTGATGGGGGGCGCGGGGGCATGCCTTTGCGCGATTCCCGCGATCAACCTCTTGGGTGGGGTCGGCCTGAATCTGGTCTTGGCGCTCCTCGCCTCCACTGCGGCCTGCGTGCGGAGCTATGCCTTGAGAGGAAGACGCCCGAAGTTTTTCTCCCGGGCCGTTTTGTGCCTGGCGGTGATCATGACGGGACTGTGGTCGGCGTCGCTTCTGCCGGATCCTTGGGAGACCGCTTCCCCGCCGGGTCGAAAGCCCCTGCATGAAAGCGCGCGGAGGGAAAAGGGCCGGATACTGGATCACGCGTGGAGCGTGTCGGGGCGGGCCGACCTCTACGCTCACCCCGACTACGCCAATATCCGCTGGATCTACAACGACGCCACGAACTCGTCCTACCTGGTCCGCGAGCCCAGGACGGAGTCGCAGAAGAATATCCTCAAGGCCATGACCCCGTATGCCCCGTTCGACTTCTTCCGCCCGAAAGACGTCCTCCTCATCGGGCCCGGCGGCGGGTTAGAGGTGCACTTGGCGCGGTTGGGCGGGGCGGAGCGTATCCAGGCGGTGGAGCTCAATCCCGCGATCATAGAACTGGTGCGTCGCTCGAAGGATTTCGCCGGCGACGTGTATGACCAACCGGGAGTGGCGCTGACGGTCGGAGAGGGGCGTCGCTTCTTGATGACGCATCCCCAGCTCTACGACTTGATTCAAATGTCGCTGGTTCTGACGGCGACGCCTCAAAGCGGGACCTTCGCGCTGGCGGAAGGATACCTCTATACCCGGGAAGCCCATCGCTTGTATTTGAACCGTCTTCGGCCCGGCGGTTTTTTATCCATAATCGACGATCACGGCACGCGGAATTTCCGCCAGCTTATCACCTCGTTGTCTGTATTGGAAGAAGGCGGTCGAGGGACGGGCGCGGCGATGCGTCATGCTGCGGTCATCGAGAATACAAGAAAGGACGGGATGGGCTACCGCCATCTTCTCCTCATTTCTCCTACTCCCATTTCCGAGGCGTCCGCCGAGCGGATACTCACCTTGTCTCGGAGCCGCGGCCTGACGCCTTTGTGGGTGCCGGGACGCGTCGCGCGGGCGCCGTTTGATGCCTTAGCGAGGATGGGACGTATGGCGTTTCTCGCCGCCCATCCCCTGGAACTTAGCCCGCCGACCGACGAACATCCGTTTTTCTTTTACTTCGGCAAAGGCGCGCGCGGGTATTTTTCGGTGGTGCGGACGCTCGGCGTCGTTGCCTTGCTCTCGGCGTTTTTGGCCGCCCTATTCGCTCGGCGGCACAAGAGAGCGCTGGGCGCCCAGTCGTGGCGGCCTCTTCTGGCGGCGTTTCTCTTGGGCGCGGCCTTTATGTGCCTGGAGGGGGGCTTGCTGCAGCGTCTTACGCTCGCGGCGGGCGGCCCGACCGAGATTTTCGCGATCCTCCTGTTCTCTCTTTTGTTCTGGTGTGGGCTCGGCAGCCGCTTGGCTTGCGTGCTCGGCCGGCGGTTCTCTTTCGGATTGCCGGAAGCTTGCGTAGGGGCGATGCTGGCCGCTCTGGCCGCTTATTTCGTCCTGGGCGAGTATTATACGTTCACGGGGGCGCGGTCTCCATTATTCTTGCGCGCGGGGATATTCTTCTCATTGGCTCCGGTCGGTCTCATCTTGGGAGGGCCGTTTCCCTTTCTCCTCGCGCGTTACGTCCGCGGGGACGAGAAAGCGGCCGCGGTCTTGTGGGGGGTAAACGGCTTGGCGTCGGTGTGCGGCGCTATGCTTACGATCGCTTTACCGGTGGCATGGGGGGTGCGTGCCAATTTCCTGGCGGGCGGGCTTCTGTATGGAGCGGCGGCGTGGATCACGCGCGGGGGGGAGAAGGGGCCATGATCCGGTCACGCGGGGATATCCCGATCATCCCCGGTCTCGAAGACTTCCTCTTGTCCCTGGCGCGGTTTTCGCGTTCGATGTCCTTTCCCTAGGGGAAAATCAACCGCAAACGAGGACAAAAGAAGACGCCAGCCCTCCCGGGCCAGCGTCTTTCCCAAATGGTGGTGGGGATAGCACCGATCCAATAAGTCAGAGGACCGGCACTATCCCCACGGTTCAGGAGAACGTATGGTGGGGATAGGATTCGAACCTATGTAGGGCGTAGCCCGCTGGTTTTACAGACCAGTGCATTTGACCGCTCTGCCACCCCACCTTTCTTTGTTTTTCAGCGAAATTCGGGATTTCGAAAGGTGGTCGATTTCGCTGTGTAGCACTAGTGTAGCACTTTTCCGACTCCAGGAGCTGGATCGCGGCCAGCTTATGGCTCGGAGACAGGTGCGAGTACCGCTCCGTCATCCGGGTCGTGGAGTGCCCCAGCAACTCTGCTACGGTTTTCAAATCGGCACCCTTCATGATCAACTCGCTGGCGAAGGTGTGCCGGAGATCGTGAAACCGGAAGTCTCTGATTCCGGCCCGCTCAACGGCCGCCTCGAACTGGCTCCTGAGGCCGCCGAACCTGGAGAGCTTCCTGCCTTGCGCGTCGCAGAAGATGTGCTCTCCCTTCCGGACCATCCCGTTGAGCGTATCCTGCACGTCAGGATGAATCGGGATGTGGCGTATTCTACCAGATTTCGTCTTGCGGAGCGTAATCTGGTGGGCCACCGCGTCGATGTCCGTCCACTTGAGGTCCTGGATTTCGCCTTTCCTCATGCCGGTCTTAAGCGCGAAGAGGACCACGCGCCGGAGCTCCGGCCCGCACACGGCGAGGAGCCGCTTCTTCTCGTCCGGGCTCAGGTAGCGGGTCCGGCCGCGGTCCTTCTCGCTGAAGAACCGGACGCGGCGCACGGGGTTGTCGAGCACGAGGCCCCATTCCATGCCCTTGTTGAAGGCGGTCTTGAGCACCGCGAGCTCGCGGTTGACGCGCGCGCCGGTGATCGGCCGTCCTTTCCTAAGGGTCTGCCTCCGGTGGGCCTTGTACTGCTCGATCCGGTGCGGGTTCAGCTCCGAGACCAGGCAGTCCCCGAAGAAGTCAAGCATGGTCCGAATCGCGATTGCGTCGCTGTCGAAGGAGGACTTGTTGGTCCTGGCGTAGTCCTTCATGTAGGTCTCGAGGAGGTCCTTCAAAGGAAGCCGCGTCTGGCGGTCCAGGGCCTTGCCCGAGGCGTAATCGCTTCTGCGCTTGAAGTAGACTTCCTTGGCCTGCCTGCGGTCGGTGACGCCGGTCGATTCCTGGAATCGCTTACCGTTAAGCTTGAACGAGTACCACCAGAAGGGGCTGTTGGGGCGCTTATAAAGTCCCATGGGCGGACCTCCATTCTATCATTTGCTTTGTTGCCGCCGCAGCGGCGTAATGGCCCGGCGCTTCATCCACTTGTCGATCTCCTGGACATCGAAGCGGACCAGGTTCTTTCCGCCCTCCCCGGCTTCTTCGATGCTCAGCGGGATGAAGGGTATGCTCCGGCGCTGGACCAGCTTGTAGAGCGACCACCGGGACACGCCCAGGTAGCCGGCCAGCTCCTGGATCGTGAGGTAGCGCTTGTCCGGAGAGGGCGGCGGGGGCTTCTCCCGCCCCGATACCCATTGCACGGTATCCCATTCGTCCTGGATCTCCTGCGGGACGATGAACCCGGCGAACTTGCTCTGAATCCTAGAATCGTGGTACGGGATTTCTGGCGTCATAGGCCTCCTTCCAATCTTCAACGACCAATCTGGTGGCGACCGTGAGAATGACCCATATGGGCATGAGCGCGAGGTTCTTCACCACGTAGTCGGTCATTACCTTGGCGCGGGCGACGGCCCGGGTCCCGTTCTTGGACTGGCCCCGGACCGACCAGTCCGTATAGCCCCATGTGGCCAGCATGATGAGGCCGCCCGCGGCCATGGCGAAGAGGGTCTCGGCCGCGCGGCTCACACCCCTGCGCCACCAAAAGCGGCGGCGGAAGAGCCCCCGCCTGCGCGGGCGGCGGTAGGGATCCCAGAGGGGCGTTCTACGAGGCTCTTGCCGGACCGGCTCGGGCGCGGTCGGCTCCACCGGAGCGGGTGGGGGGTGCTCCGGTGGAGCGGGCTCCGGCGTGGGCTCCGGAGGGGGGAGCGGCTTGGCCCTGGGCGGCCACTCCAGGGAGTCCGGGGCGATGCTGTACGCGGTCCCTTGGGCGTCCTCCAGGGTCCAGGCGTGGCCGCTTTGCAGGGCGTCCTCGAGCCCGATGAAGAAATGCCGGGGCCCATCCCCGGGACCAGAGTCCGCCTCGCGGGCCAGGGCGTTCCGGATGCCCCGGCTGCCGCAGACCCACCAGACATGCATAAGGTCGTCGCGCTCCCGGAGTTTCCGGAAGGATTCCTCGAGCTTGTCGCTGTTCTTGAGGGTGAGCTCGACCTCCAGCCCGACCTGCGCGGACACGCCGCGGAGGTTGTTGGTGAACCGGAATTCGGCGTCGCAGACCTTCGTGCCGTACCAGCCGCGCCGTTCCCAGAGGGGCTTTTCGGTCACGTACCAGCTGACCATGGGATGCTCCTCCAGGACCAGCCCGAGCCGCGCGCAGGCCAGCCGATGCTGGAAGATGTGCGGCCGGAAATCCTCCGGCTTGAAGCGGCCTGTGACCGGGAGCCGGCGCAGCCGGTCCAGGGTCCAGTAGCCCTCCGGGCTCAGGCAGAAGGCCTTGCCGGGACTGGTCCCGGTGCGGAAGTCGAGCGTCAGGCCGCGGGCCTTGAGCCGGTTGAGCACGCGGTAGGAGTGGGTCTGGTTGGTGAAGATGAGCTGCACTTCCGTGATGGTCAGGTAGTTGTACTCGGCCAGTTTGCTCATCAGCCGGAGCATCTTGTCGGTCAGTTTCTTCGGTCTCTTCTGTCTTCCCAATGTCACCTCCTTGTCTTATTTTCACCCCATCCATCAGCCCCGCTTCGATCCCTTGCTACGATACTCTCTAGAGTGTCGTAGGGGGGGAGGGGGGGGGGGG
>JBDREN010000087.1:0-16422 GCA_043819795.1 Elusimicrobiota bacterium
GTCCCTGAGCCGGATTCTGTCTCCTGTCTCCTGCCTCCTCTCTTCATCATCTTCCATTGACACGCCCCCGTCGCCGTTCTATCCTTTCGTGTGCGCGATGCCGGCGCGTCGAGGCTTCCCTTCTTCCGGCAATAGATCGGGTATTCCTTCCCTTTTTCGTACCGGTGGTAGTAGAAGTGGTCGTCGAGCTTGTACGGGACGCTGGCGTCCTCTTGCTTGATGCGGGACTTCATCTCCCGGGAAAGCCGCTCCCGGAGCGCGCGGGTGTGGGCCGTCGCGGCCTCGGTGTACGCGTTCTCGCGGTTGAGGTAGTCGAGGACCTCCTCGCTTCCCCTGCGCTTGAGCCAGTAATAGTCGTCGGTCCGCTCGTCGCCGTGCTTGACCAGCTTCTTGGGCTCCTTGCGGGCCGTCGGAGGCTCTTTGATCTGGGCCGTCTTGCACGCCAGAGGACCCAACAGGCATATGCAGGCGGCGAGCCCGAGATAATGGGGGAAAGCATGGAACCGCTTCATATGGCGCGCCTCCTCCGGGGTGTCTCGCATCCCTTATACCAAATGAGTCCTCCCGCGTGAACCGCCCGCCCCGCAGGCCGGGATTGTTCTATGATATCCGCGCGTCCGGCCGCTTTGGTCGCTATCTTACGCGTGAGTTGGGGGAACGGACCATGATGGCAGCGATGAACCCGGTAGCGGCAGGACTTGCCTTCGTCTTCTGGCTGCTCATGATGATCGGGATGATCGGCGGCTACATCTTCCTGATCGTCGCCTTCTGGAAAGGGATGAAAGCGCATGAGTCGATGGCGGAGAGCCTGAAGCAGATCGCGAGCCGGACCCCCGCGGCGTAGCGAACGGGACGGACGCTCTAAACGACGGTACAGCGGCAGCAGGGTGAGCGCCGGGAGCGCCCTTTTTTGAGGTGGTCCTCCCGGAGTTCCTGATACGGCCCGGACCTCCAGAGCCCGCTGACGCTCGAATCCTTGGAGTTCCCGACCGACAGGGTCGAGCGGTAGTCCACGTCGCACGGGTTCGTGCGGCCGTCCCACCAGATGAACATGCGGCGCCACAGGTCGGAGCAGGGGGTCTTCAGGTCGTTGACCGGACGCTCGTAGGTGTTCTCCCAGGGGTTATAGTCCACGAAGGCCACCTGGTCCGCGTATTCGCCCCAGTAGGACGCCATGTCGTCGAGGCCGGACGAGCCCGGGTACTTGACGCCCGAGACCCTCGTGATCGTGCGCGACTCGGGATACCGCTCGGCGCGGATCCGCTGGAAGCGCTGGATGTTCTCCCGCACGCGGTCGAGCTTCCCGCCCATACGCAGCCGGCTATAGGCCGTCTCCTCGGCCGCGTCGACCGAAAAAACCAGCGTCCCGATGTCGGCCTGGAGGATGGCGTGGCACTTCCTCTCGTCGAGGTACCACGCGTTGGTGTTCAGCTTGGAGGCGAGGAACTTCCCCGCCATGTAGGCGAGCAGCGCCTCGATGGCGGGACAGACGAGCGGCTCCCCGCGCGAGGCGAGGGTGACGGCCTCTATGTTCCCCTCGGCCTGGTCGATGATCCGCTTGAAGAGGTCCAGGCTCATCGTGCCCATGTGGCCGCCGCTCCTCTTGGTGAAGGCCATGTCGGTCTGGTAGCAGAAGACGCAGCGGAAGTTGCAGATGGAGCTGGGCTCGACCTGCAGGCAGGGCGGGTAGTCGTCGAGGACCTTGCGCTGGGGGTTCGTCTCGTAGCGGAAGCGATAGTGAAGATAGCGCGGAAGCTCCGCGTCGGTGATGCGGCCGATCTCGTCGGCGACGTTCCCATGCAGCGTGAACGGGGGATGTCCGCCGGCGTCCACGGCCTTGCCGACGAGCTCCTCGCACGCCCTCCGGATGACGCGCGTACGCGCGTCGCCGTCATCGGGCAGAGACCCGTAGAGCCGCTCGACGCGAGGGAGCACCTCCGGCAGCGGCCCGCGATGCCGCATGCCGACGAAGCTCTGGTGCTTCTGGTAGACCTTATCGCTTTCCGCCACGGGGCCCCATTATATCCATTATCAGGACTCCACGTCAGGAAACCCGGCCGCGAACGCGCGCGGCCGATTGACTCATTCCAGGGGCGGGTGATAGAATGTTCAAGCTTTGAACATAGTTATCTGCACGACCCCTATTCGGCCGGTCCCCACGACCTATCCTCCCTTCGGCTCGATGGCCGTGATCCAGTCCTTGCGAAGAGCGGGCTACGACCCCCATTTCTACGACATCGACATGTTCCGGCCGTCCATGGAGGAGATCGAGAAGTTCCTCGTCGAGCACCGCCCCAGCGTCGTGGGCATCAGCGCGGTCGTCTCCACGGCCTACGCCTACACGAAGAGCCTGTCCCTGCCCATCAAACGGGTGCTGCCGGGAACGCGCGTCATCGTAGGCGGCAACCTCGCCTCCAGCGCCGAGCTCCTGCACAGGCTCGCCGGCGTGGACTTCTGCGTGATCGGCGAGGGGGAAGTCGTCGCGGTCAACCTCATGCGCGTGCTCGAGGACTGCCGCCGCCGGCCGCTCGACTTCGAGCGGCTCGCCCGGGTGCGCGGCATCACCTACATCCAGCCCGACGGGGAGATGAATTTCCCGGGCTACGAGGACGCGCTTCCTCCCGACGAGGTCTTCGACGCGGACTGGGGGATCCTCGAAAGATTCTCGAAGCCCGAGCACTTCATCACCGACCCGCTCGAACGCCCGGACTTCCACCAGGACCCGCGCACCCGCGAGCCGCACCGCCGGGGCAAAAAGATGGCTACGCTGGTCACGGCGAAGGGCTGCGTGGGCCGCTGCACCTTCTGCCACCGCTGGGACAAGGGCTTTCGCGCCATCCCGGTGGACCAGATCATGCGCAAGATCCGGATGCTGATGGACCGCTACAACGTGGGCTTCATCACGTTCTCGGACGAGAACTTCGGTTCGGACCGGCGCCAGGCCCGTGATTTCCTGCGAGAGATGAAGCCCCTCGACATCCTCTGGCAGGTGGGAGGCGTGCGGGTCCGTTCGGTGGACCCGAACCTCCTGCGAGAGATGAAGGAGGCGGGGTGCGTGGCCGTGTACTACGGGGCGGAGACCGGCAGCCCGGCGATCCTCGAGGTCATGGAGAAGAAGGCCACGCTCCAGGACAACCTCAACGCCGCCAAGTGGACCCGGGAGGCGGGCCTCTTCACGATCCATCAACTGGTCCTGGCCATGCCGGGCGAGACCGACGAGACGGTGCGCGAGACCACGGAGTTCCTCAAGACCGTGACCCAGGACGTCTATGAGTCTCCACGTTCGCGCATCAGCATCAACTATATCCAGGCCCTTCCCGGCACGCCCGTCTACGAATACGCGCGCGCCAAGGGGCTCATCGGCCGGAGCCTGGACGACGAGGAGAGATACCTGCTCTCAATATCGGACATCGACGCGCAGGACGACACGAAGACCATCAATTTCACGGACGAGGACTACCTGACCGTCCGCTCCTGGCGGCGCAGGATAGTGCTGGAGGTCATGCGCCACTACCACCGGCACAACACGACCCCGGCGCCGGGCTTCTTCACCTTCCTGGCGAGGCTCGCCAAGAGGCGCCTCTTCGGGAAGAGGGCCCCCTCAGGCGGCGCTCGCGACGGAGCGCGCGGCAAGGTCATCGAGGACTATGGCAAGGGAGGCTATTTCAACCTCTCGCGCGATCTCGGCTACGACGTGATCGTCGCCTACTTTTATCCCTTGCGGCACATGATCCTGGCGGCCTGGCTGCTCCAGGACGAGCTCCGGAGGCTGCCGTTGCGCGTCGTCGCGGCGCACGTCCGGGACTGGATCGGAAACCGCCTGTCCCGTCGCCGGCGTCCCCCGGCCCAGCCCGTGTCTCTGCGCAAGACGATGCGCGAGCTCACGCCGGAGCCCAGGTCTTTGACCGAGCGATCGATGCAGCCTCTGCGCGACGGGCGGTGAGGCGGGAGGAAACCCATGAGAACCGCCGCGAACGATCCGATGAAGGCGGCGAGCCACGGCGGCTCGATCGTGGATAAGGAGTTCGTCCTGATCCGCGAGATATCCCTGGGCCGGGACAAGACTCAGCGGGAGCTCTCATCGAGTGCGGGACTCTCTTTGGGGATGACGAACCTCCTGCTCAAGCGCCTCGTGCGCAAAGGATACCTCAAGATCAAGCATCTCGACTGGAACAAGGCCCGCTACCTCCTGACGCTCAAGGGCAGCGCGGAGAAGGCCCGGAAGTCCCACGAATACGCCCTGTTCGTCTGGAGACAGGCCCGCAGGATCAATCACTCCATCCAGGACGCCGTGAGCGCCGAGTACAGCGGGGGCGCGCGCGACGCGGTCGTGGTCGCCCGGCCCGAGACGGCCGCCCTCGTCCGCTGCGCCATCGGGGAGAGGAAGCTTCCCGGCCTGCGCGTCGAGTTCGTCGAAAGATTCGAGCAAGTGAAGCCCGGCGTCCGCCTCGTCTTCACTGCCACAACGGACAACCCTCCCCGGCCGAGAACCGGCCGGCGCTTCGTACCGCTCCTCGACACCGTGGATCTCGAGTTCCGCCCCAAGACATGCACCTAGCCGTCACTCCCGCCGTCGAGTTCTGGGACACGAACGATGAGCTCCTTTTTATCGGCCCGTGGTGCGCGCGCTACGACCGCCGCTCGGACTGGGAGGGCATGCGCCGCTCCTTCGCGCGCGACCCCTGGCTGAATGAGGGCCGCGTACACGCCGGGCGCCTGGAGTCCGAGCGCCTGTTCGCTGAGATCTTCCCCCCGCTCGTCCACACGATTAACCGCCTCCACAGCGTCAACATGCCGGAACGCTACTGGCGCATCCTCACGGGCCCATGGCTGATCCGCTACATCCACTTCGTGCTCGACCGCCACGAGCGCCTGAAGGCCGCTTTCGAGGACCATCCTGAGCTCAAGACCACGCAGCTCGATCACCGGGACTACGCGACCGCGCGCGACACCCTCGAGTTCCAGACGCTCGGCTTCACCGACGCCTACAACCTCCAGATCGCGTCCCAGCTCATGTCCCTTTGCAGCCGCAACTTCCCCACCAGGCGGCTCCCCGACGACCTCCGGCCCGAGCTGCCCCTTCCGGCCATCGGACGAAAGCGGCGGCTCGCGGACTGGGCGGTGCGCAAGGCGGGGCCGCCGGTCCTTCTCACCGAACTCTTCGCGGACCGCAAGGACCAGTGGCGGCTGCTCGCCTCGCTGACGGGCCGCGGCGCGCAGTTCGTCGGACGCCTGCCTCCGCCTCCTCCGGCCTCCGACTGGGCGGCCCGGGACGAACTCGCCGACATCGAGGCGTCCGAAGGGATCTCTCGCGCGCTCGTCGCGCTCCTGCCCCAAAACTTTCCGAGCCTCTATCTCGAAGGCTTCGCCGCCGCCCGGGAGCGGATCCGCCGGGGCTGGCGGCGCAGGCCCAAGGTCCTGGTCTCCGCGGAGGGATGGGTGTTCAACGAGGCTCTCAAGTTCGCCGGCGCGGAGTTCTACCGGTCCGGGACCACGCTCATCGGCGCGCAGCACGGCGGCGGCTACGGCGTGGACCTCGACCTGCCGACCGAGTGGATGGAGAAGAGCACCTGCGACCTCTATGTCACCTGGGGATGGACGGACGACGAGGGGAGCGCTCCCAACCGGCCCCTGCCGAACCCGCGATTGTTCCGCCTCCGCGGTATGGGCCGTAAGCACGACCGTCGGGAGGGGAGCGCGCTCCTCTTCGTCACCGACGGCTTCCCGCTTTACCCGTTCCAGTTCTACGGCTTTCCCATAGGCCGCGAGATCGAGCGGGACTTCGAGGACCAGTTCGCCTTCATCGCTCCTCTCAAGGAATCCGTCGGACAAGACCTGACCGTCCGCCCCTATCCCGTCGAGCGCGGCTGGCGCGCCAAGGACCGGCTGCTCGACCGCTTCCCGGGCCTGCGCCTCGACGAGGCACGGCGGCCGCTCCACGAGTCCTTTCCGCGCACGCGCCTGCTCGCATTCAACTGCCTGGGAACAGCCTTCCTGGAGGCCCTGGCCTACGGCATGCCCTGCCTGGTCTATCTGGCCCCGCGCTTCGCCAAGGTCCGCCCGCAGGCCGAGGCCGACCTGGCCCGGCTGCGCGAGGCGGGGATACTCATGGACTCCCCCGTCGAGGCCGCGCGCCGCGCCGCCGAGCTCCACCGGGACCCTTTCTCCTGGTGGGACTCCGCCGTGGTGCGCCGGGCCCGCGAGCTCTGGTGCGAGCGCTACGCGGGCGGCTTCCAGCCGTGGCTCGACCACTGGACGAGGCTTCTACGGGAGGCCGCGGGGGGAGCGTCCCCGCCGTGAGCGCCAGCATCCTGCGCCGTTTCAGCGCCACCCTGGCAGCCAACCTCGTCGGGGCCGCGGTCGCCTTCGCCGCCTCGATCGTGCTGGCGCGCGGCCTGGGCGCCGAGACCTACGGGGACTTCAACTTCCTGCTGGCGAGCTTCGCCGCGATCAACGCGTGGTTGGACCTGGGGACCTCGACCGCGGTATTCACCTTCCTCTCTAAGGGGAAAGACAGCCGCCGGCATTTCCGCGCCTACAGCTTCTGGCTGGGCCTGCGCTTCGCCGTGGTCGCTCTCGCGGTGGGGCTCCTGCTGCCCTCCGGCTGGATCGACAGGATATGGCTCGGCCACGGCCGCGGCCTGGTCCTTCTCGCCTTCGCGGGCTTCTTCGCGTCGGTGCCGGTGCGCGCGTTCCTCATCCAGGCGGCCGAGTCCGTCCGGCGCACGCTCTTCATCCAGTCCGCCGTGGCCGCGGTATCCGTCGCGCATCTGGCCCTGGTCCTGACGCTGCTGGTCTCGGGACGCCTCAGCGTGCCCAACCTATTGCTGCTACTGGTCGCGGAATACGCGGCGCTCGCCGTCTATTTCGGGCTGCGCTTCGACTGGTCTTTGCTGAGCGCCGCGGGGAGCGAGCGCCCCTGGAAGGAGTTCTTCGGCCAGTACGCGACCTATTGCTCCCCCCTGGTCTTATATTCCTTCATCGGCTTCGTCTACGAGTTCGCGGACCGCTGGCTCCTCCAGTATTTCGGCGGCTCGGCACAGCAGGGCTTCTTCTCGCTGACCCATAAGTTCGCCATGCTCGGCGTGCTGGCGACCACGTCCTTGCTCAACATCTTCTGGAAGGAGATCGCGGAGGCGGAGCGCAAGGGCGACAAAGAGCGCGTACGCTCGCTCTACCGCCGGAGCTCGCGCGCCCTTTTCTTCATCGCCGCGGCCGTCGGATGCTTCCTCATCCCCCACAGCCGCACGCTGCTCATCCGGCTCGTCGGCCCGGAGTACGAGGCGGCTTGGCCCGCGCTGTCTTTGATGTTCGTCTTCCCCATGTTCCAGACCCTCGGCCAGCTCAACGGGACCTTCTTCTTCGCCACGGAGGACACGAAGACCCACGTCCTGTTTTCCTCCGCGGCCATGGTCCTCAGCCTGCCCGTCACGTACTTCCTGCTCGCCGAGCCGTCGGCCGCCGTGCCGGGGCTGGGCCTTGGGGCGACCGGTCTGGCGGCGAGGTGGTCGTTCTGGACGATGTTCACGGTAAGCGCCCAGTCGTGGATCGTCTGTCGGCGGCAGCGCGCCTCCACCGACATCATCCATCCCTTCCTGGTGCTGGCGCTTCTGCTCGCTTTGGGCGCGGCGTCCAAGGCCCTGGCCGCCGCGCTCTGCGGCCTCGCGCCGGTGGCGGGCGCCGACCTATGGGCGTTCGCTCTCTCGGCTCCCCTCTACGCGGCCGGGGCGATCGCGCTGGTGCTCCTCCTTCCGGAGCACGTGGGGACCGAGCGCGCGCAGCTGGCCCGCATCCTTCCATGGAGGCCCGAGTCCTTATGAAGCGCTGGATCAAGTCCCGGCTGCCGGACGGCGCGCGCGCGCGCCTGGCTAAAGCGCGCGAGGAGCTGCTTGAGAAAAGCCTGCGGGCCGCCATCGAGGAGCAGGATCTCGCGGACCTCTGCCGCCGTCTCGAGGAAGTGCAGCCCGACCTGCGCGAGCAGTACTCCACCTTCGAGGTGGACTCGGAGTTCCTGCGCACGAAGGTCCGCGGCCAGCAAGCGTTCCAGATCGCCCTGGCCTCGCCGGAGCTGGAGGCCCGGCCGGAGGCCGTGGTCGTGGACGTGGGGGACTCGTCCGGGACGCACACCGCCTACCTCAAGGCCCTGGTGCCCGGCTCGAAGCACCGATTCGTCTCCGTCAACCTCGACCCCAAGGCGGTCGGCAAGATCCAGTCCCGCGGCCTCGAGGCCGTCCTCGCGCGCGCCGAGGAGCTCGAGCAGTACGGTGTCAACGCCGACGTCTTCCTCGCCTTCGAGCTTCTGGAGCACTTGAGCGACCCGGCCACCTTCCTGCACGAGCTGTCCGCGAAGACCCGCTGCTCGCGGCTCGTGCTGAGCGTCCCCTTCGTCCGCCGAAGCCGCCTGGGCATCCATCACATCCGGGCGGGGCTGCGCAAGGAAGTCAGCGCGGAGAACGTCCACATCTTCGAGCTCAGCCCCGAGGACCTCAGGCTCCTGTTCCGGCATACCGGCTGGAAGGTCGAGCGGGAGCGGATCTACCGGCAGTACCCGAGGGGCTCCTGGCTGGCCATGACCAAGCACGTATGGAGGGACTGGGATTTCGAGGGCTTCTACGGAGTCGTTTTATCGAGAGACGACACCTGGTCCTCGCTGTATACGGGCTGGCGCTGAGGCAGTACGCCAAAAGATGACATCTTCCCGGAGGCTTCCACCCCATGAGTCCGACCAGCACGCTTAAGCACGCGATCACCCTCGCCATCGGCCTGCCCATCTGCCGCCTGCCGTGGCTCCGAAGCTACAAAGATTACCTGCTGTCCACTTGGACGAATCCGGAGCGGCGCAGCAAGCTCGACCATTTCTTCTTCCGCGCGGTCTTCGCCTACTGGCTCGAACGCGAATACCTCAAGGAAGAGGACCCCGACAAGCGGGAATCCATGAAGAGTCCTCTGATGGGAGGCGACGCGGGCGAGGTCTGGGCCTCGCACTATGCCGACCAGCCCATCGATCTCGAAGAGCGGATAGGGCACATGTCCTACAAAGAGGCCTGCCCGCTGCTTCCCGACATCGACAAGGCTCTGGCCGCCGAAGGCGAGCCCGCCCTTGTCGTCCAGATCGGAAGCTCCTCAGGGAGAGAGATCGCCTGGCTCGCCGGCCGGCATCCGAAGCACACCTTTATTGGGACGGATATCTTCCAAAAAGTAATCGACTACTCCGCCGGCAAACACAACGGCGCCAACCTCAGCTTCCGGCTCTTCTCCGCCCAAAAGATCGGCGACCTGCTGGAAAGCCGCCGGGATGAGCGAATCATCGTCTTCGCTTCGGGCTCCCTGCAATACGTCCAACCCGAGCATCTCGAGATATTCTTCGCTCGAATCAACCGGTTCCCAAATCTGCGGCTGTATGTACTCGAGCCCGCGACCGAAGCACTAATGAATACGCACGAGAAGCTTAGAAGGAAGGAAGGAAGGAAGGAAGGAAGGAGCCCGAGCCTGTACGCAGGGAACCTGTCGTACTGTCATGACTACCGTGCCTATGCTGAGCGCGCGCGCATGAATACGATTCTTTGCGAGATCATCCGCCCCTACGCGCCGTACGAGGACTTCCCCGAACACAGGGGCACGGTGCATTACTACCATCAGGCGAAGGCCGCTTCGTAGCCGCCGAAGTTGCCGCCCAATCTCCCACCGCCGCCCCCCTTCAGATTTCGAAAAGAATTCCACTGAGATTTCCGGCAGAATTCACATTCGGCGCCGAATGTGAATTTGCCTTATATTTCCTATGCTATTTTTTAGAAAATCGGAGCCCGTCGCGAGCTTTCAACAAGGTGGGTCAGTGACCGAGATGAGAAGTCGGAATCCAACCGGGGGAACACCGACTCACGCGCCGCAGAACAGGAAGGATTTCTGGCGCTTTTGCCGACAGATGCGCCGCTCCTCGCTCACGCAGAATCAGTCGCGCGGATCTCTTGACTGAATCCTACGACGCGGCTTTACCGGCTCGGTCCTCGATCGCTTTCAGGAGGCGGTCGCCGAGGCTCTCCAGGCGGGCGTTGGTCTTCACCAGCTCCACGGCGATCCGTTCGGCCTTCTCTTCGATCCGGCGCATGTCCTCTCTGAGCTCGGGCTTGATCGCGTCCACCCTGCTCCCGTAGCGCATGAGCTCGGCCGCGATCCCGCCTTTGATGGCGTCGACTTTGCCGCTAAGGCAGGCGATCTCGGCCTTGAGCTCGGTCCTCAGGAAGTCGACGTTGCTCCGGACCTCCCTGATATCGGCCCTAGCCGCCGGCTTCTCGTCGTTCTCGGAAGACATTGCCTGGATTGTAGCAGTTCCGACCGCTTGGCGCGGCGCTGGATCAGAGCTGGCGCGTCTTTGGAGGCGCTCCGGCGAGATCGCCGCCGCCGGCAGAGCGCTCTCGCTCGTTCGCGCGACCCGGCCGACACGCGACGCGTCGCCGCTCTCGAAGGCATAATTTGCTATCTTGTATAATCACATTTCGGCGCTCTTGGACCGACGATGATCTGCGGCTTGATGCTGGGAAGAGACGGAAGCCGGGGCTACCCGGGCAAGAACACGGTCCCCGTGCTCGGGCGGCCCATGATGGCTTATCCGCTCATGGCGGCCAAGGCCTCGCGCCACGTGGAGCGCGTTTACGTCTCCACGGATTCCCCCTCCATACGCAAGATCGCCCTGGAATACGGCGCCCGCATCATTGACCGGCCGGCCGAGCTCTGCACTCCCGAGGCGCTCGGCGAGGACGCCTTCGCGCACGGGTACCGCTATATCCGCGATGCGCTGAAGCGCGAGGGCGACAGCCTCGAGCTGCTGGCCTTGCTTATGTGCAACGCGCCCACCATCGCCGCCGAACTGATAGACAAGGGCGTCGAGGTCCTGAGGGCCAAGCCGGAGGTGGACTCGGCCATCAGCGTGTCGCGCTACAACATGTGGAGCCCGCCGCGCGCGCGCCGCGAGACCGAGGAGGGCCTGCTCGAGCCCTTCGTTCCCTTCGAGACCTTCGGGGATCCCAAGACCCTCTCCTGCGACCGGGACTCCCAGGGCGACGTGTGGTACGCGGACATGGGCGTCTCCGTGGTCCGGCCGCGCTGTCTCGATGACATGGACAGCGGCCTACTTCCCCAGAAGTGGATGGGGCGGAAGATATTCCCCCTCAAGCAGGAGGCCGCCTGCGACGTGGACTACGAATGGCAGGTGCCGGGCGTGGAATACTGGCTGAAGAAGCACGGGATAACGGCGCCATGAAGCGGGCTCTCGAAGGCAAAACGGCCCTGATCACGGGCGCCTCGGGCGGCATCGGCTCGGCCGTAGCGCGCCTGTTCGCGGACAACGGCTGCCGCATCGCCCTGCATTACTCCAAGAACCGCCGCGGGGCCGAGGCCCTGGCCAAGACGCTGCGCGCCCAAGGAGCGGGGTGCGAGCTCTTCCAGGCCGACCTGCTGCAGGGCGGGGCCTGCGAGCGCTTGATCCGCGCGACCCTCAAGCGCTTCGGCCGGCTGGACATCCTCGTCAACAACGCGGGGGCCGTACTCGGCCAGCGGTACTTCCTGGACCTGCCGGCCAAGGACTGGGACCGGACTCTACGGCTCAATCTCACCGCTCCGTTCCTCTTGGCGCGCGAAGCCTTCAAGGCCATGCGCCGCAAGGGCGGACGCATCATCAACATCAGCTCCATAGCCGCCAAGTTCGGCGGCTCACCGAGGTCCATGCACTACGGCGCGGCCAAAGCGGCGCTCGAGGCCGTTACGGTGGCCATGGCCAAGGAGGGCGCGCCGCGCGGCATCCTTGTCAACACCGTCCGCGCCGGGGTCATCGACACTCCGTTCCACTCCAAATTTCGCAAGGATATGTCCAAGCGGGTGGCGCTCATCCCGCTGGGCCGAATGGGCCGCCCCGAGGAGGTCGCGCGCATGGCGCTGCATCTGGCCGGCGAGGGCGGCGACTTCATCACGGGCCAGACGCTTCCGGTCACGGGAGGAGAGTGATGCCGAAACCCGTATTGGTCACCACGTCCACCTTCGGTAAGGAGGACTCCGGCCCGAATGACGAGCTCGCGCGCTCGGGGCTCGCCGTGAGCCTCAACCCGCACCGCCGCAAGCTCACCGAAGCCGAGGTCCTAGACCTGCTGGCCAAGCATAAGCCGGTGGGAATGATCGCGGGTGTCGAGCCCCTCACGGCCCGGGTCCTGGAGTCCTGCGCCAAGCACCTCCGGGTCATCTCGCGCTGCGGCACCGGCATGGAAAGCGTGGACATCGAGGCCGCCGCCGGGCTCGGCATGCTCGTATTCAACACGCCCGCGGCCCCGGCCCAGGCCGTCGCGGAGCTGGCCGTGGGCCTGATGCTCGCGGTCCTGCGCAGGATCCCCGAAGCCGACCGCGCCGTGCGCGAGGACGCCTGGGAACGCAAGATGGGAAGCCTTCTCGGCGGCAAGACCGTGGGGATCGTGGGCTACGGCCGGATCGGCAGGCTCGTAGGCGGCCTCGTGCACGCCTTCGGCTGCACCGTGCTCGCGCGCGACGTGATGGATTTCTCGGACCCGAAGGTCCGGCGCGTCTCGCTCGAGGAGCTGCTCGAGACCTCCGATATCGTCACGCTGCACGTGCCGCTCGAGGCCGGGACCCGCCACGTGCTGAGCGCCGAGAAGCTCAAGCGCATGAAGCAGGGAGCCATCCTCATCAACGCCTCGCGCGGGGGTCTCGTTGACGAAAAGGCCCTCCTCAACGCCCTCAAGAAGGGACGGCTGGCCGGCGCCGGGCTGGACACCTTCAAGGAGGAGCCCTATCGCGGCCCCCTTCGGGACCTCCCGAACGTCGTGCTCACCGCCCACATGGGCGCGGCGGCCAAGGAATGCCGGGTGCGGATGGAGCGCGAGGCCGCCGTCAACCTCATCGAAGGACTCCGGTCCGCGGGGGAGCTATGAAGAAAGCGGTCGTATTCGGCGGCGCGGGATTCCTGGGCAGCCACGTGGCCGACGCCCTGACCGACGCCGGGCACCATGTGCGCATCTTCGACAAGAGGCCCTCGCCCTACCTGCGCGAGGACCAGGAGATGGTCGCGGGCGAGCTCACCGACCTCGACGCCGTATGCAAGGCGGCGCGGGGCTGCTCGACCGTCTACAACTTCGCGGCGATCGCGGACATCGACGAGGCGCGGAACAAACCCGTGGACACGGTGCGCTTCAACGTGCTCGGCAACACCAACGCCCTGGAGGCCGCGCGCCTGGCCAAGGCGGAGCGCTTCGTGCTGGCCTCGAGCGTCTACGTCTACAGCGAGTTCGGTTCCTTCTACCGGGCGAGCAAGCAGGCCTGCGAGAAGTTCACCGAGACCTACCACGACGAGTTCGGCCTCGACTACACGATCCTGCGCTACGGCTCCCTTTACGGCCGGCGCGCGGACATGAGGAACGGCATCTACCGCATGCTCCAAAGCGCCCTGGCCGAGGGGGTCATCCGCTACCACGGCGTCGGCGACGAGCTCCGCGAGTACATCCACGTCGACGACGCGGCGCGCCTGTCGGTCGAGATCCTCAAGCCGGAGTACGCGAACATGCCGATCATCCTCACCGGCCACCACCCCATGCGCGTGCGCGATGTCGTGGAGATGGTCTGCGAGATGATGGGCGGCAAGGTCCGGATGGAGTTCGCGAACAAGCCCGTCAGCGGCCACTACAACATCACGCCCTACGCCTTCCACCCGCGCGTGGGCAAGAAGCTCGTCGGCCGGCTCTACACCGACATGGGCCAAGGCATCCTGGACTGCCTCGCTGAGATGAAAGGCTCCATGCAGGCGAAAACGCGCGCGACAGCGACGGCGAAGCCCGCCGCCTCCGCCAAGCCAAAGAGCCGCCGGAGCTGATCCCGCCGTGGCCGCCCCGCCCGACCTGCGCGCCGTCGCCTTCGACTTCGACGGCGTGATCCTCGACTCGGCCCACATGAAGACGAAGGCCTTCGAGCAGCTCTTCGCCCCCGAGGGTCCCAAAGCCTCGGGGCGCATCCTCGCCTACCACAAGGCCAACGCGGGGATCTCCCGCTTCGTGAAGTTCCGCTGGGCCTACCGGGAGGTCCTGGACCGGCCGCTTTCCGAAGAGGAGGAAAGGGCCCTAGGCGAGCGCTTCAACCGCCTGGTGGAAGACGCGGTCGTGGCCGCCGACTGGATCCCCGGCGCCCGCGAGTTCCTGGAGAAGCATAGCGGTTCGATCCCCCTCTACGTGGCCTCGGGGACTCCCGAAACCGAGCTGCGGCGCATCATCGAGCGGCGCGCTCTGGACGCGTACTTCCGGGCGGCGTACGGAAGCCCCGCGTCCAAGAAGGACATCCTGCTCCGCGTCGCCCGCGAGCTCGGCTGCGCGCCCGGAGCGATCGTCATGGTCGGCGACGCCCGCAACGACCTTGCGGGAGCCGAGGGGGCGGGGACCCGCTTCGTCGGCGTCGTACCATCCGGCTCGGAGGACCCCTTCCCCCCGGAGGCGCGCGTCATCCCGGATCTGACACGGCTGGAGGAAGCCCTCCGCCGGCCATGATCCTGTTCTGTCCGCCCGCCCGCGCCGAGCTGCCGTCTCCCGATACCAGGTGGGTCTTCCTCGGCAAGAGCGCCGCCCGGCGCGACAAGACCGCCGCGCGGCTCGGCCGTCCGCCCTCGCCCTTGAAGGGCCTGCTTCACCGGGAGGCGGACCGGCTCCGGGGTCCTTTCCTCGATTGGGTCGCGGCCCTGGGCAAGGACCAGGCGGACCCCGCGGCCTGGTGGGCCGGCACGCTGCCCTGGAAGGCGTGGTCGGCCTCGGACCTCTTCCTGCTGGCCTGCTACCAGGCGCTCTGCCTCCGCCTGGCCGAGACGCCGGGGCTCGTCCCGGGCGCGGGCGCCGGCCTCACCGTGGTCGTCGAGGACCCCTGGCTCCTCGCCCAGCTCGCCGGCGCCCTCAAGGGGCCTCCCAGCGTCCGTTTCTCCTCGCTGCCCGGCCTGCGCCGGCCCGTGCTGGCCGCCATAAGCCTCGGAATCGCGCGCCGCGTGAAATGGGCTCTGCGCATGGCGCTGAGCCGCGCCTTGCAGGTCCGCCACAGCCGGCAGAGGACTCCCTTGCCCGGCCGCGGCGGGGTGCTCATCTACACCCACTTGCTCGCCCGGAGCCTCGAAGGCAAGGACGGCTGGAAGGAGTTCTACCTGCCCGGCCTCGACCGTGAGCTCGCGGCCGAGGGGATCCCGGTCCTGCGCTGCACGTACCCGGACACGACCGGATGGGAACGGGAGCTCGCCGCGCGCCAACGGCACACCGTCCCGCTGATCCTGTACTCGTCCTGGCCGGATGTGGGCGAGGCCCTGCTCTCCCTGCCGCCCCGCCCGCCGCGAATAGGCCGTTTCGACGGGCAGGCGGTGGACCTGCTTTTGGAACGGGAGTGGTGGCACGACCTATCGCGCGCGGGCCGGTGCGCCTACCTGCTGCTGCGCGCATGCGCCGGCCGCTTCCTCCGCGCGGCGCGGTGGCGGGCTCTCATCTTCCCTTGGGAGAGCCAGCCGCAGGAACGCATGATCGTGCTGGCCGCTCGGGAGTCGGGGGTGCGCACGGTGGGCTACCAGCACACCACCGTGCCGCGCATGCAGATGCCTCTCTTCGCGGGACGCGGCGAGGACGCCTGGGCCCCTTTACCCGACATCATCCTGACCTCGGGCCCGCACCCTACGCGCATGCTGGAGCGGGGGGGCCTGGCGCGGGAACGTCTGCGACTGGCCGGAAGCCGGCGCTACCCGCACCTCGCCGCCGCCGTCCCCGGCGCGCCAAAAAACACAGCGCCGGCGCGCGGCGACACGGTACTCGTCCTGCTCCCGGTCGACCGCGACCAGAGCCTGCACATGCTGGCGGCTTTCGCGCGCGCCTATCCCAACGGCGGCGATTTCCGCATCCTGGTCAAGCCTCACCCGGCCACGCCGGTCTCCCGGCGAGATATCCGCTTCCCGGCCGAGATCGCTTCCGGCGACTTCCCGCAAGCCCTGGAGCGCTGCGGCCTGGTCGTATTCTCGGGGAGCACCGCCGGCCTGGAGGCCCTGCTGGCCGGCCGCCGGGTGCTGCGCTACCGGCCCGAAACCCTCCTCGACTTCGACCCCTCCGAGATCCTCACCGACGACGAGCTTCCCACTGCCGGCGACGGCGACCTGCGCGAACGTCTCGAGGAGCTCCGGCGGGGAGAGGCGCCCCGGCCCTCGTCGCGCGCGGGAAAGGCCCTAGGAGAGCTCTTCAGCCCGGTCGAGCCCAAGCTCTGGCTCGAGGCCGTCGCCGGAACCGAGGGCCTGGGCTAGCAGCCCGTGGCAAAAGTCTTCCGGGGCCTGCAATCGCCTGGAAGCGGCCTGCGCCTGCGTTGCTCCTCGGTCACATCCCGTCGAGGGATGCTCCCTCGTCGCGCCTTGGCTCGGCTCGCTCC
>JBDREN010000088.1:0-4156 GCA_043819795.1 Elusimicrobiota bacterium
GCCGACAGCCAAAGACTCGTACTGGTAGCCTCCCTTCTGCCCAGACTGGACCGCTTTCTGAATGCGGAGAAAGGCCCCACGCGGGTCGAGTGGAATGAACACCTCGAGGGTCTCCAGCAGATGATGCGTCAGGTCGGCGTAGCCCAGATCGAGTAACTCATCGAGCAATGCCCGGACGCCAACCAGAAGTGAGCCAGTCCTGCTAACGAAAACAGGGCCAGGCCGTAAGGCAGGATTTGCGACGCTTTGGATCAGGCCGCGTCAAGGATGGCGGGGCGCTGGGCTCGCGTTGGCAGGCGGAACTCAGGGTTTCTCAGCTTGAGGGCCTGCTTGGGGAACACGATGGTCTTGCAGTTCTGAAGCAGCCGGCTGACCAGCGCGGCGACCAATGCGCTGCCTCCGAGGAACTTGCCCCATTCCTCGAAGCCGAGATTGGTCACGATGATGGTGCTCTTGCGGTTGCAGCGGTCGTCCATGAGCCGGAAGAAGGCATTGACCTGCCGGGGCTCGAGGGGGCTGATGAACCCGAACTCCTCGATGAGCAACAGATCCAGTCGGGCCAGGCGCTGGAGGCGGCGCCGTGTGCTGCGATCGGCGTGACTGTTTCCAAGCTCCTCGAATAACTCGTCGGCCCTGATGGCCTGGCAACGTCGGCCGGCGTAGAGGGCCTTCATCATGATCCCGGACGCCAGACCGCTTTTCCCGACGGCGGGCTGTCCTATGATGACCAGCGACTGGCCGCGGTCGATGAAATCCAGTTCGGCCAGCTCGTCGATATGCCGCTTGTCCACGCACTTCTGGACGTGAAAGGGGAAGGTCTCCAGCGTCCAATACTCCTGCAGGCCCGAGCGCTTCAGGCGCCTGGCGATCGCACGGTCGCGCTGGCCCTCGTGCTCGCGGCGCAGCAGTTCCAGCAGGAACGCGCTGTAGCTGGTCTTTTGCTTCTGAGCGGCTTTGAGCTGCTCGGCCACGGCGGCCCGCGCGTGGCGGAGCTTGAGCGCATCCATCAGCGAATGGATTTCATCGAGCATCATCGTCTCCTCCTTTCGGGAAGTAGTCCTTCAAATCCGTCTCCGGGGCCACCGCGCCCTGCCGGTACTCGGGGCTTGCCTGAAAGTCGGCGGCGGCAAAGCCCAGGGGTAGCTGGTAGTCCCTCTGGGCGAGGTCTTGAAGCAGGATGGTCTCGACGCGCTCGACGTCGAAGAGCCGGTGCTGGTGTGCCTTGGCCACCGCCGCCTGGAGGTCCTCGGCCTGGTATTGGCACAGAAGCCTCCAGAGCTTGCGCACGCTCCAGAAGTAGCGCGGCCCCCGCGCGGTCTTGAGCGCCGCCAAATAGGCGCCCAGGGGTTCCCCCAGGGCCTGGAGCTTGTCCTCCTCAGCCAGCTTCGTTGACTTCAGGCGTCGCGGCGCCGAGGCCGGGCGCGGGAGGGCCGGCTGGGCCTGGCCCTTTACCCTCTTCTCGTGCGCCGCGACCTCGCGGCTGCCGTCGAGCACGATCACCCGGTCTTTCGTCTCGCGCAGCAGCAGCTCTTTGCCGATGTAGGCCGCCGGCACTGGGTACTTATAGGCATCCAGGCTGACGCGGCTTTCCCCGTCCACGGTCCGTCGCCACGTCCGGTAGACCTCCGGCACGTAAAGCGGCAGGGGGACCAAGTGGGGCTTCTCGGCGGCAAAGAGCTCCAGAGGACTGGCCTTGAGCTCCCGCTTGACCTTGCGCCGGCCCCGCTCGCACCACTCCAGCGCCTGGCGGTTCAAATCAGCCAGATCCTTGAACTGGCGGCCGACCAGGAGGTTTCTCTGCACCCAGCCGAACGGGTTCTCCACCTTGCCCTTCCGGTCGCTGTGCATGATCTCGTGCGCCAGGAACCGGAAGCCGAAGCGCTCCTCGAACGCCTCGACCTCGGCGGCCATCCTCGCCCGGCTCCCCGAACCGCACGCAATCGCGATCGAGGTGTTGTCGATCACACAGCGCCGGCAGCAGCCTCCAAAATGCGTGAAGGCGTCCGTCAAGAACACCTTCATGTGGAACCTTTGGAACCGCGGGTAGAACTGGACGTAGAGCATACGCGAGTAGCCCAAGACCAGGCTGGCGCACTGTAGCGCGAACTTGTCCTCGCCCAACTTGACCGTGCACGGGGAGGTATCATGCTGCATTTCCTCGCCGGGATCGGTCACGATGCGCGCCCACGGCACCTTCTCCTTGACCCCGATGCCGTGCTCGCGGCAAAACCAGGTCAGCGTGGAATACGGCACCTCTAGGGTCTTGCCTTCCGCCTTTAGCTTGTCCTGGAGCTTCTCCATCACCCGTACCAGGTTCGGCCGTCCCTTGTCGTCCCGGCATTCGGCATGCAGCGCCCGAATGTCCTCCAGGTACTCGTCGAGTCGGCTGACGCGCGCCTCGGCGCTAACCTCGGCCGTTTGCTCCCGCAACACCCGCTTGACGCTGTTGCGGCTGATCGACAGCGCCCGCGCGATCTCGCGCTGCTTGCGGCCCTTGGCCGCCAACGTCAATATCGCCGTCCGTGTTTCCTTGTCCAGCATCGCCGCCCTCCTCCCTCAACAGCCTCACAACGCTCTTGGCCAGCAGCTCGAAGCGCTCCCGGCATGCCGTCCAGGCTTGCCGGATCCGCCCCCGCGCCGCCTCCGGCGTGTCATAGTTCAGCGCCTCCGGCAGGCTTCGCATCAGGCCCAGCGAAACATTCCCGACAAAATCCAGGTTCTTCACGCACCGTTGCTGCTTTTCATCAAGCCCCGCCTCCGCACGCGCATCCTTCGCCGCCGCACGCGCCTTCAAAAACAACGCCGGGTCCTGCACGATCTTCCGGCGTACCGCCGCGCTCGACGCCCGGTAGCTCGCGTAGAGCTCGCCCAGCTGCCGGTTGGTGAGCCCGAGTCCCCGGATTCCTTCCGCCAGCCTGCGCCCGTCCTCGCCGTTGACGCGCGTCAACGGTACCAGGTAGTTCGCCGCAGCATGCGCCCCCAGCCGCCCGCTGGCAACCTCATCCGCCATCCAGTCCGGCAGTTCCTCGACCAAGGCCAGCCGCTTGCTCACCCAACTCTTCGACCGGACCAGCCGCTCGGCCACATCGCCCAGGCTCCATTTGAATCCCCGGTGCAGTTCGGCAAC
This sequence comes from Elusimicrobiota bacterium, assembly GCA_043819795.1. Classification (GTDB taxonomy): domain Bacteria; phylum Elusimicrobiota; class Elusimicrobia; order UBA1565; family UBA1565; genus JBDREN01. The sequence goes on from JBDREN010000088.1 coordinate 3,128, forward strand.
CAGCCAGCCCTCCTCAAAAACGTCCCGCCGCCCCTGCGCCCACAACTGGTAGGCCCTCGCCAGCGCCTCGGCCTCGGGCAGTTCCCATACCGTCGCCTTCGCCACGTCTGCCTTCAGCCTCTTGAGCGCACGCACCCGCTTGTGGCCGTCTACCACCGTATAGCGCCCCGCCTCCTGGCCTGCCACCACGATCACTGGACTTTGCTGTCCCGTATCGCTCAAGGACGCCAGAAGACGCCGCTCCGCCGCCGGCCGGCGCACGCTCAGCCGGTCGTACTTCAAGTCCAGCGCCTCCAGGTTCAGTTCCACGACCCGCATGGTGCATCGTTCTACCTTCTCCCGGCCATTTCGTCGAGCGATTCCGGCTTTGCGGAACATGCCACCCTTTTCCCCGACGAGGATCCGGTCATGATTCCTGCTTTGCGGAACAACCCCATCGCTGACGCCGCATCGTCCGCGCACGCCGCTTGTTGTCGCGTCTCACGTAGGCCCGGTGATCCCTGCGATAATGACGCCAATAGCGCGGAAACCCTGCCGCCCAGATGCGCAGCGCGCGATTGACCTCTTCGCGGCACGCCGCATCATGCCGCCGCTCCCAAGCCCGATTCAACGCCGCCTTTAATCTGCGGCGGCAACACGCCCGACCGCATGTCTGTTGTCGGCTGGCCTGGGCAGGATAGGGCTTGTGCCAGCGCCCGCAGAATATGCATCGCGGCTTGGGCATGGTCTACCTCCGTCTATGGAGGATAGCCTGCTTCTGTTCCAGCCCTATTTGAGGAAGACCTACGGCAACAACGGAATCGGCGCCGACCGGAGTGTCGGCGCCGGGGTTCCCAGCCCATACGGCCGGGCTGGGAACCTCAGAACGTCAGGGGTGGCTCCATTCTAATTGGCAGGGGTGGGTCAAATTCGGTTAGCGCCCGGGGTCCGAAGCAAGGAGAACGCAGATCCGCGTGGCGCCTGGAACTCCGCATTAGGAATATGTCAGGCACAGGTCCAAAAAGGGGGCGAAGGGGCTATTGACTTGCG
>JBDREN010000089.1:0-5028 GCA_043819795.1 Elusimicrobiota bacterium
CCTCACGGTATCCGCCTCCAGCGCGACCGGATGGGCCGTCGGGGACACGATCGCCATCGGGCCCACGACCGGGACAGGGCCGAGCTCCACGGAGCAGCGGGTCGTCACGGACATATCCGGCCCCGGTCCCCTGATCGTCTCCTGGTCCGGCGGCCTGGCCAACACACGGCTCGCCGCGACCACGAGCCCGGTCGTGGTCGCGAACCTGACCCGCAACGTCCTGGTCCGCTCCTCGGGGACGGACACCGGCTCCGACACGGCCTATATCCGCGCCCTCGCGCGCAACGCCACCAGCTTCTACGTCGCCCACGCGGAGTTCGCCCACCTGGGCGCGGACGCCTCGGGCAGATACGGCGTCACCTTCGACGGCGCGGGGGCGAAGGGCTCGATCGCCGGCTCCGCGGTCCGCGACGGCTACAACGGGATCCATATCGCCGGCGCATCGGGGATCGTCCTGGCCGAGAACAACGTCTCCTCCAACGCGGCGCACGGCATCCATCTGGCCGGCGCCGCCGGGAACACGCTGTCGGCCAACAACGCGTTCGGGAACACCACCGCGGGCATCTACCTGGAGGGCTCTTCGGGCAACGACGTCAGATTCAACCACGCCTACTCCAACTCGGACGTCGGCGTCCACCTCTTCAACGGCTCCTATGTCAACATCGTGGAGGACAACTACGCGTACGCGCAGCCCTCGCACGGCTTCTGGCTCCAGAGCGGCTGCGACCACAACACGCTCGCCTCCAACAACGCCTACGTCTTCGGCGATACCGGCATCCTGCTCGACGGCTCCGACGGCAACACCCTGGCCTTCAACGAATCCTACTCCGGGACGCGGGGCATCCGCGTCGGGCAATCCTCCGACGGGAACCTGCTGGCCTCCAACGAGGCCCGTCTGAACACGGACGAGGGCATCATCCTGGGCAGCTCGGCGGACGGCACCTTGATCGACAACCTGAGCTACGCGAACGCGACCCGGGGGCTGCTCGTCACCAACGGCGCGTCCGGCTCGACCCTCGTCGGGGGCGGCCTGGGCTACGACGGCTCGGGCGCCGCCGATCCCAATACCCAGAGCGAGCTGCACATCGACGACGCCTCCAGCGGGAGCCTTACCCTCAAGGGCGTCCGGATCAACCCAGCGGCCGGCATCTCCACCGACGGCTTCAACCGCGAAGGCAACTATCTGCTGTCCTACAACCAGGACTTCGACACGGGCACGGTCCGGCTCTGGGGCGACCTTACGCTCTCCGGGGACACGCTGACCTTGGACTACGCGACCCGACTCTACGCCTCCACAGCCACCGCCTCCAAGCTGATGCGCGGGACCGGCCACTCGGCGTCCGTGGGCTCGACGAACGATAGCGGCGCCCTCAGCCAGATCATCACCATCGAGCACCGGGACGGGCAGTGGCACGTGGACGGCTCCTCATCCGGCGCGGACATGGCGAGCTTCACCGGCTCCCAGGCCAACCTGGCCGTGCCCGCCTCCGACACCCAGTTCATCCTCGACTTCACCGACGGCGGATCGGCGGTCGAGGGCGACCGGGTGGACTTCGCCCTCATCGCCGCCTCCCAGGACCAGAACGTCCAGAAACAGCTGTTGTTCGGTCCCGCGGCGGACGGCTTCCATGACGGCCGTTCCAAGCTCGCGGTCGCCGCGGACGCGGGCGTCGCGCTCCAGGGCGCGGAGACCATGCACACCTTGGTCGACATGCTCCCCGGCGGCACGTACTACACCTTCGTGGATTCGGGCGCGTTCACCGCCATATTCTCGTCGTTCACCAACATGGACCCGGGAGGCATACAGCTCTCCGGCTCCGGAGGGATCTCCCTATCCTCGTCGGTCTTCGACTACCTCGGGTTCGCCGCCGGCACCAACGCCTACATAACGGCCAGGGACCTGGCTTCCGACATCCGGCTCGACAACGTGGGCTTCCTGCTCAGCCGCAGCTCGCACGGGTTCGACTCCATGTACAACGTCCGCGTGGAAGGGACGGACTCGTCTTTACGCTGGCGCTTCTCGACGGTGGGGACCATCCTGTGGGGCGAGGACTACGACTACGACCCGAACGCGAAGGTGGCCTGGCCCACCTGCGGCGCCGTCGCCAGCGTCCAGAGCGGGGATTGGTCGGATAACCTGGTCTGGGACGGCGGCTTCGAGCCCACGGAATGCAACGCGGCCACGGTCTCAGCGGGCCACACGGTCACGGTGGACAGGACCGACGCCATGGCGGCCATGACCACCGTGCGGGGGACCCTGTCCTTCAGCCGCGTGGCCCACAGCAGCCTGACGATCGTCGGGGGCGACGTGACGGTCGAGCCCGGCGGGCACCTCGACCTGGGCACCGAGGCCAGCCCCATCCCCGCGGGCGTCCGGGCCCACCTGGTCCTCGCGCTCGGACAGACCGCCGGGCAGTACGGCCTCATCGTCCAAGACGGCGGGGACTTCACGGTCCGGGGCGCGACGAAGACTCCCGCATCATCGATGAACCCCACGGACACGCTGTTCACCACCGAGAACACGCTGAGCCTGAGCGAGGACCCGGCCCAGCTGGGCTGGGCGGTGGGCGACGTGATCACCGTCGGTCCCTCCCAGGGCGCCGGCCCCGGCTCGACCGAGGAGAGGACCATCACGGGCATCGCGGGCAGCATCATCACCGTGGACGGCGACTTCGCGAGCATCCACTACGGGACCGCCACCATCGACATCGCCAACCTCACCCGCAACGTCCTGGTGCGTTCGTCGGGGACCGACACGGGAGGCGACACGGCCTACATCAGGAACCTGGCGACGAACGCCACGAGCTTCAATCTGAGCTATGGGGAGTTCGCCTATCTGGGGGCCGATATTTCACCCGCTTTCGGCATCGCATTCATCGGCGCGTCCGTCCGGGGCTCGATCTCCAGGTCCACCATCAGGGAGGGATACGTCGGGCTCCATCTCGACGGGACCGGCGTTAACGACTTCACCCTCAACTTGATCTACAAGAACGCCCATGGGATCCGTCTCCTGAATTCCTCCAACAATTCCTTTCTTGAAATCCAGTCATACTCGAACGAACACGAAGGCATCGCCATCGCGGGCTCATCGGACAATAACAGCGTTCTCTTCGCCAGCTTCTACTCCAATTCGGGCGAAGGCATGTCGCTCGACAGCTCCTCCGGCAACACCCTGTATGCCGTCAATGCGTTCGCGAATTCCAGCCATGGCGTCATGCTCTCCGGCGCCGCCGGCGCCGCCGGCAACCTCTTAGCCGAGAATGCTTCGCATTCCAACTCCGGCGAAGGTCTCTTCCTGCAGGACTTCGCGAGCAGCACCTTGATCGGGAACGGCTCGTACTGCAATTCGGGCGGCATCCTGGTCGAGAGCTCCGGCGGGAACACCTTCACCGGCGGCGCTCTCGGCTACGACAGGGCGGGCAACCCCTGCGCGAATTCCGGCGGAGAGATCTCATTCGATGCCGGCAAGACGGAAAGCCTCGCGCTCTACGGAGTCCGCATCAATCCCGCGATAGGGCTATCCACCGCCGGCTTCAACCGGGAAGGCAACTATCTCCTATCCTACGACCAGGACTTAGACACGGGCACGGTCCGCCTGTGGGGCGACTATCTGGTCTCCGGCAGCACGCTGACTTTGGACTACTCCACCCGGCTCTATGCCTCGACCGCCACCGCCCCCAAGATCATGCGCGGCGACAGCATCAGCCAGATCACCGTGAACTCCACGGACGACGACAACGCCCTCAGCCAGCTCGTCGCCGTGGCCTACGACTTCACCGACAACCTGTGGCACGTCACCGGTTCCTCTTCCGGCGAGCTGGGGACCTTGCCGTCGCCCGGCGGGACCGCCGACTTTCCCTTGTCCGACCCCCAGTTCAACCTGACGCTGAGCGCCTCCGGAGCCCTGCCCGGCGACAAGGCCGACTTCGCCCTGATCGCCGCCTCGGGGGAGGCGGGCGTCCGCAAGAAGCTGCTCTTCGGGCCATCCGCCTCATCCTTCCGGGAGGGGAAGTCCAAGCTGACGGTCGCGGCCGACGCCGGCGTCATCCTGCGCGGGACCGCGGGGACGCCGACCGTCATGGACCGGCTGGACGCCTCGAGCACGTACTACACGTTCGTGGCCTCGGGAGCCTTCACGGCCGAGCGATCCTCCATGACCAACATGGACCCCGGCGGCCTGCAGCTCTCGGGCTCGGGGGGGGTGAGCCTCTACGCCTCCGGCTTCGACTACATGGGCATCGCCGGAGGGACGAACGCGTACATCACCGCGCGGGACCTCGTCTCGAACGCCACCTACTACGACATCACCTTCGGCGCCTCGCGCAGCACGGCCGGAGCTCCCTCGGCCTACAATATCCGGGTCGAGGGGGGCGACAGCGGCCTGTCTTGGGCGTTCAAGGACGGGGGCGGGGAGCTCTGGGGCCTGCTCTACGACGACGACCCCAACGGCAGGGTCCTCTGGCACGACACGGCCTTCAGCGTCCAATCGGGCTCCTGGTCCGACGCGGCCACGTGGATCAAGGGCGCCATCCCCACCGCCCACAACGGGGTCCGGATCGAGGCCGGCCACACGGTCATCGTGGACATCACCACCGCGACCGCCTCGACGACCACGGTCCACGGCACCCTGTCCTTCAGCCGCGTGGCCCACAGCAGCCTGACGCTCGTGCAAGGCGACATCACCGTCGAGCCGGGCGGGCGCCTCGACCTGGGCACCGAGGCGTCCCCCATCCCGGCCGGGACCACGGCCCACCTCGTCCTGGCCTACGGCCGGACGGCCGGGCAGTACGGCCTCATCGTCCAGGACGGCGGTGATTTCACGGTGCGGGGAGCGACGAAGTCGCCCTACGGCTTCGCGCTCGGGAACATCGACGCGGCCGGCGAGAGCCTCACGGTATCCGCCTCCAGCGCGACCGGATGGGCCGTCGGGGACACGATCGCCATCGGGCCCACGACCGGGACAGGGCCGAGCTCCACGGAGCAGCGGGTCGTCACGGACATATCCGGCCCCGGTCCCCTGATCGTCTC
>JBDREN010000090.1:0-58513 GCA_043819795.1 Elusimicrobiota bacterium
TTAACGGCAACGGTGGAGTGTACGACCCCTCTGCCCGGCCACGACACTCTCTGTCTTCTCGAACGACAACGGCAAACGGCAACGACAACGACCACCTTAAATCAGGCCCTCCGTGGTCCTAACAACTGGGAGCCCCTCAGCCATGCCGTTGCAGAGCGGACTTCAGCTCATCCAGCGCGAGTGGCCAGGATCTGTTTTGGCCTCCTGGAAAGCCGGCGGGAATGTGAATCGGCACGCGATCCAAATGCGCGGAGTTCGCGACTTCTTTCAACTGCTCGGTCACGGCAGTATTTGCATCCTTGCCGAACGAGATGCAGAGCCGCGGCCTAACGCCAACAATTTCTTCTCGAAGAACGCCAAACCAATATGCGTCGTCCTTGCCGCTTTCTGCCTTCCAGACGTCAGTGACGTACAAGGTCGAGAAGAATCTATTGCGCCCTTCCTCGCTAAACCAAAACCTCTGACCCTCTCCCCCACAAGCTTTGAGGATGAGGTCGAAAAACTGCTTCATCGGTTCTTTCGCCGCCCAGGAGTGAAATATAGACCGGTGCCGTTCGAGGGCTTCGGCGACGGTCCGAGGCTCTCTGAACAGGAAGCCACGCTGCGTTTCAGCGAGCGCTGGAGACAGCAAGACCACCATGCACTTGACGCGAGTCGGTTCGTTGGCGCCATAGAGTGCCGGCAACAGATATGGCACACCGTCAAAGGAGGGATAGTCTTTGTAGACTCGGTCCGCCAGCCTAAGGAAGTCGAACGGTTCTCTTGGCATGTCGAAATCCAATGCGTGAGTCCAAGTATATCCCGTCTCGTGTGGGTTTACCAGCGGTAGGTCGTATCCCCTTTCGTAGATAGCCCGCCGTCGCCAGATTGGCAACGGCGGGCTATTCTCAGAGTGGTGCCGCGGGGTAGAATCGAACTACCGACACCAGGTTTTTCAGCGCTTTGTTACCAGCCGGAAAACCACCCCGACCAGGGCCGGGCACGAGGCCCGGCCTCTTCACATTACTGTGAAGGCCAGACTATATCTTCCGCTCGAAACGAAGTCCCAGCGAGCGGTCAGGCGTGTAGTCGTTACGGGTTCCCGGGAGGATTTGCGCCTTCCGGGTCTTCCCTCGGTATTGTCCTCCCCGGCCCAGGGCCGGGGGTGGGAGATCCACCGATATAGCCTGATTCAATCCCCGGGATCGCCCCCAGGGCGGGCCATTACTGACCTGTGCTCTACCACTGAGCTACCGCGGCACAATACATGGCAGAACGCCGTCATTTAACTATTTTCCCTCCCAGGACGCAAGGTCATGGGCGTACGGCAGCCGTGCGAGCCGACTTCAAGAGGATGGATGCGGGCTGATTGGTGGAGCGATGACCGTCAGTCCCCAGCTCCCAGCAGACCTAGACGCCCCATAGATCGGCCAAGAGTTTGATGTGATTCCGGCCGCGGGCCCTCCGCTTTGCGGCTTTCTTTCGTTTCGCCTGCGGGTTCTTGGGCGGCCTGCCAGGGATTGGCCGGTCCAGCAGCCCGCGGAATCCCTTCTCCGCGAAGCGCTTGCGCCATAGCTTGACCGTGGTCCGGCTGATGCCGAGTACGCGCGCGATATGTGCGTTGGACTGTCCGTCTGCGGCCCGGAAGATGGCGTCCGCGCGCTTGGCGTCGCGCAGCTTGTAGGTCAGAGTCCCCTTTTGCATGCGGCCCAGAAGGAGCCTGTCGGGCATACCGATCCGGATGGGAATGGGCTTCGGTCCGGGCATCAGGACCATTCTACATTTGACCCTCGATTTCGTCAAAATCTGGCCAGGGATTTATTTTTTTCTCGACGGACTTGCGCGGTTATTGGTTTCCCACCCGATTAGAGAGTAGAGGGGCGCTTTCCCGAAACCGGGCATGGGGTGTCCGGCGCGGTGTCCGGTAGGCGCTCCAGCGAAGCTTCGAGCCTATCGCTGGAGCGGGCGATGGGAAATGTCGCGAACTGCGGGCCTTTTCGCCCGCCTCGATCCGAGCTGGCGCTCGGATCGCTTCCCGACCACGCCCCCACTACGAACCGTGGGTGGGGCCGTGGTCGGGAAGGCGGCGGGCGAAAAGGAGGACTATCTTAGATTCAGGACTGAGGAGGTGCGATTGAACAGAGACAACAGGGGCGGCGCGCATGGGGAACCCACTGGACGCTTCAGGCTGCTTCAACTGACGGCAAGGGACTTGGCCGCGCTCTCGGCCCTTGAACTTTGGGGCGTGCTCGGCCTCGGTCAGCTTCAGGCCTGGGCCTACTGGCGCGGTGGTACGTTGGAGGAACGGGTCCGTCTTTTCTTCGAGGAGATCCGCCGCGACGACTACGAGCGCTACGGCTACAAGCGGCTCTTGCGGCTGGAGCGGGGCGGGTTCGTTCGGCCGCATATCTGTCCGGGATTCAAGAAACTCTACCTCCTCTCGGCCGGAGGGCATGAGGAGCTCAGGGCGCGGGCTCGGGCGCGTTTCCCGGAGCACCTGGCGGAGGTGAGCCCCTACAAGGTCCGGCACACGCTCGCCGTGGCCGGGGTCTGGATGTCGGCCCGGGCCTTCCGGAACGTCCGGCCGGTGGCCGAGCGGGAGCTGCGCTATCGCTGGGACATGCGGCGGGAGAAGCCTCTGGGCGGCATCGTCCCTGACCTTCTATTCCAGGGGAAAGAGGGCATGCAGGCCATGGAGGTGGAGCTCTCGCCCAAGGCACATCGCCGCTATTTGAGGCTTTGGCAGACCTACGGGCGGCGTTTGCCGCGGGGCGGGCAGGTCCTCTACCTGACCGGCTTCCCGGGCGGCTACGAGATGATCCTGCGGCTCGCCAGGAAGCACCAGGTGTGGTTCATCCGGGCCGCGACCATAAATGATTGGAAGCTCAGCCGGGGCTTCTGCGACTTCAACAACTACACGCTGCTGGAAGAGGACACCATGTAGCGGGACGCGGTCGGAGAGGCAGGCGGACTCGATCTCAGACCCAAGGAGGTGCCCATTGGAGCAGGCAGAAAACCTCGAACCCAACGTGACCGGACACGTGCCGGCTCAGCTGGAAGCCTTGCGCATGACCCAGGGAGTCCTTGAACGGATGATCCGGGAGCTCGCGGAAAGGCTCAACCGGCAGGGGACGGCGCCGGAGCTTCTTACGGCCGCGGAGGTGGCCGCGAAGCTCCGGCTCTCCCGGTGGCGGTTCTACCACATCTACCGGCAGATCGGCCTCCTACCCGTGCGCCGCTTCGGGCGCAGGCTTCTGTTCCGCCGGGAGGATGTCCGGCGGGTCGTGCAAAGCCGGCGAGCGCCCAGGGGCAGGCCGCCGCGAAGATTGTAGCCATGCCGGCCTTGACAGAGAGCATAATGGACTATAAACTATTATTGCCAACTGGTAATTATTCACTCCATATGCCTCCAAAGTTCCTGACCGGGCTTCTGGGACAGCGCTCCAAGGTGGAGGCCTTGCGCTGCCTGTTCGCAGAGCAGGGCGAGCTGGCCGGCCGGGAGGTCGCGCGGCGCTGCGGCCTGAGCCATCCCATCATCCACAAGGCCCTGAGCGAGCTCGAGCGCGAGGGGGTCGTGCTCCGGAGGGTCGCTCCCCCGACGCATCTGTTCCGGCTCAATCGCAAGAACTGGCTCGTCTCAAGGCTGCTCGCGGGGCTCTTCGAGAGGGAGCTTCATTGGCAGGAGGATATGGAGGCCCTCATCCGGAAGGACGTCCCAGAGGCCGTGGTTTCTCTCGTCTTGTTCGGGAGCCTCATCCAGGGCAAGTTCAGCGCCAAGAGCGACGTCGACGTGCTGGTCTTGGTCAAAGACGCCAAGAGCGTCGAGCCCGCGGGTGAGCATTTCGCGGATGTCGGAGCGCGGGTTTACGAGACGTTCCACCATCCCCTGGCCCCTGTGATCCTGCCTATCCAGGAGTTCCGCAGGCGCTACCGGGAGGGGGTGAAGTTCGCCAAGGACATCTCTTATTCAGGCAAGGTGATCCACGGGAAACTGTTGACCGAGGTGCTGTTCGAGCATGGCGGCAAAAAAGACTGATATCAAGAAGGTCGCATCCGACCGGGCGGGCATCTATTGGGACAAGGCCGAGGACTTCTTCCGGACCATGAGGGACGCCTCGGCGGCCGGCAACTGGAACGGCGCCGGCTTGGCCGCGGTCCACTGCGCGATCTCGGCCGCGGACGCCGTTCTTGTAGCCAAGGCCGGGGTCCGTTCGAGCTCCAAGGATCATGAGGACGCGGCGGACCTCATCGCTTCCCATGTGCGCCATCCCCAGGCCAAGGAGCAGGCCCGGAGGCTCAGGCGCATCCTGCAGGAGAAGAACCTGATCGAGTACGTGGACAAGTCGTACCGCCAGGACGACGCCCTGGAGCTCCAAAAGCACGTAGAGCGGTTCATGGCCTGGGTGCGGCCGCACCTGAACCGCTAGGAGGGACCGTGGCAAAGAAGGTGGTCGGGGGAAAGTACGAGGTGGACTTCACCTACAAGGGCCAGCGGGTCCGGGGCTCGATCCCGGTGGAGACCTTGGTCGTGCTCCTGCGTGGCCCGGAGGCCAAAGACGGCGCCGCCAACCTGGGGCCCCAGGGCGCGATTGCCTTCGACCGGTTCGTGGACGAGTATTACCTCCCCCGCCGCGCCAAGCCCCACAAGAAGGAAACCGCCTACGCCAGCGACCGCTCGGCCTGCGACTGGCTCAAGCGGTTCTTCGGAGGCCGGCCGCTCCACCTGGTGGGCCGGGTCCAGCGCGAGGAGTTCAAGCAGCAAAGGCTGTGCGGCATCCTTTCCCGGTTCGGCAAGCCGTGCGCGACCAACACGGTCAATCATGACCTCTCCTGCCTCAATCAGGTCATGGAGTACGCCGTCGAGCTCGGCCACCTGAATGAGAACCCGCTGGCCGGCATGAAGCGGCTTCCCGTGACGCATCGGGAGCGCTTCTGGCTCACGAAAGAGAAGCTAGGAAGGCTTCTTGAGGCCGCGAAGGGCTACGAGCAGGGCCGCTACCTGGACTTCGTGGAGTTTCTGGCCGCAAGCGGCGCTCGTCTCGGGGAGGCCCTGGACTTCCGCAAAGAGCACATCGACTGGAAGCGCAAGGAGATCCGGCTCAAGACCCTCAAGAAGCGCAACCGCGCCAACGCGGAGCGGTTCCTGTCCTTCAAGGACATCGGCCCGAGCCTCGAGGGCGTGCTCCGGCGCATGAAGGCGCACCCCAGGACCGGCTACTTCTTCGCTTCAAGGCAAGGGAAGCCCTGGTGGCCGCGCAACGCCGGCCGCGCCTTCCGCCGAATCCGGAGCATCGCGGGCCTGGAGGAATTCCGTCTGCACGATCTGAGGCATACCTTCGCCATGCACCGGGCCATGACGCGGATCACCTTCCGGCAGCTCCAGGTGGAGCTCGGCCACTCCTCGCCGCAATCGGTACAGGCCTACCTGGACCAGGCCGACCGCTTCGATCCCAGGCAGTCCATCTTTTTCAAGGAGCCGGCCAAGATGACCGCTGAGGAAACGCGGCGGCTCTTATTGAGTGTTTTGGGCAGAGGCGAGAGGTAAGCCCTTTACCCGACTTGAGAAAGAGTACCTGCTCCGCATTCTAAAAAATAATCATAATATAAAGCATTTCCGTCTATCCTGATAATTCCCACCAATATAGGCCTTGACTAATTATTAATTTATGCTATATTTATAACGAACGTTAATTATGGCTGATAAAGTAGCCAAGATACTATCCGAAATCAGCGAAGCCGACTTGCGTCGCAAATTGCCGAGTCTGCTGTCCTACTTCCTCCCAGACGCCAAGATTCAAAAAGTGGAAGCTGAGGTCACAGCGGGACCCGTTGTCGTGGATTTGAAAGCGACGGTCAAGGTCGGTAGAGTGAGGAAGGTTCTTTTGTTCGAGGTCAAGGGTAAGGGAGAGCCAAAGTACCTCCTGAACGCTATCGGGAGTCTGACTATTGCCGGAAGGCGCACCCCAGAGGCCTATCCCATTGTGTTTGTACCGAGCCTGTCAAAGGAGGGGCGCAGTCTGCTCCGAGAAGCCGGAATCGGCTACGTGAGCATGGAAGGTGAGGTCTATATCAAGTTCGATACCGTCTACGTCGACCGCCAGGGTGGACCCAGAAAGGCTCGTGAATTATTCCAGGCTGCACTTGAGGCACAGCTGACGGCGATGGGGCAGTCGCTGCAAGAGGCCCAGCGGCTGATTGAAAACGCTGGAGTCCGGCAGCGACCCAGGAAGAAGCTCGGGTTCCCATATAGCCCCAAGGCGTCCCGAGTGATTAGGGCTATGTTGGAGCGGCCCAAGCAGAGTTGGACCATCTTAGGTCTGGCCAGAGAGGCGAATGTCGCGCTCCGTCTGGTGCTTCTCGTGGTCAATGCCTTGGATTCGAAGGGATATGTGAGGAAACAACGGGGAGACATCCGTTTGCTGAAGCGCAAGGACCTGCTGGGCTCCTGGGCGGAGCAATACGAGTTCCGGGAGGTCAACGACCTCTACTTCTGCTACTCTCTTGCGCGCGATTTTGATGAGTTCAAGCGGCGACTCACGAATTTGCCGCCGGGATTGGCCGATCAGTATGGGCTGACTATGTTCGCCGGCGCATCTTTGATCGCCCCGCAGCTCCGCTTTAATGATTCGCACCTCTACGTGCGTGGACCCTTCGAGGAGTGGGCCTCCAAGCTGGATCTGCGGCCGGTGACCTCCGGTGCCAACGTCGTTCTAGCGGCGCCGTTCGATGACGGCGTCTTTGACTATGCCCAGATGATCGACGGCGTGCGCGTAGTCAGCAACACGCAGCTATTCTTGGACCTATACAACATCCATGACCGTGCACGGGATCAGGCGGAATTCCTTTATAGGGAAGTAATGGAACGTGGCAAGACCCAGAACGAAAGCTGATTACGATTCTCAGACGACAGAAGCCTCCAAGTCGGTCCTCTTGGAGGTTATGCGGATTTTCGGGGAGTACAAAGACGCGCTCGTGCTGATCGGTGGCTGGACGCCGTATTTCCTGCTTGAACACAGCGCCTCTGGGGTCGACTCGGCGGAATCAGGATTCGGAGCGCGGCCATTCCGCCACGTTGGCTCTATAGACATCGACCTTGCAGTGAATCCTGACAGGATCACGGGCGAGGAATATTCCACGATTGTTCAGCTTTTGCGTGATCGCGACTATGACCCAGATCTGGAAATTCGGTTCCGGCTCAACCGCACTTTGCCCGGCATGGCGACACCTATCGGCGTGGATTTTTTGACATCAAAGCCTCCCAAGGGTGACGGACGCGGGCGCAGGCACCGCAAAGTGCAGGCTGATTTGGATGCCCGGGCCACGGAGCATCTTGAGATCGCCTTCGCACTGAATGAGCGCTATGCTCTCGAAGGAGAGTTGCCCGAAGGCGGGGGCTTAACCCGCACGGAGTTCAACCTGGCATCCTTGCCGGCGATCTTCGCGCTAAAAGGCCTGGCCATGGGTTATTTCGGCAGGTACAAGGAGAAGGATGCCTACGACGTCTACGCGCTGGCGAGGTACTACGGGCGCGGTATCGAAGATGTCGTTGCGGAACTCAAACCCCACCTTGGCCGTGAGGCGCTCAGGATCAGTCTTGGACACATACGCGAGTCGTTCAAGAGCATCGCCCATACCGGCCCAAAGCAGGTCGCAAAATTCATCGAGGCAACGCCGGAGGAGGAACAGGGCATCGTGCAGGATGCGTTCTTGTCTGTTGATTCGGTATTGCGGGGGTGCCGATTTTGAGGCCCCGGTACGATGATGTATCTCTGCATCGCGGGGAGAGGTGACCATATGCTTGAGCAGATAGCAAAGCGATTTGATGAAACTGAGGCTGAGGGTGGGCAGTGGGCTAGGCGTCCGCGTCCCCGGAATGACTATTTTGTAGCTGATGAGGCGCAGGGATGGGTGACGTCGACGACCAACCTTATCTTTACCGTCACTCGCGGACATGGGCCGTACATGGAGCAAGTCAGGCAGTTATTGAACACAGACCACATGAAGGTGGGCGTGCCCATGGAGACTTTGAATCGGCTGCGGGGAATCCTGTCAGCGGTGCGGACGGACTGGGAAAGCGGGCTGCTGAGCCGCATTGAATATTTGATTGCAGCGGAGGATTTCGATTCTTTTCTGGACCACGCCAAGAATTACCTCAAGGCGGGACATCATCGGGAGGCGGGCGTGCTCGCAAGCGCCGTATTCGAGGATGCCGTCCGCAAGCTTGCCAAGAAATACGAACTTGATCCGGACGCCAAGATCGACCGCATCATAGATGATTTGGCCAAGGTCGAGGCGGTCACGCCCCTGCAGGCAAGGAGGATGAAGGCAGCGGGTGCGGCGGTGCGGAATAAAGCTCTTCACGCCAAGTGGGATGAGTTCGACAGGGATGATGTGGAGGCGGCGATTCGCGTAACTGAGCAGCTTCTGGAGGGCCCTCTGCAGTAGACCGGCCCCACGCCAATCGTGTCGAGATAAGTGTCGAGATATGGCCAAAAACGGGCCTATTTTGGCAAACTACGGCAAAGAGTGCTTGCTCGGATTTGCCGCTGGCGTAAGGATTTTCTAGGAACGGGCTGGATTTTCTGGAGCGCGACACCAGGTTTTTCAGACCAGTGCTCTACCACTGAGCTACCGCGGCAACGGGGCTTATTCTACAAAAACTTTTCCTCAATCCGAAGCGGAGACCGGACCCGCGGAGAGCGCCGGGATGCCCCTGGGCGCGCGCGTTTCCGACGGCGCCGGGGATGCGTATGGAACTCGCCGCGGGTTAGTACTATAATCTCCCGCATGAAAGGGATCATCCTCGCCGGGGGCTCCGGCAGCCGCCTCTACCCGCTTACGCGCGCCGTGAGCAAGCAGCTCGTGCCCATCTACGACAAGCCGATGGTCTTCTATCCGCTCTCGACTTTGATGCTCTCCGGCATCCGCGACATCCTCGTCATCACCACGCCGCACGAGGCCGACGGGTTCAAGCGCCTGCTCGGCGACGGCGCCTCGCTGGGGCTCACGATCCGCTACGCCAGCCAGCCCAAGCCGGAGGGGATCGCCCAGGCCTTCCTGATCGGAAGGGAATTCATCGGGAGCGACCACGTGGCGCTGGTCCTCGGCGACAACATTTTCTACGGCCATGGGCTGCCCGAGCGCCTGCGCGCGGCCGCGGGCCGGGAAACGGGGGCCACCGTGTTCGGCTATCAGGTGCGCGACCCCGAGCGCTACGGCGTCGTCGCCTTCGACGCCGAGGGGCGCGCCGTCAGCCTGGAGGAGAAGCCGGAGAAGCCGCGCTCGAACTACGCGGTGACGGGCCTCTACTTCTACGACAACCGGGTCGTGGAGATCGCGGCGGGGCTCAAGCCCTCAGGGCGGGGGGAGCTCGAGATCACCGACGTCAACCGCGTCTACCTCGAGTCGGGCGAGCTCCACGTCGAGAAGCTCGGGCGCGGCTTCGCCTGGCTCGATACGGGGACCCACGAGGCGCTGCTGCAGGCCTCGACCTTCATCCAGGCCATCGAGGAACGCCAGGGTCTCAAGGTGGCCTGCCTCGAGGAGATCGCCTACCGGCTCGGCTACATCACGGCCGAGGACGTCCGCCGCATGGCCGGGGAGATGGGCAAGACCGGCTATGGCAGCTATCTGCTCCGCGTCCTCGAGGCCGAGTGAACTTCGTTCCCACCGACTTGCCGGGAGTCCTCGTCGTGGAACCGGACGTGTTCCGCGACGCCCGGGGCTTCTTCCTGGAGACCTATCACGAGAGCAAGTACCGGGAGGGCGGGATCCCCGGGCCTTTCGTCCAGGACAACCAGTCCCGGTCGGTGAAGGGCACCCTGCGCGGCCTGCACCTGCAGCGCACGAAGCCGCAAGGAAAGCTCGTGCGCGCCATCGAGGGTGAGATCTTCGACGTCGCGGTGGATATCCGGCGGGGCTCGCCGAGCTTCGCCAATTGGGTCGGCGTCGTCCTCTCGGCGGAGAACTTCAAGCAGCTCTACGTGCCCCCGGGCTTCGCCCACGGCTTCTGCGTGCTCAGCGAGACGGCGCAGTTCGCCTACAAGTGCACCGACTTCTATGATCCGTCCGATGAGAAAGGGATCATCTGGAACGATGGGGCGATCGCGATCGATTGGCCCTTGCGCGAGCCGCTCCTGTCGGCCAAGGACGGCTCCTACCCGACGCTCTCAGAGATAGAGCGGGAACTGCCTGTCTACAAGTAGGTATCGCCGGGCGTCGGACCTCGACCGCTGCGGATCAGCACTTGACACAAATCCAGCCGTCGCGCACTTCGATGTGGAAAATCGGGATGTCCAGGCCGGCCTCGGAGAGGCACTTCCCGTTGGAGAGGTCCATCTTATAGCCGTGGGACCCGCAACGGATCACGTGGCCCCGGAGTTCCGCGTCCTCGAGGCTATCGCCCAGGTGGGGGCATTCGTTACTGCAGGCGTAGAAGCGCTTGCCGTTGTTGATAACCAGGATGTCGAGCGCTCCCAGCGGGAAGCGCATGCGTTGACCGGGGGGTATGTCCTCGACGGGACACAGCTTCTCCCAGTTAGCCATTTCCACCAATAACTTAGCACCTTTTCCCGCGGGATTCAATAAGAAAGACGGCCGGTCCGCAAGGCGAGGTCCTTGAGCATGGCCGTCTTTTGGGCGGGGATCGCGGCCTCGGAGAGCTCTTCCGCGTTCCAGGCGACGCGGTACGTCCAGTTCCGGGCGCTCACCGTGGCGGGGACGTTGATCCGCTCCCGCGTCCCGAAAGCGTCCTGGAACAGCAGCAGCGCGAGCCCGGAGCCGGCGGCGTACAGGTTCTCGATCAGGCGCCGGTGGACGGTGTGCGAGAAGCGCGGCGCGCGCTCGGCCTTGCCTGTGACCATCCTCCAGTACGCGTCGCGGTGGGCCTGCCCGACCTCGCGCCACCACGTCGCCAGGGTGGAGGTGTCGTGATTGCTGTGCGCCGCCACCGACAGCGCCGGGAAGCCGCGCGGGTCGCGGAAGACGCCGTCGTCGGACTCCCAGCGCGTGACCCGGTAGCCGGGGACCTCCAGCTCGGCGAGCACCTCGGGCACGTACTCCGGTATGACGCCCAGGTCCTCGCCCACGACCCGGGCCGGGGCCGCCTCTTCGACGCACATCCCGAAGAACCGGCGGCCGCGCTCCCTCTGCGGCTCGGCTCCCTCGATGTCGAAGGCGCTGTCGCGTTTTCCGCCGTAGATCAACCAGGTGCGGAAGAACCCGACGGCGTGATCCATCCGTATCAGGTCGTAGAGCTCCCGGGCCTGGCGCAGGCGCCGCCGCCACCAGATGTGTCCGCCCGCCTCCATCCCGGCCCAGCGGTAGGCCGGCAGGCCCCAGGCCTGGCCGGTGGCGCTGTACTGGTCGGGGGGGGCTCCCATGGACGCCGAGAGCTCGTACTCCCCGGCCCGCGCCCAGACGTCGGCGCTCTCGCGGTTGAGCCCGAACGGGATATCGCCGAAGAGAAGGACGCCTCGGGCGGCGGCCCGGCGGCGCACCTCGGCCCACTGCTCGAACGTCAGCCACTGCAGATACTCATGCAGGCGTATCCGCTCTTGCAGCCTGGCGCGGGCCGCGGCCAGGGCCTCGGGCTCGCGGTCCCTAAGGCCGGCGGGCCAGCCGTTCCAGGGGCGCCAACCGGTCTCTTCCTTAAGGGCCCGGAAGAGCGCGTAGTCCGCCAGCCAGGCGCTTTGCGCCTCCGCGAAGGCGCGGAAGGCCTCCGTCCGGGGACCGCCGCGCCCGCGTTCGTCTTCGAACCGCGGGAACGCTTTTTCGAGGAAGCGCCGCTTGAACGCCCGCGTCTCGCCGAAACGCACGCGGGGGGACGCCCGCAGGCGGCTCGCCTCCGGACCGCGCATCGCGGCTTCCAGCTCGCTCCGGAGCGGCGCCGAATCCCGTATCTCGGGCACGTCCGGCAGCGATATGTAGGCGCTGTCGAGCGCGAACGCGCTCACGGCCGTGTAGGGGCAGCTGTCCTTCGGCGCCAGGTCGCTCAGCGGCAGGAGCTGCAGCACCGACAGCCCGGACGACGGCATCCAGTCGAGCAGCCTCATGAGCGCGGCGGTGTCCCCGATGCCGGCGTCGTCGCGCGAGCGCAGGGCAGAGAGGGGGACCGTCACCCCGGCCCTTCGCGTCAGGATGTCCACTGGTTTTAGGTTCATGCCGGTTGTCCTTGGGGGCCGCTGACCCGGACCGAA
Organism: Elusimicrobiota bacterium; assembly: GCA_043819795.1. Taxonomy (GTDB): domain Bacteria; phylum Elusimicrobiota; class Elusimicrobia; order UBA1565; family UBA1565; genus JBDREN01. Next base: position 12,177 of record JBDREN010000090.1, read on the forward strand.
CGCAGCAAGGGCCAGCAGGCGATTTTGGCGAGCGCGCCGACCGCGATCAGGATGGCCATCGTCCCGTGCGCGCCGGCGGACCCGGCCGCGAGGGTCTCGTAGGCCCGGGCGCCGGCGGTGTTCGAGGACCAGGCCGCCAGGTTGAACACGCTCATGAAGAGGGCGAACGCCGTCGCTTCGCCGTGCTCGGGGCAGGCGCGCGCCACGAGGTCCATCAGGCTCAGCCGCATGGCGACGCCGACCACGCCGAAGAAACTCGTCAGGGCCAGTGCGCTGGCGGGGCCCCGGTAGGCCCAGTACAGCAGCGTCAGGGGCGCGCTGAGCAAGACGCTCCACCGGACCAGCGTGGCCGTGTCGAGGAGGACGCTCCGCGTCCCGATGTTCACGCGCTTGTCGTAGTATCGCCAGAAAAGAGCGGCGCCGGCGACCCCGGCCAGGCCCTCGACCGAGGTGAGCGTCCCGATAAGGAGTTTCGAAAATCCCAGGGCGTCGGTCTGGTAATAAAAGAAGGCCGTGCCCTGGAAGGGATTGAAGCTGAAGAGCAGGAGGATCAGGCAGGCGGCCCAGAAGGCGCGGGTGGAGAGCAGACCGCGCATCCCGCGCCACAAGAGCCGCGCCTGGCGCCCCGCCGCGGCCGCGGGCGTCTCCGGGACGACGAAGGTCGTGGCGAAGATCGCCAGGGGGAATACGGCCGTGAGGGCGAAGATCATCCGGTAGGAGGCGTGCTGGGCGAGCCAGCCGCCGCCCACGCCGGTGGCGAAGAGAGTGAAATAGAGCGTGCCGATCTGGGCGGCCTGGTAGGCGCCGGTCTTGGCCAGGCGCTTGCCGTGCTCGACCATGACGCCGTCGCAGAGGACATCGGCGAAGGCGATGCCGGTGTTGACGAGCGCGAGCAGCGCCAGCACCGGCCAGTAGGCGTAGGCCCGCATCGCCGCCAGCCCGGCCCAGCCGGCCGTGGTCGCCGCCGAGAAGATCAGCAGGTAGGGGACGCGGCGCCGGCCCCCGAGCGGGAGGGCGTCCGAGACGACGCCCATCAGCGGCCGGAACAAAAACGGCAGCGTCATCCACGCCACGAAGACGCCGCTCTCGGCCGCCGACAGCCCGAGGTCGTCCTTCAGAAGGTACGCGATCGGCTCGTACGCGATGCCGACCATGCCCTGCGCGAAGTACGTGGCGATGAAGAAGAAATAGATGCGGTCTTTCATCGGAACGTCCGGCTCGCCGGATCCGGGTGGGGCGCGGGACCGGCCCGCTGGCCAAGCCCTCCTCAAAAAATGTATAACTAGACCCGATTTTAACTTTTCTTCTCGGTCAGGGAGAACCAAATGCCCACATTGATCCCGCAGGTCATCGAGCGCTCGAACCAGACGGCCGTCGTAGGCTACGACATCTATTCCCGCCTGCTCAAGGACCGCATCATCTTCGTGGGCGGCTACGAGGGAGAGGTGACGACCGATTCCGCCAACGTCCTCATCGCGCAGCTCTTATACCTGGACTCCGAGGACTCCGGCAAGGACATCAACCTTTACATCAACTCCCCGGGCGGCATGGTGACCGCCGGCCTCGCGGTCTACGATACCATGCAGTACGTCAAGGCGCCGATCACGACGATATGCATCGGCATGGCGATGTCGTTCGGGGCGGTGCTGTTGGCCGCCGGCACGAAGGGGCGGCGTTTCGCCCTCCCGCAGTCCCGCATCATGATCCACCAGCCGCTGATCGGCGGGCACGGCATCTCGGGCCAGGCCAGCGATATCGAGGTGGAGGCCGGCGAGATGATGGCCACCAAGCGCATCCTTAACGAGATACTGGCCCGCCACTGCGGCCAGCCCGTCGAGAAGCTCGAGAAGGATTCCGAGCGGAACTTCTATCTGTCGGCGGAGGAGGCCAAGGACTACGGCCTCATCGACCAGGTGATCGCCAGCGCCAAGCAGGTCGTCAAGAAGTAGACCGCGTCCCCCACCTTACCGGCCTTTCTCAAGAACCGCCGCCAGCGTTTCGGTCAGCTTCGCCATCCTCTCGTAGTCGAGGGTCTCGGGCGTGTCGGCCGTGGTGTGGTAGTTCGGGTTCCGGAAGAAGGCCGTATCGGTCAGCATGAGCGCGGGGAAGCCGGCCTGCCAGAAGTTGAGATGGTCCGACAGGCTGATGGCCGGGATGAAGCGGGGCAGTCCGGCGGTCTCTAGGGGGAAATCCGAGCGGGCCCGCCATGTCTTCCGGACGGACCTCAGGAAGGAGAGGCTCGGTAGGTCTCCGACGAGCGCGATGAAATCGCCCCGGTCCGGATATAACCAGCGCAGGATGGGGGGATATCTCTGGGACTTGGGCTTCGGGCTGTAGTAGCCGAGCATCTCCAGGCTGATCATGCCCCGGACCTTCTCCCCGCGCGCCTTCAGCCGCTGGGCGTAGTGATGGCTGCCCATGTTCTTGGTTCCGAAGGAGGGGGGCTCCTCGGTCGAGAAGGCGACCAGCCGCAGCTCCTTGTCGAGCGTCTTGCCCCGCAGCAGGCGCGCGAGCTCGAGCAGCACCGCCACGCCGCTGGCGTTGTCGTCGGCGCCCGGGGTGCCCGGGGCCGAGTCGTAGTGCGCGCCGACGACCCAGATGCCGGCTTCGCTTTTTCGGTCCTCGCCCAGCGCGGCGACGACGTTGTAGAACACGGCCTCCTCGGGGAAGGCCGGCAGGCCCTTGCCCCGGTATTCCTGCAGCTCGGGCGCGTACCCGTAGCGCGCCAGCTCGTCGCGGATGTAGTCCCTGGCGTTCAGCAGGGCCCGGGGGCGGTAGGGATTGCGCTCCCCGATGCGGACCGCCAGGGCTTGGACGTGCGCTTTGATCCTGGCCGCCGAGGCGGCGGCGGGCGGCTCCTCCTCGGCGCCGCGGGCGCCGGGTCGGGGGCTAAAAATCAGGCAGGTAAGGATCCCCAGGCAGAGACGCGCGGGACCCGGCTTCACTCTTCGGGCGGGGGAACGCGGACGGGACGCCGCATCTCTTTGAGGATGGCCCGCCGGCCCGTCAGGCCCCTCACGATGACCTCGACCTCGATGCCGATCGGCGCGCGCCCTTCCTCGCCGATCCCCCAGCCGGGGCTCACCCGGTCGTCCTCGTAGGTGTTGATGACGAGCAAGCCGCGGCGGTACAGCTTCATCAGCTTGCTCTTGGGGACCCGGAACAGGTAGGGCTCGGTGTCGTTGAACCGGTAGTAGTTCAGGGCGAAGGTGGTCTTCGGCGCGGTCTCCATCCCCATCCCCATGACGTTCTGCTCGGAGCGGATCTTGCCGACCTTGCCCTCCTTCCAGAGAGCGAACTCTTTCTCGCTCATGACCCGGGAAAGGGTGACCGTCTTGGGCAGGCTGCGGAGGATCAGCCCGGTCTGGTCCACGGGCGTCCAGGAGCGCTTCCGGGGTCGACGTTGCACCGCGGAGAAGGGGGGCGGCCTGGCGCGTCGGCCGCTGGACCACACGTCCTCGATGTCGAGGGCCCACGTGGAGGTCAGGAACGCGATGCGTCCATCGGAGCGGAAGTCGAGGTCCATGGTCTCCGACCAACCCGCGTCGACCGACTTGACCTTGAGCTTGGCCCGGTAATACGGGAACCGGGGGTGGTCGGCGATCCGCCGCACGCTCTTGACGGAGATCCGTACCGGCTTGTCCGGGAAGAGGGAGCGATTGGAGTGGAAGAGCGCGACGGCGGCGTCTCCCAAGTACGCCGGGAGCGCCTTCCTGGTCGAGGGCTTTTTTGCCCGCTGCCGCGTCCGGGCGGCGTTCGGAGTCCGGGCCCCGGCGCGGCGCGCGGCCGCCGAAGCGAAATCCGCCCGTACGCCCCGCGCGACCGGAGAGGCCGAGGCATCGGTCCGTGCCGCGCCGTCGAAGACGCGGCCCAGGGCGCGGCTGGCCGCGCTCGCGGGCTTCTCTCCCAGGGAGGCTAGCCGCTTGGCCGCCGAGCCAAGAGAGTGTCGCGCGCTTCGCCTTCCGTTCCCGGGGGTTGTGCTCCGGCCTAAGAGCGACGCGCGGGCGGGACCGGCGCCGGCCCCCTCCAAGGAAGTCGGCGCCGGCATCGCCATGGCCGCGGCGCGATAGGCCTCGGCTCGCTGGTATGCCTCGGCCAGAGGGCCTGTCTTCCAGACGGGGGCCGCCGGGCCGGTGAGAGAGAGGCCCGGCAGGGCGCTGCCCAAAGCCGGCCGCAAGAGAATATCCGCCGACGGCGCCGCGCTCCGCGCGGCCAGGCCCGCCGCGCCCAGCGCGCCGATCGCGGGCTGGACGGGACGCACGGCTACCGCCGCGCACGGGTTCGCATGGGCGGCGGCTGATAAGCCGCCCAGGAGCAGCGCCAGAAGCGTCGCCCGGGTACGCATCATTCTAAGGATAGCCGGATGGCGGCCTCCCGTCATGGGCCGTCGGGCGGGGGGCCCGGGGGGTCTATTGGCCTGCCGCGACCTTACCGGTCTTTAACGGCGGGCGCGAAGCGCCGGCCTTTTCGGTGTCGTTCTAGCCGTTGGCCTGCAGGCCGGTGACCGCGCCCAGCGTGACGATATCGTCCACGCTGCAGCCGCGCGAGAGGTCGTTGACCGGCTTGTTGAAGCCTTGCAGGATGGGGCCGATCGCCTCGGCTTTGGCGAGCCGCTGCACTAGCTTGTAGCCGATGTTCGCGCTGTCGAGGTCCGGGAAGATGAGCACGTTGGCGCGGCCCGCGACCGGGCTGTCCGGCGCTTTGCGCCGGCCTATCTCCGGGACGAGGGCCGCGTCCGCCTGCATCTCCCCGTCGATGGCGAGATCGGGCTGCCGCTCCTTGGCAATGCGCAGGGCCTCGCGGACCTTGTCCACGTGGGCGTGCTCGGCGCTCCCCTTGGTCGAGAACGAGAGCATCGCGACCCGGGGCTCCATGCCGCACAGGGTCTTCGCCATATTCGCCGTCGAGATGGCGATGAGCGCGAGCTTCGCGGGGGGCGGGTCCGGGTTGATCGCGCAGTCGGCCATCAGCATCAGGCCGTTGTCTCCGAGCGAGCAGTCCGGGACGACCATGATGAAGAAGCTGGAGATGGCTCGCACGCCTGGAGCGGGCTTGATGATCTGCAGCGCCGGACGGATCGTGTCGCCCGTGGCGTGTATGGCGCCGGACACGAAGCCGTCGACCCGGCCGGCGTCGAGCATCATTGTCGCGAAGTGGATGGGGTCGGCCATCAGTTTCTCGGCGTCCGCGACCGAGATCCCCTTGTGCTTGCGGAGTTCGTAGTAGCGCTCGGCGTATTCCCGCGCGCGCGCGTCCTTGGCGGGATCGACGATATCCACCTTTGAAATGTCCGCCGATTCCTTCTCGGCGGCGGCCCGGACGCGGGCGGCGTCGCCCACGAGCGACACCTCGGCGATGCCCTCTCGGCTCATGATGGAGGCGGCCGCGATCGTGCGGGGTTCCTCGCCTTCGGGAAGGACGAGGCGCTTGGGTGCCTTCTTGGCCCTGCTGCGGATGCTGTCGATGATGTTCATGGCCTCCATCATATCAGGGCCGGGGGGAGTTTGTCTATCACGTCACGTCCGGCGGCATGGTCCGCCGACCTCATTTTAGGATTTCTGCTTTGGGGGGTTCAACGAGCGGTCGACCGAAGGGAGAGGAGCGAGCGCCGACGAAATGGGGGGCAGCGCCCCCCTTGGAGAGCGGCCGAGCGGAGGCTGTTCGTTCCTCCCCGAAGCGAGGGGACCCGACGCCCCCTGGCGGACTATCAGTCCGCCGGGCTGTGGAGGGCCGCGACAAGCGGGTAGATGGTCCTAGAAACCTATAGGTAATTTTCCCATGACGAACCGGCCCCATGGGCCTAAACGGTTTTCCGGCGGCGGTGGTACTATCTACGGGTCAACATGATATTCCCCTTGGGACGATACTCCGCTTACTCGAGGAACCGCGCCATGACCGGGACTTCCATCCGCCTTCTTAAGAAGCTCCTCGCCTCCGTCGTTGTCGGGGGCTTGATCCTGACCGCTCCGGGGCTGCCCTGCTACCGGGCCCTCGCCCAGACGATCGGCGTGGGCGCCAAGGCCGCGCCGGTCCGGATCGGAGGCGGCTACGCCGCGGGATCGCAAGCGGCTTCCCTGGGCGGGAAGGTCTCCGCCTCGCGGCTCGATCTTGCCCTGGGCGGGGGAACCGTGCTTCGAAGCGCCCTGCCTTCGGCCGTCTCTCCCGAGGCGGCGCGTTTCGTGCGGGCTCAAGCCGCCCGGATCGCCCTGCCCTCCGCCGTCGCCGCGGCCGGGCGCGTGATCCCCCAAGCTGCGAAGAGCGCGGGACGGTCGACGAGCCGGGACCTGCCGGCGCGGTCGGCGGTTTCGGCGCGGGCAAAAAGCGTCTCCGCGTTCGCGAAGACGGACGCCGCGATGGAAGGGGTTCGGTCCGGCCGCGTCCGGGCCTTCGGGGCTCTGAGCCGGCTCTTCGATCTCACCGGAAAGCGGCGTGCGGCCGCGGACAGCGCGACCCCGGTGCGGGGCTCGGCGGCTCTCGCTCCCGGCTCCGCCGGCCGGAACGGCGGGCTGCTCAAGCCCGGCGCGGCCTCGGCCGCGCGAAGCGTCCGGACCGAGCCCCCGGCTCAAGGCGAAGCCGGCCAGCCCGGGAAGGAGCGGCCCGTCCGTAGGCCCCCGCTGGCTTTGGTGCTGGCTCTCGGCGGTCTTGGCGCGGCCGGAGCCTTCTTCGCCGCGCCCACGCTCCTGGCTTTGCTTGGGGCCGCCCTGCCCGCCTGGTTCGCGGCGCATGCCGCCGTGACGTCCGGTCTGATCACCTCCGCTGGAGGGCTCGCCGGCGTCGCCGCCTCCCGCTACGACGTCTGGATCCATCTGCCTTCCGAGCTGCTGAGGGGGGCCAAGACCGCGGGAGTCTCCACGTTCCGGTTCTGGGCCCGCTTCGGGCGCGTATTCAACGCGGTCCTGACCGGGGGCTCGGCGGAGGACGCCATGAAGGCGCCGCTCCCGCTCAACATCTTCCGTTATCCGGTCCTCGCCTGGCCCTTTGTATCGGTCGGCTACGGGACCGTGCCGCTGGCGGTGGGCCTCGGCGCCCACTTCCTGGGGTGGCCGCTCATCGCGCTGTCGACCATCGCACCGGCGGTCCTTTTCGGAGGCGCTCCGGCCGCGTTCGTCACCGGCTTCCTCTATAAGGCGGCAGCCGTGCCGGCCCGGGCGGCGTTCCTGGGGCTCAAGCAGATCGTCCTCGAGTTCTTCCCCTGGCTCGCCGACTTCTTCAGCTTCCTGAACCGCTTCGTGCGCAATTTCCTCTCGTTCGCGGGAGGCTTCGTCGTGGGAGTCGCGCGCACGGGCGGGGCCGGCATCGCGTTGGGCTCGGTGACGCTGGGGCGGCCCGTCTTCAATTTGGTCGTGGCCCCGGGCTACCGGGACTACGGGACCAAGACGCTTCCGGCGCTCATCGGCATGCGCCTGCTTCAGTTCGTCGGCCTGGTGGGCACGGCCGCGGCCGGCGTGGTCGGCGGCGCGCTCGGGCTCGTCTTGAGCCTGCCGTTCATCCCTATGATCGCGACCTACGCGGGCCTCGAAGTCGCGGAGCTCCACGGCGGTCTTTTCAAGCTGCTCGAGGCCTGGTTCGACTCCGTCGAGAAGGAGGAGCAGATCGGAGAGCTCAGCGAGTACGGGTTCGCCAGCTACCGCGATAAGTACAAGTCGGTCCGCCTGGGCGAAGGCGTCATCCGCATGCTGAACATCCCGGTCCAGACCGGCTACCTCGCCGCGGCTCTCACGGCGTCGGCCGCGGTCATGTACGCGCGTGCCTGGGTCCGGGCCATCCGCTCCCTGCAAGGCGGCAAGGAGGATGGATCGGCCCGGAGCGGTGATAAGGCCGCGGGCGAGAGCGAAGAGCCGGTCAAGAAGGCCGCGCGGCCGGCGGCCGCGACCCAGAGCCGCCCAATGCCGACTCTCATCCTCGGCGGGTTGGGGAGCTCCGTCGGCGGGGCGGTCGCGTTTCACTTCTTCCTCGGAAGCACGGCGCTCTTGAGCTGGCCGGCGCTCGGCATCCTGGGCGCCGGGACCTTGATCGGGGGCTCTATGGGCTTGGCTCTGTCCCAGCCCGGCGCGTGGAAGGGATTTTTCGCGGCCGTCGCGCGCGAGGCGAAGCGGGCCGCCGGGGCTTCTTTCCGCTCCTGGGCCCGCCTCGCGCTCAACGCGGACGCGGCCATCCGGGCGAAAGCCAAGGATGCCGAGATGTTCCGGGCTCCGCCCGCCCGGCTTTCCCGCTACCCTTGGCTGGCGCGGCCGGCCGTGGTGATCGGCTACGGGGCCGCGGCGATCGCCTATCCGGTCGGAGTCGTTTACCGCGCGCTTGCCGTGCCGGTCCAGGCCTCCTGGCAGGGCTTCATGGTATTGGCGGATCAAATCCTCCCCTTCCTCCGGAGGGTGGCGGAGGTCATCGGCAAGGTCGCCAGGAGGATCGTCCCCTTCGTGCTCGGCTTGGCCTGGGGGATCGTCAAAGGGGTGTATTTCTCGGCGATGACCGGAGCGACGGTCTTCGCCACTCCGATGCTCGCCCGGGTCGTCTCCCTGGAGTGGGGCGACTACCGGGCCGACACGGTGCTCGATATGTTCGCGGTGAAGATCGTCCAGGCCGTGGCGGCCGTGCTCGGCCTGGCCATCGCACTGGTGGGATTGGTCGCCGGAGCTGTCTACGGGCTTCCCTACACGGCGACTCTGGCGCTGAGCGCGGCCTTCCGGTGGGCGCACGTGGGGGGACGCCTGGAGAATTTCTTCCAGATATGGGAGCCCGGCACCATGCGCCAGGAGAAGGACCGGATTGAGGAGCTCTCCGACATCGACTTCCCCACCCAGGGCAAGAAGATCACCTACTGGCAGGGCATCGTGCGCGCGGGCAACTTCCTGGCGCACTCGATCGGCCTGATCGTTTCCTTCAAATTGATCGTTGGCGTGACCTACGCGCGTAGCGTCTTCCGGGCCGCTCGCTACGCCATGCAGCGCGATCCGGACAAGAACGCTTCGCTGGTCGCCAAGGAGCTGACTCAACGGCTCAAGGACGTCCCGGGCTTCATCTCGGTCGAGGGCACGAAATATTGGGGCGGCAGCCTCAAGATCCGTTTCAAGACCGCGGCCGAGCTGGAGAAGGTCTTCGAGGCCGGCCTGGTCGCGCGCCTGATGGAAGGCTATCCCGTGGACCTGGTCTCGGACGACGGAGGAAGATACAAGCCGGACGCCACGGCCGCCTCCTCGCGGCGCGCGGCCGCCCAGCCGGCGGACGAGTCTCAGCCGGCCCCGCCTCGCGCATCGAAGGGCGGCGCCGTGGCCGCCTTCATCCTGGGGCTCCTGGGCACGGGCGGAGGCGCGTACGCCGCCTACGCCTACGCGATCCCGCTCTTGGGCCTGACGGGATGGGCGGCCGGGGCCGGCTACGCCTTGTCCGCGCTCATCGGTGGAGGCGCGGGCCTGGCCGTCTCCCAGCCGTCGGCCTGGAGAGGGTATCACCGGGTGATCGCGGGCACCGCCCGGGAGTCCGGGCGCGCGAGCCACGGATTCTGGAAGCACTCCGGCGAGATCTTCGTGCGGGTGCTGACCGCGGGCGAAGCCTCCGGTAACTCCTTCCTCGCCTGGCCTTACAAGGCCGCGGGCGCGATCCTCGCGCTGGTGGCGGGATTGGCCGGGGCCCTGCACGGCGTGGCCGTGGTCCCGGTCCGCGCGTCGCTGCTGGGCGCCAAGAAGGTCCTAGAGAGCCTGTTCCCCTGGTTCAAGAAGTTCATGAGAGTCCTTTGGCGCGTGGCCCGGCGCTTCTTCCCGTTCGTCTTCGGCGGGGTGGCCGGGCTCGCGGCCGGGGTCCTGGGATCGGCGCTCTTCGGCGCGCTGCTTCTGGGCCGGCCCTGGTTCAAGCACGTGGTCGCCGAGAGCTTCGACACGCGGGGGCTGGTCGCGTTCCTGAACTCCGTCGTGTTGAGGCTTGTCGCCGGGATCGCGGGCGTGGCCTTCGGCACGGCGGGTCTGGCCTTCGGCGCGCTCGCGGCGCTGCCCTACGCCCTGACGCTGAGCCCCGCCCTGGCGTTCCGGTTCTCGGAAGTCGGGGGCAAGGCCCAGCGGCTCTTCGACCTGTGGAGCAAGGGGAACCTGCTCGCCGAGATGCGGCGCATCAACCTTCTCACCAACCGCTTCGAGTTCAATGAAGAGCGCACCGGCGGCCGGCTCGCGCTGGGAGACGGCTGGATCCGCATGGCCATCATCTTCCCCGCGGTCCTCGCCGCGGCCCTGGCCGCCACGATCGCCGGCTACGTCTCCTACGTGCGCAGCATCGTGAACGCCGTGCGCGACCTGCTTGCCGGCAAGGATGTCCCGGACGACCCGGGCGGCGACGGGCAGGTGGTGGGGCGCATGGCCGGGCGCTTCGCGCGTACCGGCAGCCAGTGGCTCGGCCACCTGGCCGGGTGGGGCGGCGTGCTCTACGGCGCCTATCTCGTGATACGCGGGTTCATGGCCGGCGGCGGCGTCCTCTCGGCGGTCTGGAAGGGCCTGCTCTACGCCGTGCTGTCCTGGCCGGCCGGGGGGCTGACGGGGGCGATCCTCGGGGCCGTGGCCGGCGTGACCGTCGGGCTGATGATCTGGATGGCGCGTCAGCTGGAGGATAAGCCGTCCAAATAGCTCAAGGCTTCATCCGGGTGTAGTATCTCGGCGTGGTGTCCGGCCATACCGAAGCGATCTTCTCGCCGTGGTCGTTTTTCCCCCTGGTGGCGACGTGCGCGCGCACGTAGGGGTCGGATTCCTCGAGGAAGTCGATGCCGTAGTAGTTCTCGGGCGGGACGAAGTGGTGTTTGACGACCCACCCCTTCTCGACCAGCTCGAGGTCCTCCGGGGGCACGGTCGCGAGCTGCCATAGGCCGGAGCCGCCGAACGCGAAGGAGCTGTCCAGGACCCCCGCGTAGCTTTTCCCCCCGATGCTGATGGTCACCTTGCAGTGCTTGAAGCCGCTGAGATAGTGCATCCGGATACGTACCTTCTTGAATGAGCTGACCGGCTCGTCCCCGCAGTCCTCGGCCGACTGGGCGCAGGCCGATTCGTCGTCCGGCTTGCGCAGGTTCATGAACAGGGACTTCCTCAGCAGGCTATGGTTCTTGAGGATCGCGTTCTCGAACACCACCTTCTGGGCGGCCGCCACGTCCCCGATATGGCGGTAGATCGTGACATAGCCGAAGGCGACGCGCTCCGCCGACGCCAGAGAGACGGCCGCGGCGCCGGAAGGGTTCATGTGCAGGATGCCGAAGTTGCTCGGGGGATTCGGGGTGTTGGCGCCGGGCCTGCCGCCGAAGCGGATGGGCCAGATCTTGTCGGCGTAGGAGAGCGGGCGGCTTGCCGAGGGATACTGGGAGGCATTGCCTCCGCCGGAGCCCATGCCCCCGCGGAAGATCCTCTGGGGAAATATCCCGTTGAGGTAGGCGAGGCGGTTGAACAGGTCGGTGTATGCCTCCATCTCGAGCGTGGCCGCGGCGTCGAGCGCGAACTGCTGGCGGATCTTCTCGCTCGAGAGCTTCGCGAGGTCGTACACTAGATACACGAAGAGGAGCATGGACGGGATCAGCCACAAGGCCGGCATCGCGATCTGGCCCCAGCGCCTACCGCCCGGCGACCGTCGGCCCCTCATTTGAGGATGTCCTCCCAGCGATTGCGGCCGGCCCCTTTCTTCTTCGGTTGCTCCGGGGGAGGACACCCCTCTCCGATGCAGATCCCCCGCTTGCCGGAGCCGTATTCGTCCGGGATCCGCACGCCGCCCTCCCCGCCGAGCGGGTTGCCCTGGAGCCCGGCCCCGCCGCCCCCTCCGGGCGCGGCCGCGGCTCCCCCTTCCATGCCGGCCCCTTGCAGGTTGCCGCCCCCTGAGTCGTCCCCGCCCCCGCCCCCGCCGGGCGTTCCGTAGGCGCCGTCCGGAGGGCCGTTGGAGATCTTCTCTCCGTAGAAGGTGGCCCGGGCGTTGTGGATGCGCCGTTCCGTCCCGCAGGTCGTGCAGTATAGCGCCTCATCCGAGGACCGCTTGGTCTCCAGGAGCTGGAAGAGGGCCACATTGCTCCTCATCATCAAGCCCTCGAGCGGGTGGCGGACCGTCTCCTCTCCGGCCGTCATCTCGCGCAGCCGGAAATCCCCGTCCTTGGCGTGGTCCTTGATCTCCTGGAGCAGGGTGGCGTCCAGCATGGCCATGACCATCTCGTTGCCGTGGACGCCGTCGGGCACCCTCTGGTAGTTTCCCATGGCCTGGGGACGCATGAAATCCTCGGGCGCGTCCACGGGATTGGATATGGACGCGTAGTTTTCGAGGAGCTCTCCGGCCCGGCCGAGGTAGACGCCGGAGGCGGTCGGCTGGAGCTCGCCCCGCTTCCCCGTCTTGTGGCGGTACGGCCCGAGGCGGTCGTCCTTCTCCTTGAGGATGATCGTCCGTCCCATGCTCCCCGGAGCGGTGCGGCCGTCCGCGTAGGAATCCAGGCCAAGGACGAAGTTTTCCCGGTGCGTCTGGCGCAGTTCGTCGGGCGTCAGGATGCCGGCGACCGGGCTTCCACGGAGCGAGGGCGTCTCCCACTTGTCCGGCGGGAGCTTCTCCTCGCCGGAGACCGCGGACTCCACGGCCTGGTCGATCACCACCTGCCCGCCGGTTCCGGTCAGGAAGCCCAGCCCCTCCGAGCGCTGCTCCCAGAGCCGGAACTCCCCCTTGCGCTCGGGGCGCAGGATGTACGAGATCGGCAGCCATTGCGAGATGTTGTAGCGGCGGACCAGCTTGACCATGTCCGCCACGAAGATGGAGAGCGCGAGCAGCAGAATCCCGGCGGAAAGGAAGGGGCGGTTGCGCGCCATGTCGAACAGGCGGGTCATCTGGTTGCGCGGGTCCAGGTCGCGCTTCGCCTGGTCGGGAGTGCGGGTGAAGTGCTTCATGTTCCACTGCGGGAGGTTTCCCGGCCCCGGCGACGGGGCCGGCTGCTTCCGGGGCTTCCCGGGGGAGACTTTCGCTTCCCCGAAGGCGGAGCGCAATCTTTGGCGCGCCTCGGACGCGTTCGGAGGAGCGCCGGCCGCCTCGCCGGCCTGAGGGGGCGTCGGTCCCGGAGCCGCCTGCTGGTCGCCTTGGGGGGCGGACGGGTCCGCCCGGCGCTTGGAACGTCGGTCCACGGGGGAGCACGGCGGCTGGAAATACTCCTCGCTGTTCTTCTCTGGAGTGTCGTCGGCCACTATTAAGAATATAGGTCCATTGGGTAAAATTATCAAGGCCCAAAAGGCCTATGTGCGCGTGGGGGGCGATTCTTCCACCGCTCGTTGAGGCTCACCCCCCACTTGAGCGGCCCCCGTGGGGGGCTGCTGACAAAGGGCTCGCCCCCCCGCTTGAGCAGCCCCCCGCGGGGGGGCTGCTGAGAAAGGCCTCGCCCCCCCGGCTTGAGCAGCCCCCCGCGGGGGGGCTGCTGATTACCCCTTGACGTCCGACCGTTGTTGGGTTAAGTAATTGGGTGGAGGCCCCGGCTGCGCCGGGAGCCGCGTCGCGATGAACGAGACTGATTACGAGAAGCCCGAGGGCCAGGCCCCTCCGCCCCGCCGGCGCTGGTGGGCGTCTTTCGGATTTTGGATGCTGTTGGGCGCGGGCCTGGGGACCGCCTTCTTCGCCGTCTCGCAGCGGGACGCCTTGCGGAGGGCCTACCGGGCGCACCTGCCCGAGGCGAAGGCCGTGGGGAAGGATATGATCGAAATCGCCGGGGACCTCGGCCGGAAATACGCTCCCGAGGGCGGGCGGGAGGAGGACCTCCCCCCGCAGCCCTCGGCCAGCAGCCTTTCCGCCCCGGTGGACCCGTCGGCGGCGCGCCGGCGGTCCGAGACCAGCCGGCGGCAGAGGCGCTCTCTGCCGGGAAGGCGGCGGATCGGAAAGACCAAGTACCGATCCGCCGCCGAAGTGCAGGATGTCCGGCAGCGGCTTGACGCGCCGGTGATCCAGCACGAGTTCAAGGTCCCGTTCCTGCAGACGGATCTGGGGCGCGGGATGACCATGAGCTTCGGGATCGCCTGCTTTTTCGGACTGCTCGGCTACCTCCTTTTCCGCAACAAAAACCGATGAACGCGCGGGGGTATCCCTATGCAACCTGAGAAGCCGTTCCCCGAGGTCGGATCCTCCGTGGACCCCAAAATCGTTCCGTGGCAGGATTCCGTCGTCTGGTCGGAGCGCACGTCGGACGGCCGGCGGGTCTACGAGTGGCTCACGAAGGAGCACATCCGTTCGGTGGGCTGGACCAACGGGCTGGTCTCCGTCCAGATCGCCGACGCGTCGTTCCTCGCCCGTGACCTCATCTACTTCGTGATCCAGGCGCCTTTCGTCACGATCGGGAGGAATGTCTCGATCTGAGCCCGGCTCACTTCTTCTCGCCGAGAAGGAAGAGTCGGCGGCCCGAGCGCCGCCGCGGCGACGCAGAGAGCCGGCGATCTCCACGGCCGCCGGATCGCTTCGGCCAGGCGATCCGAGGACTGACGGGGGAAGGGCGGTATGGTTCAGGGCAAGGATCTTTGACGCCGTCTCTGGGAATCGAGGACGCAACCGACCAGGAACACGAGCAGGCCGCTGAGCGCGCTCGCGGCCAGCATGGCGAGATCGCCGAAGGCCCGGCCAGAGAGGTAGCGCAGCGCGAACAGCAGCGCGAAGCCCGCGGGGACCAGCGAGAGGCAGGCGACGAACTTGAGGGGATCGTAGTACAGGATGATCTGGAGCATGATCTGGAGCGTCCTGAGGATGTCGCGTACGATACGGACTTTCGAGCGCCCCTTCCTCTCCTCGAGCCGGATCGGCTCGAAAGCGACGAAATTGCCGCTTTGGATGAAGGAGAGGGTCATGGTCGTTTTAAAAGAGTATCCGAAGCACAGGAACGGGACGGTTCTCAGGTAAGCCTCCTTCCGGAACAGCCGGAGTCCGGAGTTGGCGTCGGGGATGGGCTCGCCCGCCACGAAGCCGGCGATCCACAGGTATATCCATCGCATCCAAGCCTGGAGCGGGTTGCCCCAGAAGAGCTTGCCCTGCCGGGCCCCGATGACCATGTCGAACTCGGGCGCGCGGGGAAGGAGCTTGCCCGCCTCCTCCGGCGGATAGCTGCCGTCGCCGTCGATCATGAGGACCCAGTCGTGCCGGGCGGCGCCTATGCCCGTCAGGAGGGCGCGGCCGCAGCCCCGGTTGATCGGGTGCTTTATGACGCGCACGCTCTCGAAGCGGGCCATCTCTTCGGTCCGGTCGGTGGACCCGTCGTCGACGACGATGATCTCGTAGCTGTCGCAGCCGCGCTTCAGGGCGAGATCGAGGCCCTCCACCACTTGAGCGATCCCGTCCTCCTCGTTGAAGGCCGGCACGACGGCGCTGACTTGGAGTCCGCCCATGCGTTGTTGCTCCCCGGTGAAGATGGTCCGATAATACACTTCTCGTCGCCGGCTTTCAACCTGTGCGCGTCCCTCCCCCGCGGGGAGGGACGCGGGAACAAGAGGGGGCAGAGGATCCCTTGATAATCCAAGAATGTAAGCCCCGCGAGCTGAGCACACCCGGATCGCGGGGCTGTCTCGCGGGGCTGTCCGTCTTGACTTCTGCGCTCCCGGACGCTACACTCAAATCGATGGCCGCCCAACCGCTGCGGGTCCTTCTGGCCGAGGACGATCACGTATCCGGCAAGCTCGTCGAGCTGATCCTGGCGCGCGAGAAATCGCGCCCGTTCGTGGTCTGCTGGGTCAAGTCGCTCGCCCAGGCGCTGGACCGGCTCGGGAGGGAGCGCTTCGACGCCATCGTGCTGGGGCTCGATCTGCCCGACTCGAAAGGGATCGAGACGTTCCGCAAGGTCAACGGGGCGGCGTCCGAGACGGCGATCGTTCTGCTCGCGGCGCCGGACGCCGAGGCGGCCGCGGCCGATGCCGTCCACTACGGCGCGCAGGACTACCTTATCAAGGGGCCCATCGACAGCCACCTGCTCGTCCGCTCGGTGCGCTACGCGGTGGAGCGCAAGCGCGCGCAGAGCGAGCTGGCCCGTCTGGCCTCCTTCCCGGAGAAGAACCCGAACCCTATCGTGGAGATCGACGGCTCGGAGCGCCTGTCCTACCTCAACCCGGCGGCCCGCGAGCAGTTCCCGGATCTCGAGGCCAAGGGCTTCGGGCATCCGGTCCTCGGCGACGTCAGGGCGTTCCTCGCCGCGCTCCGAAAGGACCCCCGCCGCAACATCGTGAGCCAGGTGAAGCTGGGCGAGCACACCTACGAGCAGCACGTCCATCTGGAGCCGACCAGCGACGTCATGCGGCTCAACATCGTGGACGTCACGGAGAGGGCCCGCATCGAGCATCTCAAGGAGGAGTTCCTGCACAACGTCAGCCACGAGCTTCGCTCGCCGCTCTCGGCGATCTGCCAGTCCGTGCAGCTGGTCCTCGAGGATATGGGGGACGACTCCAGCCCGGCGCAGCGGAGGTTCCTCGAGATCGCCGACCGCAACGTGGAGCAACTGAGGGTCATGATCGAGGACCTCCTTGAGACGACCCGCGCCGAGACCGGGAAGCTGACCGTCGAGCCGCGGCGCGTCGTTCTGCCGGCGCTGATCGCCGAGGCGGCGGGGGACAAGAAGCTCGTCGCCCAGGAGAAGGGCATCTCGGTCTCCGCGGAGGTCGAGGAGGACCTGCCCCGGGTATTCGCCGATCCCGTCCGCGTCCGGCAGATCCTGATCAATCTGGTGGACAACGCGATCAAGTTCACCCCCGAGAAAGGGAGCGTCATCCTCCGGGGCGGGGTATTCGACAAGGAGCCGGGCATGGTCCTCGTCTCGGTCGCCGATACCGGCTGCGGGATCGAGCGGGACGTGGCCACGCGCATCTTCGACCGCCTCTACCAAGTCGAGCGGGGAAGGAAGGGCCTCGGGCTCGGGCTCTACATCTGCGAGCAGTTGGCGACCCGCCACGGCGGCCGGATCTGGCTCGAGAGCGAGCCGGGAAAGGGCAGCACGTTCCTGTTCACCCTCCCGGTCTTCTCGCTCGAGAAGTTCCTGGCCCCGGTCCTCATGCGGGAGGGCCGCCCGCGCGACGGCTTGGCCCTGGTGACCGCCGAGCTCTACCCGGCCAACCACTTCCTCACGGAGGGGGCCATGCGGAGCGTCCAGCAGGAGGCCCGAAACGTCTTGAAGCGCGACCTGCCCGCCGATAATCTGATCCTGCCAGAGATGAGCCCGCAGGGCAAGGAGGGCCTGGTCTTCGTGGCGACCGGCGCGGGCGCCGAGGGGGCGACGAACGTCGCTCGCCGCATGAGGAGCCTCCTCGCCGACGCGCACGTCATCCAGCTCAACCGGCTCGAGCCTCGAGTCTCGGTATCGACCGTGGATCTGCCCGATCTCGGTGACGCGTCCGCCGAGGCCTTGGTGAAGGCCGCCGCGCGGGCGTTAGAGGACTACGTGCTCCACTCCATCAAGGAGCGGGCCGCAAGCAAATAGGAATAATCCAGCCTGGCAGTACCGCCATAGGCGGGGCCGCCGGCGGTTAGCCGCTCTCGGCCCTCCCACCCTGGCGGAAATCCGGAAAAGCTGTTATAAATATTGCTTAGGTTGGCATGACGCTTGTTCGCCGCGTTCAGCCTTTGGCCGATGTCCGGCTGAAGGACATTACCTGTTTGTCGAAACCGACAGCCGGGCTGGCCTGTTTTGTGGCGATTTTCCTCTCCTGGTCCCCGGCGTTCGGGAGCGATGTCTATGTCGGCCGGGAGTTGCCCCGCAAGATATTGGCTCTATACAACAAGGCCCAGATCCCGGGAAAATTCCCCGATATAGCCTACACCGAGCTGCATCTTTTCGCCGAGATGCCGCTCAACCATCTGGGGATGGACCTGGTCTACCATGACGTCAACGAGCCCCTTCCGGCGGTCCGCTTGCTGGAAGGGTACCGCGGGATCATCACCTGGTTCCCGGGCCTGGGCAGCGTCCCGGAGCCGGCGGCTTATTGCCGCTGGCTGCACGAGGCGATGGACGCCGGATTGAAGGTCGTGGTCCTGGGGGATACCGGGGCATACGGCCGGGGAGCGGACAAGCATACCCGGATGGGCCCCGCGTGCTCTCGCGCCTTCCGCAGGCTCGGCGTGGAGCTCGAGGAGGTGGGCGAGCCCGAGTCGGGCTTCCTGCGCATCGTCCGCAAGGACAGCGGGATGGTGGAGTTCGAGCGCCGGTTGAGCTTCTCGGAGTTCCCGGAGTTCAGGATCGTTCACGCGCTGGAGGGTGCCACGTCCTATCTGCGGATCGGCTCGAGCGTGGACGCGATGTCCCACTACGAGCCGGTCGTCACCTCGCCCTCCGGCGGGATAGCCGTCAACCCGTTCGTGCTCTACACCAACAAGCAGATGGAGAGGGAGCGGGCCGAGGAGGGGAAGGACAAGTACGAGACCTTCGAGGCCGCGTTGTCCCCGGACGAGCAGTTCCGCTGGAGGATCAACCCCTTCGCCTTCTTCGAGGCGGCCTTCGGCCTCCACGGCTGGCCGCGGCCGGACACGACCACGATCAACGGGCGCCGCATCTACTACAGCCATCTGGACGGGGACGGGTTCTTCAACGTCTCGGAGTACGACCATAAGAGCTGGAGCGCGGCGGTCTATCTGAAGGAGGTCCTCGAGCGCTACCCGGAGTCCCCGTTCTCCGTCTCCGTGGTCACCGGCTATTACCGGATGCGGCGTTTCGGAGGGCCCAAGGCGATCAAGCTCTCCCGAAAGATACTGGGCCTGCCGAACGTGGACCCCGGCTCTCACGGGCACACCCATCCCTTCATTTGGCACAAGGAGAAGCTCGGGATCGAGGTCCCCGGATTCGAGTACAGCGTGGAGGCGGAGATCCGCGGTTCGCTGGACATCATCAACAAGGAACTCCTCCCGGAAGGCAAGCGGGCGCGGCTTTTCCAGTGGACGGGCGACTGCATGCCGGGAGAGGAGGCGATCCGCCTGGCGTCGGAGGACGGGTACCTGAACATGAACGGCGGGGACACGCGCTTCGACCGGCGCTTCAACAGCGTGGCGTTCGTGACCCCGCTCGGCCGGCGCATCGGCGACGCCCTGCAGGTCTACTCGAGCAACTCCAACGAGAACACCTACACGAACCTCTGGCACGGGCCGTACTACGGCTACCGGGAGGTCATCGAGACCTTCGAGAACACCGACTCCCCCCGGCGGCTCAAGCCGGTGAACATATACATGCATTACTACAGCTCCGAGAGGATCGCCTCGATCAAGGCGCTGCTTTCCGTATACGAGTGGGTGCACGCGAGGCCCCTGTTCCCGATCTTCGCTCGCGAATACTCCCGGCTCGTGGTGGATTTCTTCGCGATGCGCATCCATCGTTTGGGGCCGGGGCGCTACCGCTTCGAGGGGGGCTCCCGGGTCCGGACGGTCCGCTTCGACGAGGAGGAGCGGTATCCGGATCTGGAGCGATCGAAGGGCGTCTTGGGTTTTCGGCGCTATGAGGGGAGCCTCTACGTGTTCTTCGACGAGGGACGCGTTCGGGAGCTGGCGCTCACGGAGAAGCCGCCGAGCAGCCCCTATCTCAGCGAGGCGAATTTCGACGTGACGGGCTGGCGCGTGGATCCGGACGGCGTGCGCTTCCGCAAGCGCGGCTGGTGGAAGGGAGAGATGGTCCTGGCCGGCCTGCCCCCGGAGCGGACCTACCGTATCCGCGCGGGGAGGAGGCGTTTCAAGCTCCGGGCGGGACGCGACGGCCGGCTTTCGTTCCGATTCCCGGGATCCGAGGGCACGGGCCCGCCCGAGGCCGTCCTCGTTGAGCCGGTGAAATGACCGAGCATATCGCGCGGTTTCGGCTGCGTGCCTCCACCATTCCCTCGCGTTTGGCCGCAAACGCTTCGGTCACAGGAATGGTTGCATCCGACCGAGGGTTATCCCGAGGAAGTGTGACCGAGCGTTCCAGCGAGGGAATGCCGCCTCCGGCCGTTGTTAGGGAGCGGCCCGCCTCCGAGGTCGTGAGGGCGGCCGAGGTTGTCGGGGAGCGACCATGATATTCAGCTGGCAGCGCCTCGTCTCGTTCTTCTTCATCATCGCCCTCGTGGCGTGGCTGCTCTATCCCAACGAGTATTTCCTCGGCTTGATGCACAAACGCGAGCCGGACCGGACCGTCTCCATCGAGTTCTTCAAGGACTATCTGGACAAGCACCCGCATCACAAGGGCGCGTCCCGGGCCCTGGCCCGGGCCTACGAGGAAAACGCCGATCCCGAGTCCGCGATCGAGGTCATGCGGGATCTCTACGAGCACCGGCGGGGGGACGAGAGGATCGG
This sequence comes from Elusimicrobiota bacterium, assembly GCA_043819795.1. Taxonomy (GTDB): domain Bacteria; phylum Elusimicrobiota; class Elusimicrobia; order UBA1565; family UBA1565; genus JBDREN01. The sequence goes on from JBDREN010000090.1 coordinate 32,421, forward strand.
GAGGGAAAATATCGAGCTGCTCGAGCGGGCCGGAGACCTGGAGAGGGCGCAGGCCTTCCGGTGGGAGCTGTTTCAGGACCTAAAGGACAAGGGGGCCGTGGACCGGCGCGGTCTGGAGTGGATGCTGTTCAGCTACTACCAGGAGGCGCAGCTGGTCCAGGACGAGGCCGCGGAGCTGAAGGTCCTGAAGGCGCTGGTGGGCGTGGCCAAGGAGCCGGATTCCTTCCGGTGGGCGCTGGCCCGCTACCACATGCTCCATCAGGAATACAAGGAGCTGCTGAGCATGCTCAAGCGGACCCTCCGGGATGAGCCCGGGAACTTCTTCGCCTGGGAGCAGCTCATCGACGTCTACCGCGCGCGGAGGGACGTGGGGGCCGCGCTCGCCGCGGTCGCCGACGCGCTCCGGAAGCATCCCGACCACCCGGACCTGCTCGCCCGCCGCGTCTCGATCCGCGTGAGCGCCGAGCGCTTCGAGGACACGCTGGCCGACCTCAGGCGGCTCATCAGCCTGCAGCCGGGCCAGGAATCCTTCCGCAAGATGCTGGCGTACAATACTCTGCGCGCGGGGCGGTTCGATGAGGCGGTCGGGCTCTACCGCGAGGAGATCGAGCGGAATCCCGACGATTCCGGGTCGTGGGAAGACCTTATCGGCGTGTTCACCTCGCACAAGCGGCACCGGGAGGCCGCCAAGGAGCTCTTGCGCTATCTGCGGCGCTTCCCGGACGACGACGGAGCCCGGGACGATCTGGTCGCGCAGTACGACCAGCTGGGCGAGAAGGCGGCGGCCGCCGAGGCCCTCCGGGAGGTCGTCGCGCGGCGTCCCGACGATGTGGAGCGGTCCCTCGACCTCGCCTACCGCCTCTTCGATCTCGGGCGCTCGAACGAGGGCGTGGCGATCTTCGTGGAGTACCTCAAGCGGCGTCCCGACGACCTGGAGCGGTCCCTCGACCTCGCCTACCAGCTTTTCGATATGAAACGGCCGGACGAGGCCGTGGCGATCTTCGTCGATTACCTGGAGCGCCGCCCCGACGACCTGAAGCGCTCGCTCGAACTCGCCTATCGTCTCATCGAGCTCGGGCGCTTCGACGATGCCGCGGCGCGCTTCGGCGCCTATCTCGAGCGCCGCCCCGATGACCGCAAGATCTGGTGGGAGCTCATCTACTCGCATGTCGACCGCGAGCGGGACCCCGAGGCCGCCGCGCTGCTGCGCCGCTACGTCGAGCGCTTTCCGGACGATTCGGAGGCTTACGACCTGATCTCGTACGTTGACGGGAGGCGGGGCGAGAAGTTCGCGAGCATCGCCCCCCTGAAGGGCTTCGTGGCGCGCAAGCCGGACAACGAGAAGCTCGCGCGCCTCCTGGCGGGCCTGCTCAACGAGAGCGGCCGCATGGACGAGGCCGCCGGGGTCTACGAGGTCCTTATCGCGCGCCAGGACTCGGACAAGCAGCTGTGGCGGGACGTGATCTACGGTTTCGCGGACCGCAAGCGCTATCCGGAGGCGGTCGCCTGGCTCGAGCGCTTCACGAAACGCTTCCCCGACGACCCCAAGGGCTTCGAGCAGCTGGTCTATCTCCACCAGACGTCCGGGGATCACGGTAAGGCGGTGGACGTGCTCAAAGATTACGTGATCCGGCATCCCGAGGACGAAGATAAGGCCCGCGCCCTGGTGGATATGCTCGTGTACCGGGAGCGCTATCCGGAGGCGGAAGCCTTCCTGCTCGAGCGCCTTAAGGCCGCCCCCAAGGAGGCGGCGTGGCTGACGAAGCTTGCGCAGGTCTACTCCTATAGCGGAAGGCCGGCGGAGGCGGCCGAGTACTACCGGAGATCCATCGACCGCTCGGGGGAGACGCCGGAGCTCCTCAAGCAGCTCGGCGCGAACGCCCTCTTCTCCGCCGATCACAGGACCGCCTTCCAGGCGCTGCGCCGGGCGGTGGAGCTGTCCCCGGAGGACGGCGAGGTCCTCTACTACCTGGCGGAGACCGAGTTCGCCCGCGGACATCCCGACGCGGGCCGCCGTTGGGCCCGGCGGGCGCTCGAAAAGATGCCTCCCGGCACGGACCCCCTCGCCGAGCGCCGCCGCCTCCGGCTCGAGGGGAAGCTCGGCTGGAGCGAAGGGATCGAGCGGCGCTACCGGGCGCTCGCCGAGCAGCGTCCCGAGGACCCGGACGTGGTCACGGACTGGATCGACGGGCTGCTGGCCGGCGGCCGCGCGGACCGCGCCGAGGAGCCGTTGGCCTTGTTGGCCGAGCGGTTCCCCGAGCGGGAGCGCAGCCGCCGGCTCTACGCCTACGAGGTCGCCGTGCGCGGCGGCGATTGGGAGCGGGCCGCCTCGTCGCTCGAAGGGTGGATCGAGCGCGAGCCCGAGGACGCGCCCGTCCGCAGGCTGCTGGGGGAGGCGTACTACCACGGGGGGCGCTGGGTCGAGGCCGAGGCGACGCTGGAAGGGCTCCCTTGCGAGTCGAAGGAGGAATGCCACACGGCCGAGCTGTTGTGGCAGATCCGGGACCGCTACGGCAAGCTTCCCGGCGCGACGTTTCGCTACTACAATCTTCCCGGCGACACCAGCTACCGGAGCGGGCTCGTCTACCGGGGCTACGCCTCTCGCGACCTCGGCTGGGAGGCGGATGCCGGGTACGGAAGCTACCGGGTGGATAGCCGCGGCTTCAGCCAAGGGGCGGCGGACGGGGAGGTCCGCGTCCGCTACGAGGGCCGGCGTCCGTTCCGGCTCGGCCTGAGCGGCGCCGTCTCGGCCGGGGCGCCCAGGGACACGGTCTCGCCGGGCGTGTCCCTCCGGTACGAGCCCGCGGGCGGCCCTCGGCTCGGAGTCGAGTACCGGTACCGCCGGTTCTGGAACGATTTCGCCCTGCCGGTCGCGGCGGGCTCCGTGGCCGACGAGGCGCGCCTGGAGGTCGAGGCCCGCGTGCGCAAGCGCATTTACCTTCAGGGGCAGTATCTGTATAATCACTACCAGGAGGGCGGGGGCGGCCAGACGGACCGGCATCAGCTGATCCCGGGGGCCGGCGTCGTCCTCTTGGAGGGCGGCGGCCACTGCGGACGGCCGTACCTGTCGACCGGGTACCAGCTCTTCCTGGAGGAGGCGGCCGGAGACGAGGCCTTCTTCCGCCAGGTCCCGCTCATCCGCAAGAGCCGGAGCCACTGCTGGAACGTTTCCTATAACCAGTGGTGGCGGCCCGGGCGGGTGCACGCGAACGTCTACGGGTATACCTGCGTCGACGGGACGCGCAGTCTCGGCCCCGGGGAACTTTTCGGGTTCGCCAGCCAGGTGCGCTTCGTCCCGGCGTCGTGGCTGCGCGTCCTCGCGGGCTATGAATACGGCCAGGAGTCGGCGCTGGGCGTGACGGGCCAGAGCCATACCGTAACTTTGAAGCTGGAGGCACCGTGGGATGGGCGACGCCAAGAAGATTTGCCTGATCGATGACGAGAAGGATTTTACCGAGCTGACCGGGACCCTCCTCGGCTTCCACGGCTTCCAGGTCGAGGCCATCAATAACCCGGTGGTGGGGCTCGAGCGCCTCAAGCAGGCGTCGTTCGACGTCGTCGTGGTCGACATCATGATGCCGCAGATGAACGGCCTGGATCTGATGGAGAAGCTGCGCGCGGAGGAGGCCTACGCCAAGACGCCGATATTCGCGCTCTCGGCCAAGAAGCTGTCGGACGAGGAGCGCAAGTTCCTGCTGACCAACGACATCCATTTCGTGCAGAAGCCGTTCACGCCGCGCCGTCTGGTGGACCTGATCCGCGAAACGCTGGGATGAAGCTCAAGAGTTACTGGTACGAGATACCGGTCCTCTTTCTCCTGGCCCTCGTCTTCCAGCGGCAATTCTTCCCGGACATCCCCTCCTTCTTCCAGGTCAGCCCGCATCCGTTCTGGATCGGCGTGCTGGTCTTCGGGCTTCGCTACGGCCTGACGGCCGGGATCGCCGGCGGGGTATGCGCGGCCGGCCTCTATCTCGGCGGTCTGTGGTTCTCTGACGAGCGGTTCCGCTTCGACGACGCCGATTTTTACCTGCTGCCCGGGCTGTTCGTCGTCCTCGGTGCTCTGATCGGCGGGGTGGTGGGCATGCTCGAGGAGCGCAACCGGGACACGAAGCGCGAGCTCGACGAGCATCGCGAGCGCGTCCGCCAGCTGGTCGAAGAGCTGGTCACCCAGCGCAAGACCAACCGGGCCATCGAGCAGCAGGTCGTTTCCCAGATGTCCTCCCTCGTCACGCTCTACCAAGGGGCGCGGGAGCTGGACAGCCTGGACCGCAAGGACCTCCTCGACGGCATCCTCTCGTTCTTCGCCGAGGCCCTGCGGGCCGACAAGGCGGCGCTGCACGTGCGCGAAAAGGGTCAGTGGGTCCTCTACGGCCAGAAGGGCTGGGCCGATGGCGACGCCTACCCCAAGAAGCTCGATATGTCTCAGGGCGTCATCGGCAGGGCCGGCGTCGAGAACCGGGTCGTGAGCCTCCGCGACTGGTTCGGGCAGGACGTCGAGCAGGCCTGGCGCGGCAAGGACCGGGCGGACGCCATCATGGCCGGTCCCCTGCGCCGGGACGACGGAGAGGTGATAGGCGTTTTCAGCGTCCAGGACATGCCGCTGCTCCGGTTCAACAGCGCGAGCGTCAACCTCCTGACGCTGCTGGTGGATTGGGCCGAGACGGCCATCTCCAAGAGCCTCTACTTCGAGGAGCTCAAGTCGAAGACGATCCTCGACGAGGTCTACAACGTCTACAACGAGACCTATTTCAAGAGCCGCTCGGAGCAGGAGTTCGGCCGCAGCAAGACCTACACCCTCCCCTTCTCCATGCTGCTCGTGGCGATCGAAGGGCTCAAGGACCTCCCGCACGAGCGCCAGCTGAACCTCTTGCGCGCGGTGGGGCGCCTCCTCCAGGAGGTGAGCCGCGATATCGACATCGTCACGAAGTCCGCCGACCCCGGCATCCCGTTCGCCGTCATGATGATGACGGCCAGCGTGAACCAGGCCCGGGGCCTGCGCACGAAGATCCTGGACGCCTTCGGCAAGCTCGGCTTCGCCGGCGGCTCGGGGAAGGACGCCGAGCGGGCGCTGTCCATCAAGATCGGCATCGGGACCTTCGCCCCGGCGATGAAGGCGGTGGGAGAGATCATTGCGGAAGCGCGAGAAGACCTCCGGTAACCCGCGCTTTCTGGCGTGCTGGGCTCTGGCCGGAGCGCTGGAGGCGCCGGTGTGCTCGCTGCTCCTGCGCGGCGAGCCGCTCGTCGGCTATCCGGTCCTGGCCCTGGGCCACGTCGCGGCCGCCGTCCTCGTATTCTTCGCGGTCCCGAAGGGAGCCGGCTGGCTGAGCCCCAAGAGGGGATGGGCCGAGCCGATGGCTCTTTGGACGCTGCTCATGCCCGGTTTCGGCTGGCTCTTCGCCGGAGTCCTCCGGTTCTCGTACGATTCTTCGGCCCAGCGGAAGGATTTCTCTCCCGAGGAGGACCTCCCGGCGTCCGAAGATGAGGAGTTCCTCCGGGCGCTGGGCCTGGAGGGCGGGCGTCCCGGCGAGGAGCAGCGGCTCAGGGAGGCGTCGGAGATCATGCCCGCCACCGACATCCTTCTGGGCACCGACCCGACGCTCAAGCGCAGCGCGATCGAGACTCTGGCGAGGATCCGTACGCCCGAAGCCATCGGCTGGCTTCTGCAGGCGCGCACCGATCCGGCCCCCGAGGTGCGGTTCCACGCGACCTCGTCACTGACCTACCTGAAGCGGGACTACGAGCAGCGCATCCGGGCGGCCGAGCGGGAGGTCTTCGACAAGCCGGCCGACATCCGGCCGCAGCTGGCGCTGAGGCACATCACCTACGAATACGCCCTCAGCGGCCTGGTCGATCATGAGCGGCGGCGGGAGCTGCTGAAGGGATGCCGCGAGCCCCTGCTGGAGCTGGCCGAGCGCGAGGTCGAGGCCCTTCACCTTCTCGCCCGGATCGAGGCCGAGCTGGACCCCGAGCGGGCGCTCGTCCTCCTCGATCGGCTCGTCGAGCGGTCCCCGGAGGGGAAGGATCGCTGGCTGAGGGCGCAGGCGGCGCTGCTTTTCCGGTTGGGGCGGTACGACGAGGTGAAGAAGAGGATCGATGAGCTGAGGGCCGAGCCCGGAGGCGCGCCCGCGGTCGCGGCGCTGGAGGACGCCGAGTGGAAGTCGGTGCTCCTCTGGTGGGGCGAGGAATGAGCATGTCGAGTCGGGCCATCGCTGACGTGATCCAGAGGTTCAAGTCTTTCGAGGAGATCGGCCGCTACGAGCTTTTCCTCGATCTCTATTACTCCAGGCGCGAGGAGGACCGGGAACTCATCAAGCGGGTGCTCGCGGGCGACGACGCCATCGTCAAGATGATGTTCCTGCAGTACCTCGAGGAGATCCCCGCGCAGCGCGCCGTCTCCCTGTTCTTGCCCCTCTTGGAGGACGACAACGAGATCATCCGGGACGCCGCCATGCAGGCCTACAAGCGCAGCGTCTTCGCGCAGAAGAACAAGCTGCTGCGCCCTTACGTGGCGAGCCAGCGTCCCGGAGCGGCCTGCTTCGCGATCGGCGCCTTGGCCCGCCAGGGGGACAGGGACGTCCTTCCGGCTTTGCTGGGGCGGCTCCCGAACGCCCCACCCGAGGTCCAGCGCGAGATCCTGGAGGGGCTGCGGTATCTTCCGGACCCGCGATGCGTGCCGGCCCTGATCCCGTTCGCGGACTCCCGGGAGGAGGACGGCCGCTACCGGGCTATCCGGGCCCTGGCGGAAATGAAGTCCCGCGGCCACCCGGTGCGCGCCGCGATATTCCTGGACCGAGTGCAGGACGACTCGGCCAGGGTGCGGCGCGCGGCGCTCTTGGGGCTGCAGGCCTTTCCCTCCCAGAAGGTGGCGCGCGTCTTCCTCGAGAAGGCCCTGTCCGAGGACGAGCCCATGCCGAGCCGGCGGCGGGCGATCCAAGGCTTGGCCTCCTTCCCGGACCAGGAGTGGGTCGAGCCCCTCGTCACGTTGATGTCGCGGGACCCGAGCGGGCCGCTGCGGCTGACGATCGAGATCGCTCTCAAGCGTTTCCCCGCGGACGTCCTCAAGCGGGGGCTTTTCGCCGTGCTGGACGGCGGCGATGCCGCCGTCCGCCAGCAGGCGGCGCTCATCGTGGCGGAGTTTCTGGGCGAGGATCCCGAGGTCCGCCGGCGGATCATGGAGTTCTGGGAGAAGGCCGAGGACATGCAGGCCAGGCTGGGGGCCATGGAGGTCCTCGGGGAGCTGGGCGGCACGGAGCTCATCCCGCTGCTCCTGTCGGTCCTCAAGGAGAACCAGGTGCTCGCCTACACGGCGATCGGGGTCCTGAACCGGCTGTGGACGGCGGAGAGCGGACCGCAGATACTCAAGCTTCTCAAGGAGCCCGAACTCCCGCAGTTCGCCAAGCAGGCCCTCCTCAGCGCGATCCTCAGGCGCGGGCTCGACGATACGATGCGGCAGGATCTGCTGCCGTGGCTGCTGGAAGGCCTGGGCGACGAGGTCACGAACATCCGCTACCTCTCGCTGCAGATACTGGAGTGGTATCCCGTCGAGGCCTGGGTCCAGCCGGTCCTTAGGATGCTGTGCGGCGAGACAGACGATGAGGTGTGCCGCACGGCGTACCGGATCGTCACGAAGAAGGTCGGCGGCAACCCGGTGCCGATCATCGCGGCCGTGCGGGAGTACCCGGACCAGAAGGCCGTCCGGAATCATCTCGTGCAGATGCTCGGTTGGCGCAAGTGGGACCCCAAGCGCGTCTTCGACATGCTCTACGGCCTCATGCTCGAGCCGATCAATCTCCCCGTCAAGGACAGGCAGGCGTTTCTCGTTCTCTGCGTCCGGCTCCTTGAGTACGGCAGCATGACGCTCGAGCGGATCTGGCCGTTCGCGCCGTCCGATTCCCTCAAGCGCCTCCTCCTTGAGAAGATACGCGACGGCATGAAAGACCCGAAGCGTGTCTTTCCCCCCCTGCCGCTGGACTTTTTGGCCGGGCACTTCCGGGACGTGGACCCCGTCTCCCGAAGCCTGTTCTACGAGATCGTGGGGATGAGCCGCCAGGCGGAGGGGATCGGCCTGCTCACCGCCTGCCTGCTACGCGAGAGCGAGCCGGCCGCGCTGTCGGCCGGGCAGGAGGGCCTGCGCCGCCTCGTCCGGGAGGCGCCCCCTCCCTCCGAAGCGGAGCGGGCGAAGGTCGCGATGCCGGGGGGCGGCGTGCCGTCATGATCGACGTCTGCCTGGTCCTGGAGGGGACCTATCCGTTCGTGTCCGGGGGCGTCTCGACCTGGATCCATCAGCTCGTCACGGCGATGACCGACATCCGCTTCTCGATCCTCTATATCTCCCCGTACCCGAACCCCCGGCGCGAGCTCAAGTACGCGGTCCCTCCCAATGTCCTCGATATCCAGGACCTCTACCTCCACGAATACAGGATCGACGGCAGGCGCACCCCGCGGCCCCGGCGGCGCGAGCTCTTCCGGCGGCTGGCCGAGCTGCACGAGGGCCTGCTCGGCGGCCGCTGGGCCGCTTTCGAGGACGCGCTGCCGCTCATCCGCGATCCGGAGCGGGGCGTGACGATGTCGGACATATTCGAGTCTCAGGAGAGCTGGGAGGTCCTGGTCGCGGCCTACGAGAAGTACGGGCGCGCGGTCTCCTTCGTGGACTTCTTCTGGACCTGGCGGTCGATCTATCTTCCGCTCATGACCACGGTGACGGTGCCCATCCCCAAGGCGCGGCTCTATCACACGGTCTCGACGGGCTACGCCGGGCTGGTGGCCGCGATCGCCAGGATCACGCAGAAGAAGGGCGTGCTCCTGACCGAGCACGGGGTCTACACGCACGAGCGCATGCTCGAGATCTCCCAGGCCTCGTGGATCTACTCGCCCCATGAGTCCCGCTTTCGCGTCCGGCGCGAGCTGCCGTTCTTCAAGCGGCTATGGGTCGGCCTGTTCAACACGTTGGGCAGCATCAGCTACCATTACTCCGACCGGATCGTCACCCTGTACGAGGGAAACCGCACCAAGGAGATCCTCGCCGGGGCCGACCCCGAGCGGATCTCGATCATCCCCAACGGCATCGACCTCGATCGCTACCGTGACATGAAGCGCGAGGAGCTTTCGAAGGACGGCCCGACGATCGCGTTCATCGGGCGGGTCGTGGCGATCAAGGACGTGAAGACGTATCTGCAGGCGGCGAAGATCGTGCTGGCTCAGCGGCCCTCGGCGCGGTTTTTGATCATGGGGCCGACCGACGAGGAGCCGGAGTACATGGCCGAGTGCCGCCAGCTCGTCGAGACGCTCGGGCTCCGCGACGGCGTCGAGTTCACCGGCAAGGTGGACGTCCTGGAATACCTCAAGCGGATCGACGTCGTGGTCCTCACCAGCCTCAGCGAGGCGCAGCCCTACGTCATCCTCGAGGCCAACGCCGCCGGGGTGCCGGTCGTGGCCACCGACGTGGGAGCCTGCCGCGAGATGGTCGAGGGGCGGCTGCGCGAGGATCGCCGGATCGGGCCGAGCGGGATCGTCACCGAGGTCTCCAACGCGGAGCAGACGGCCGAAGCGATCCTGCGCCTGACGACCGAGACGCGGCTGTGGAAGGAGTGCTCCGAGGCCGGCCGCAGGCGGACCTTTCAGTTCTACGATCAGAACGACCTGATCAGCCAGTATTTGAATCTGTACGAGCAGAACATGGGGTGAAGTACTCGGGCGGACCGGGAAACCCGGTCCGCCCGAGCGACCCTAGAGGCCGGTGATATCGGGGGCCGTTCGGAGGGCAAGCAGAGCGGGAGCGGGCGGATGACGGACGGCGCAGAAACGGACGACATGCCTGATAGAAGACAAGGAGGGCTCATATCGAGCGCGCAGCGCTCGATATGAGGGCGCCATGGCAGGCATAGGGTTCCGGCTCCAGAAGATCCTCGAGGAGGACACCTACACCAGCAGCCTTCGGGCCTACGCCTACTCGGCTTTGATCGCGGCCGGGCCTTTCCTGATGACGATCCTCGTGGTATCCCTCATCCACCTGGTGTCGATCGAGAACCTGACGCTGAGCCAGATGTGGTACCTGAAGGGCCTGATCACCTACGGCTTCGCGCTCTCGCTTCTCACCGTCGGGGGCAGCTACCTCGTCGTCACCCGCTACGTCGCGGACGAGTACTACCGCGGGCATGTGGGCAGCTTCGCGGCCGTCTTCTTCTCGACGGTGTTCCTCAACGCCCTCCTCTGGGGTCCTTTCGTGCTCTGGTTCTTCTCGCGCCTGTCGGCGTCGCCGATGGTCCGGCTCTACGCGCTGCTGCTCTACCTCGTGGCCGCGGCGATATGGCTCGCGCTCGTCTTCCTGTCTGCCGCGCGCGACTACATGAGGATCTCCCGGGTATTCCTGATCGGCGCCGCGTTCAGCTTCACGGCGGCGTATCTGTGGGGAAGCGTCCGGGGCCTGGAGGGATACCTCGGCGGCTTCGTCTGCGGGCAGGGCGTCATCCTCGTGTTGCTGGCCAACGCGATCCTCGATGAGTTCGGCTACAGCGAGCCGCGCGACTACTACTGGCTCGGCCACTTCAAGAAGTAGCCGTATCTGATCGGGATCGGCTTCTTCTACAACCTCGGCATCTGGGTCGACAAGTTCCTGTTCTGGGCCTCCCCGGCCGGCGAGAGCATCGATGTGGGGTTCCGGCACTGCCCGGTCTACGACGCCCCGATGTTCTTCGCCTACCTGACGATCCTGCCCTCGCTCGCCTACTTCCTGATCCGGATGGAGACCGACTTCTTCCAGAAGTACCACGCCTACTACCAGGCCATCCAGCATCAGGAGACCCTGGACCGGCTGGAGAGGCGCCGCCAGGACATCCTCCGCTCGCTGGCGGACAACCTGAAACGGCTCGTCGTCATCCAGGGCATCGTCAGCGGCTTGGCGCTTCTGGCCGTGCCGTGGCTCGTCGAGGCGGCGGGCATGGACCCGCTCCAGATGGGCATACTGCGGATCGGGATATTCGCTTCGTTCCTGCAGGCCGGGTTCCTGATCGCCTTGAACCTCCTGCTTTACTTCGACTTCCAGAAAGAGGCCCTGATGACGACCGCGACGTTCTGCGCGGGCAACGCCCTGCTGACCGCGCTCAGCCTCCGCTTCGGCCTGCCGGCCTTCGGCTACGGCTATTCGCTCGCGTGCTTCCTGGCTCTGGTCCTGGCGCTTGCCCTGCTCAACGAGCGGCTCCGGTTGCTCCACTTCTGGACGTTCATGCGCCAGCCCATACCCACACCGGTCGTCGTCCCCGAAGAGGCCTGAGCGGGCGGACCGTGCGATCCCCGGACGATACCCCCGAGTCCTCGCCTCCCCGCGGGCCGAAGCGGGACCCCGCCGTTCACGTCGCGGTCGGCTGCCTGTTGGCTCTGGCGGGCGCCTTGTTCTTCGCGAGGGCATGGTGGTTCGTCACGGCCAACTCCCTTCCCATGGACGACCAAGGAGTGGACCTCGCCCTTTCGGTGCAGTTGCGCGAGTCGGGGGGCTGGGCCGGTTTCTTGTCCGGCTGCGTGCGCGGGAGCTATCGGGAGGCCAACCGCCATCCCCTGCTGCCGCTATTGCTGAGCCCTTGGGCCTCGCGCGATCCCGTGTTCTTCGATCGCGCCCGCGCGGCCGGGATGATCATGGCGCTGCTGTCGTGGGGCCTGCTGTTCTGGACGCTGGCGCGCCTGGAGGGGAAGTCCACCTCGCTGGCCGCCCTCGCGTGGATGGCCGTGATCCCGTCGACCGCCCGGTACGCCGGCCTGGTCGGACCGGAATCGCTGCTGGCCGCGGCCACCGCCGCCGGATGGCTCCTGCTTCGTTCCCGTCGGCCGGCCGCGGGCTATGCCGCGGGCGTCTGCCTGGGGTTGGGTTTCATGCTCAAGGCGACGGGGCTTCTCTTCGCGGTCGCCTGCCTCCTCGGAGCCTGGCTGGGGGGGCAGTCGAAAAGGCAGCTTCTCCGGACCGCGACAGGATTCTTGTTGGTGGCCAGCCCGCTGATCATCCGCAACTTAGTCGTGTTTCATCTTCCTTTCTACAACGTCAACCAGCATGTGTTGTGGCTGGATACCTGGTGGGACTACTGGCCTCGAGAATGGGCCGGCACGGTGGAGTCGGTGGGCGTCGCGGAATACGCGTCCGGCCATACCGTGTATCAAGCCCTATTGAGATGGCTCAAGGGTCTCGCGGCCGTCGGGGGCGTATTCGCGCATATCTGGTCCCCGCGGGGTCTGCTCGGGGCCGCGCTTTTCCTGCCGCTGGCCGCCTGGGGCCTCTGGAATGATGCCCATGCCGCCCGTCGACGAGCGGCGACAGCCCTTTTGCTGGCGTGTTGGGCGGCGTTCGGGTGGTACGCTCCGGTGGTCCTATCGGACCGCTTTCTCTATCCGCTGCTTCCCATCGCGGCGTATTATGCCGGCCAAGCCACGCTTCGGTTGTGGGAAAGAATATCGGGGCGCGCCCAAAGTCGGGGTGCGATCGCGGCGGCGTGCTTGACGGCTCTCTTGCTGTGGAACGCCGCGGCTCGGGACAGGGCCAAGCCGGCGTGGGACCTACACAGCCGGGGATTCAGGGAAGCCCTGCGTTGGATGGACGGCCGGTTTCAAGACCGTACGAAAGTGGTGATGGATACGGACGATTTCCTCACATGGATGCTGCGATCCTCTCCGAAGAAGGCCTGCCTCCCGGTCCCTCCCGTTGAGCTGTGGCGGTTCGCCGAGTGGGGGAAGGCGGAGTACGTGGTCTTGTTCCACGGATCGGCCCGCCCGGTCGGCTTGGATTATCGGAGTGCCTTCGGCAACGAGGTCGCCACCGTGTTCTCCCGGATCCCGCCATCCGCCTCCAGGCCGGAAGGCGCGGCCTCGTCGGACATGACCCGCGACGAGCCGGTTCCCGCCGACGAAGGCCACGTGCTCTACACGACCGGCCCAACACCCCGCTGAGGCTGGCGGCGGGCCGAAGGCGTCCCTCCTACTCAGGGATTTGAGGAAAGTTCTGGCGTCAGGCTGAAACTTCAGGACTCCTGACATGAAGAAAAAGTCGGCGCATCATCGGAGAGGGAGATATCCACAGAAACAACAGCACGTTCCTCCGTTGACCTTTTTGACCGCAGATCATGTTGCATCAATTATGACGCACTCTCGACGGAGACCGGCCATTTTCTCGACGACGTCTGCTCGACATGTCAGGAGTCCTGAACTTATGAAACTTATGGCGCCGCGGGCCAATCCGCATCGTGCCGGCGGCAGGGCCGGAGGGCTTTCGATACGAACGCATGACCGCCTCATGGCACGCCTGCCCATTCTAAAAGTTTCATAAGTTTCAGCCTGACGCCAAGACCATCAGCCGGCTGACGGAACAGGCGTCGGCAAGCATCAAATAGGCAGTCCTTGACAGGACAAGTGCCGCCGCCTAAACTAAGTGTGCCCTCATTGGCCGTCCCGTTCCGGAAGCCGGGCGGCCGGGAAAGGAACGCTGGAAAGTACGCAGCTTTCGCATACAGTTCGCGTGCGCCTCGGACTGGCGATGGGGGTATCCCTGTCCCTCTGCGCGGTGCTGGCCTTCGGCCAGAGCCCGGCAAGGGGCTCCCCGCGTTCCGCGCCGGGAACAAACAGGCAGTTCGAAAGCCGGCTCCGCAACATCGAGCGGCGTCTCGGTCCGGTCCGGGCCGATTCCCGCAAGATGATCGAAGGCCTGCGCGCGAAAATGGAGGGCTTCAGCCCCCAAGAGCGCTACGACGTCCAGCGGGACTACCTGGACGCCCTGGAGGCGGCCGACAAAATCCGCGCCGCGCGCCGCCAAGGCGACAAGGCTCAATCCAGGCAACTCGCCCGCCAAATGCGAGGCCATCTACGGACCCTCCAGAGCCGGTTCGGAGCCGCCGGCGGGGACATGGTGGCGCTCAGCCTGCAGAGCGAAGCGGACCACAGCCGGCGAAGCGCCCAGATCGACCAGAGCCAGTTCGATTTCGCCCGAGAAGCCGCCCAGGCCTTCCCGGAGCACGCCGGCGTCCAGCGGGGCCTAGCGGACCTCCTCCTCCGCACACGCGATCCGGAAGGCGCGATCAGCGCCTACGCAAGGTCCGCCCAGCTCGACCCCAAGAACGCGCAAGCCTTCGTCGGCATGGCCGACGCCCGCTATCAGATGAAGGACTATGAGGGGGCTTACCGGGATGCACGACAAGCATTGGAACTAGACCCCACCGATATTGCCGCCAAGACCGTCGTGAAGCTTGTTAGGGCAGCCGGCAACTTCAGCGGAGCAATAGTATCGCCGACCGCAGACTTGCAAGGGCACTTTGCTTCTAGATCTGTATCACGCGCATCCGGGGATACTGATGCCAAGCAGACGCCTCTCCCCGAGAAGGGACTTATTATCGCTGCGCCGCCCATGCCAACTAAGACGACATTTTCCGGGCTTCAACCTTCGGAAGAACATTCTGAGCCGGGAGTATTGCGGCAGGCGTACAGTTGGGTGCGGTTGGCAGCAAAGGATTCCGAGGGATTTGCACTGTCGGCTGCTGATGAAACGCTCGGCATCAAACCGTCCGAAAGGCAGGTCGCGAAGGCCGGTGCTAAGACGGGAAAGGCGGTGGGCTTTGCGGCAGGCTCGATCGGAAGTGCATACGTTGGAGGGACCTCCTTTTGCACTGCAGGCGTCGTTCTCGGAATGTATTGGCCCTGTGTAGCTGCAGCCTTCGGAGGAGGCGGTCAGGTTGGAGCTCCGCTGGGAGCCTATGCCGGAGCCTCAGGCAGCGTCGTATGGAATAGGTTTTGGGATCGGGTTGATGAAATATTTGTAGACAATGTTGGAATCCCATTTAGCAAAGGTGAATAGAATGTCCCAAGAAGAGGAGCGGAGGATTCTTTCGGCCTATTATTTCCTCTCCTGGATTTTCGTGGGCGTCGGCATTTTTACCTTGATGCCGTACATCTCGTTCATTGTCGCCGGATTTCTTGTCCGGCACTCACAGGCTGAAATCGCGTGGATCGCTTCGGCCGCCAAACTGTCTATGGCTGTCGGACAACTTTTGGTGGCGCTCCCTATTTTCACATTGCCGATTGCAGCGATGTGGCTTCGCTATTCAACCGGGAGCCGGACAGTTTCCCGGAGGGTCTTTATGGGAGGGCTTATCCGGTACGCACCCGTCGCTATGGGGACCTTACTTCAGTATGTCCTAATGATTAAGGCGGATCCATTCTTGATGCCAGCTGGTTTTGGAATGTTGGTATTAATCTACGGTGTCTGGCTCCTAACAAAATCAAGCATGCATGCATTGCCTGTGGATAGTGATGCGCGTGGGGCCGATGAAGACTAGCGGATGCTCCCTCTGCTTCGACAGGCGGGCGCAGACTTGAAAGGCGGGTTCTGGCGTCAGGCTGAAACTCATGAAACTTATGGCGCCGCGGGGCAATCCGCATCGTGCCGGCGGCAGGGCCGGAGGGCTTTCGATACGAACGCATGACCGCCTCATGGCACGCCTGCCCATTCTAAAAGTTTCATAAGTTTCAGCCTGACGCCGGATTTTCTCCCTATTTTCACATTGCCGATTGCAGCGATGTGGCTTCGCTATTCAACCGGGAGCCGGACAGTTTTCCGGAGGGTCTTTATGGGAGGGCTTATCCGGTACGCACCCGTCGCTATGGGGACCTTACTTCAGTATGTCCTAATGAGATGATTATCAGGCTTCAACTTCATACGCGCACGCCGACTGCCGCGCGGCAAGCGCCCGCGATTGGCTGAACTGGCCCGGACAGCGGCGGAGAAGAGTGCGATCTCCGTCACGGCGCTTCTTGGGCGCAGCAGAGAGCGCCGTGTGTGCTCCATGCGCAGGGACATCGTCGGACAGGCGCTCAAGCATGGCTGCACTCTTGCCGAGCTTGCTCGATTCCTGGGCCTTTCCCATTCCGCCGCCTCCAACCTGGCTGCCCCGAAAGTTGCATAACTTGCAGAAGTTGAAGCCTGATAATCATATAGAGATCCCCTCCCACAGGTTGTATTGTTTCGTTGCAAGACGAACATTCCAACCCAAGGAGGGGACTGATGAAATTATACGTAGGAATCGACCTGCATTCCAACAACAGCGTGCTGGTGATCTTGGATGAACATGATCGCATCGTATACGAGCGGCGTCTACGAAATGAACTGCCGCTTATTTTGACGGAGCTGGCGCCGTACCGAGAGAAGGTCGAGGCGATAGCCGTGGAGTCAACGTACAATTGGTACTGGCTCGTCGATGGCCTGATGGAGGCCGGCTACACCGTGAAGCTGGTGAACACGGCGGCGGTGAAGACCTACGACGGGCTCAAGTACACGGCCGACGAGCACGATGCCCGGCACCTGGCGCACCTGCTGCGGCTGGGAATCCTGCCGACGGGCTACATCTATCCGAAGCAAGAGCGCGCCATCCGCGACCTCTTGCGCAAGCGCGCCCAGTTGGTGCGCTGCCGCACCGCGCAGATCTTGAGCATCCAGAACCTGGTCAGCCGCAATAGCGGCAAGGGGATCAAAACCAACGATATCCGCCGGCTCGACGAAGAGGCGATCGGCCGTCTTTGCGGTGGCGATGGCGCTAGGGCGTTGGCGATGCAAAGCAACCTGGCGGTGATGCGCTGCCTGGATGAGCAGATTCAGGGACTCGAGCGCGTGGTGCTGGCGAAGGCAAAGCTCAAGCCGGCCTTCGAGAAACTCCAGACCGTCGCCGGCATTGGGAAAATCCTCGGCATGACCATCATGTACGAGGCGGGAACCCTGGAGCGCTTTGCGAAGGTCGGGTGCTTCGCCTCCTATGCGCGCTGCGTGAGCAGTTCGCGTTGGAGTAATAACAAGAAGAAAGGCGAGGGCAACCGCAAGAATGGAAACAAGTACTTGGCGTGGGCGTTTGTCGAGGCGGCGCATTTTGCCGTGCGCGGCAACGAGCGCATCCGGCGATTTCATCAGCGCAAGAAGGCCAAGACCAACGGGGTCGTCGCCGTCAAGGCGGTAGCCCATAAGCTGGCCCGCGCTTGCTACCACGTGCTCAAGAACCAGGTTCCCTTCGAGGAGGCGCGGGCTTTCGCGTAACGATTTAGGTGGAGGAGGCGAGCTCGACAACGGTGTTGGTAAAACCACCAGTCTGATTAGCCGCTTCCTCCACCGCTGTTTTGGGCGAAGACGCCTCGGCCGTGAACCAGCTAGGGGTTGGCTCGACGCGAGTCGTAAGCCATAAATCTGTCGGCGGCATGGGCCGCCATCGAATGGACACGGCCGGGTACCAAAGGTTTTCTGGGCCCTCGGACAGAGGGCAGGGGCGACGGCAGTATCGTAGCCGGAGCCTTGACCCTGATGAGTGACGGGTGCGGCTTCGTGCCGACGCTAAATCAAAGAGAACCCGGATGCGGATGCGCCTTCAACAGCGGCAACGATTAGACGCGATGACGAACACCCACGGCCTGTGGGCTGGGATTCTTTTGCCCATTGACGCGGGGACCTCTAATGAGTGACACTGTTGTCCTAGCCTGACACTGTTGTCCTGTTGTCCTGACGCCTTTTCCGCTTTTTGATAGGCTTTCCCCGCGGGCTCAAGAGCGCAACCGGAGGCGCCTCATGGAGTATATCGTCGTCTCGATCGTCATCCCCGTCATCGTGTTCATGGAGGCCTTGCTCCTCCTGCTCATCCACCGCTTCCTCAAATACAGGTTCGCCCCGTATCTCGCGCTCGTCTGCCTGGTCCTCGGCATCCTGACCGACGGGACCATCATCACCGATTTCAGCGTGCTCCGGCTTATACTCCCGGTTTTCAACGCGGTCGCGCTCTTCGCCGCTCTCAAGCTCAACGAAAGGTGGCGCAAGATCCTTCTATCGAGCCTTTGCGCCGGGGGAGCGGCCTTCGTCTTCACGGCGGCGATCTCATTCACCATCACCAGGCCGGCCGTGCTGCATTTCCTCACCCGCACGTGGGCCGAAGAGGGGGCCCCGGAGGCGCTGTGCGCCCAAGCCGTTTTTCTGCACGAAGGAGTTGGCGGGCCCGGGGACGCCGCCAAGGGCCGCAAGCTGGCCGAGATGGCCGCCGAACAGGGGAACGCCGATTGCCAGCACCTGGTGGGGAGGCTGTATGCGGACGGGGAAGGATTCCCTCAAGATATAGCCAAGGGCGTCAAGTGGCTGCGCCTGGCCGCGGCGCAGGGAGAGACGGACGCGCAAGCCGACCTGGGAAATATCCTCTTCGCGAACTATCGCGACGAACCGACCCTCGAAGAGGGCGTCAAATGGCTGAGTCTGGCCGCGAAAAAAGGCGTTCCCAGAGCCCAATACCTTCTCGCGCAAGCTCACTCGAGGGCCTGGGGCACGCCGAAAGACATCGAGCAAGCGGCCGCGTGGGCCTCCAGGGCCGCCTTCCAGGGCCACGCCGAGGCCCAATACCTCCTGGGCTTGTTCCGCTTGGACGGCGATGGCGTCCCGCAAAACTACGCCCGATCCTACAAGTGGCTCTCCCTCGCCGCCGCCGCGGGGCATAAGGAAGCCCGCGAGCTCGTCACCGAACTGGAAAGCGAAATGACGCCCGAAGAGATCAGCGCGGGCAAAAGGCTGGCCGAAGCTTTCCGGAAAGTGGAAGAAGCGTCAGGCGTTGACTCTGTCGACTAGTCCGGGACGGCCGAGCTTATAGACGGGGGCGCTGAGCCCCGGGCCCCGGACCGGGCTCCTTAAGTTAACAAAGTTAACACCCGACGCCTTTACCAGCGGGCTTCGTAGCCGATGGCCGGGGATCCCGGGGCCGAGACGGCCGTGATGTCCGCGGTGCCGTATGACTCCGTCCCTTGATGCATGACGGGACCCCAGGCCCCCGAGCACAGGGTGGTCTGGGTGTTCTCGAATCCGGTCACCCTGGCGCAAGTGAAGGTGGGCCCGTCGTGCCAGTAACCGCCGCTCCACGAGGTGACGTAGGGCGTGTCGCCGCACGGTCCACCCATCGTGACGAGGTCGTATGCCCCGGCACGCGCCTGCAATGCCGCGGATGCGAACGTGCATGACATGGGGCTGTCCGTCGAACCCCGTGTCCAGTTGTCGATCACGCTCGGCTTCCTCGGGAGGCCGTTGGCGACCAAGCACGCCGCCCCCATCCGCTCCATGCTCGTCAACCCTTGCGGCAGGAGCGCGTACGGCACTTCTATGCACTCCTTGTCGCCGGTCTGCCAGTCGACCGCATAGCCGGGCGCCGTTCCGGTGAGGAACAAGGAGGGGTCCAAGTCGAGCAGCTGGCCCAGGCCGGCGGCCAAGTCCTCCGGCAAAACCGGCTCCCAGCTTTCCTTCTCGCCCTCGTCGAAGCCGGGCGGGGTGTAGCCTTCCCAGCCCTTCTTCTCGCCTTTGTTGAATCCGGCGGGGACCTTCGAGGCGCCCGGCGGCAAGGCGATGGGGCAGATGTTGCCCCTGCCGTCGCCGTCCGAGTCCTCCTGGCCGGGGTTGGGCGTGTTCGGGCAGTTGTCCGCGTCGCCGCACACCCCGTCCCCGTCGGCGTCGTTGTCTGGGTCGTAGGGGCACGCGTCGCAGGCGTCGCCGAGGCCGTCGCGGTCTTTGTCCTTCTGCGTCTTATTGGGGGTCACCGGGCAGTTGTCGCGCTCGTCGTCGACCCCGTCGTTGTCGTCGTCGGGATCGCAGCCGTCGCGCAAGCCGTCGCCGTCGGTGTCGGTATCGGGGTACTCGAAGGCGCCGATGTCCACGGTCGCCGTCCCGTCGCAATCGGCGTCGAACACGCGGGCGTTGCCGTCCGCGTCGGTCGCGGGCAGGCCGGGGGCGTCGTTGGACCCGGCGTCTATGGCGGGGGATCCGGCCAGCAGCCGGTAGTCGCCTTCGGCCGGGTCCGCGAACAGCGGGTCCGCCGAGATATTGTCCTCGACCGTCGGGTAGGATCCGTAGCCGCTAGTGATGTCCCGAGCGTTGTCCCAGAGGTCGTTGTAGGTTATCAGCGGGGAGGACTCGTAATAGTTGTAGATGCCGTTTCTGTTGCCGGCGATCACATTATTGGTGACGACCGAGTCGACGCCCCGGTAGTTGTAGACGCCGTCATAGGGGTGGTCGACGATGGTGTTGTTGGTGATGATGGGGGAGCAATCGTACCGGCTCTCGATGCCGCTCCGAAGGTTGCCGGCCAGAAGGTTGTTGGCTATGAGCGGAGACGAGCGGGAGTTCTCGATGCCGTCCCTCCCATTGCCCATGCTCACGTTGCCGATCACCGTCGCGTCGGAGTCTCGGTTCTCGACGCCGTCCCTGCCGTTGCCGTTCAGAACGTTGCCGGTGATCACCGGAGACGAGTACGAGTTCTCGACGCCGGCCCTGCCGTTGCCGCTGGCCTCGTTGCCGGAGATTTCCGCGGAGGAGCGGTAGTTTTTGACGCCGGTGCGGCCGTTGCCGCTCAAGCTGTTGCCGGCGATCACCGGGGCGGCATAGTAGTAGTTGAAGACGCCGCTGTACGCGTTGCCGTCGATCGCGTTGCCCGTGATCTCCGGGGCGGACCCGGAAGCGAAGTTGAACACGCCGGTGTGCCCGTTGTCGACGATCGTGTTCTCGTATATGCCGGGAGAGGACCCGTAGTTGTAGACGCCGGCGTGGGGCCTGGGGGGATTCTGCCCCAGGGAGGGGAAGGTCTGGAAGTTGGTGCTGTACCCGTTCTCGCCGATGCGGTTGTCGGCGATCCGCGGGGAGGACTCGACGTTGAAGATGCCGTGCGTCACGTTGCCCGAGACATCGTTGCCGGTGATCTCCGCGGGGGTCCGCCGCCAATTGAGGATGCCCACGGTGCTGCCCGTTATGGCGAGGCCCGAGATGGAGCTCCCGTCCGCGCCGAGGATGGTGTACGTCCAGCCCGAATGCTGGGTGTCCGGCATCCCGTACCAGCTGCCGTCGCCCCGGAGCGTGGTCGCCTCGGCCCCCGAGCCCCGCAGCGCGACCTCCGCCTTCAAAGCGACGCTCTCGGTGTAGTCCCCGGGCGCGACCAGGACCGTGTCGCCGCTCTGGGCGGCGTCGATCCCCGCCTGGATGGTCGGGTAATCGCCCGGCACGTTCAACGTGGCCGCCAAGGCCGAGCCCGCCAGAGCCAACAGCAGCGCTCCCGCCAATCCCGACGCCGTCACCGCTTCACCGATCCCGGATCTCTTCATGCTTCCCCCTTAAATCGTCCACTACATGTTTAGCCCCGATGAGCTAATAAGTCAAGGATAAGCCCCCGACGACGCGCGGTGCGCTCAGCTTCCTCGCGAGCGGAAGCCGATTCTCTTCCCGGGCTCATGGGACGGGGACATAATCTCACGGATCGCCTGAAAAATGTTGCGTATCTGCGTGTCGTGGCTCTGGGTCTTTCTCTCCAATTCATCAAGTCTCTTGGCGAGCTCCTTGTGCGCGGAAACCATCCGCCGCAGCTTGACGAAGGCCCGCATGATGGCGATGTTGGCCCGGACCGCCCGTTTGCTGCGGAGTACGCCGGAGAGCATCGCCACGCCCTGCTCCGTGAATACGCGCGGGAGGTATCTCCGGCCGCCCCAACTTGAGATTCCAAATTGGAATCTCAAGTTCTTCTCCTCCTCGGCGGAGAGCTGGAACATGAAGTCGGGGGGGAAGCGGTCCTTGTTGCGGCTGACCGCTTTGTTGAGCTCGGACGTCTTGACGCCGTAGAGCCCGGCCAAGTCCGAATCCAGCATGACCCGGCGGCCGCGGATGAGGAAGATGCGCCGGACAATGCGCCCGGCACGCACTGTTGGAGAAATACCCACACTACCCGTACGAACCACCAGGCCGTCTGGTTCCCTGAACCATCGACGCCTGGGCCTGGGCCGGACACCTCTGGTTAACAAAGCTACCACCTGACGCCATATTCCATTTTGCTACTCTCTGGTCGATGGCGCTTGAATCCCGGATGTCCACGCTTTCGAAGAGGCTCTCCATCATGTTCCGCCGCGCCCTCGATATCTCCGCCGTTTTTTTGCTGATCCTTTCCGCGGCGGCCTGCGGCTGCAAGCCGGGTGAAGAGGGGACCGGCGCGGCGCCCCCGCCGAGCGTCAAGCCGGCCCGGAACGTCTACCTGTTCCTCGGGGATTCATTGACCGCGGGCTACGGCGTGACGGCCGAGGAAGCCTTCCCGGCGCTCCTCGGAGAGCGTTGGCGCGAAGAGGGGATCCCTTTCCGGGCCCGCAACGGAGGGGCCGGCGGCATGACGACGGCGGTGCTCCTCGATAATCTCGATTGGCACCTGACCGGCGACGTCCATACCGTCTTTCTTTGCATCGGCGCCAATGACGGGCTCCGGGGCCGGGATCTCGGCCGGACAAAGCGGGACCTGGATTCGATCATCCGCCGCGTAAAGGCGGCCGGCCCGAGGGTGGTCCTTGCCGGCGTCAAGATCCCGCCGAACTACGGCGCGGAGTATTCCCGCCGCTTCGAGGAGATCTTCCCCGCGCTGGCTCGGAGCTGGGATCTTAAGATCATGCCGTTCCTCTTGGAAGGGGTCGGAGGTGAAAGAGATTTGAATATCCAAGACGGGATCCATCCCAACCCCGAAGGGCATCGTCTGATCGCGCGCAACGTCCACGCCTTCCTGGAGTCCGAGGGGCTCCTGAAATGAGCGGGCCCGGAACCGCCCCCCTGTTCGCGCTCAAGGACGTCGTGAAGGAGTTCACGGCGGCCGGCCGGAAGGTCCGGGTCTTGGACGGCGTGAGCTTCACCGTCAAGCCGGGCGAGAGGATCGCCGTCACCGGCCCCAGCGGCAGCGGAAAGTCGACGCTTTTGGGATTGATGGCCGGGCTCGAACGGCCGAGCTCCGGAGGCATCCTCGTCAAGGGCGAGCCGACCTCCGCTTGGGACGAGGACCGCCTCGCGGCCTGGCGTCTGCGTTCGGTCGGTTTCATCTTTCAGAATTTCCGGCTCGTATCCAGCTTGACCGCCCTCGAGAACGTCCTCGTCCCCCTGGAGATCCAGGGGGGGGATCCGGCGGCGATCCGCGAACGGGCGGAGCTCGTCCTGCGAAGCCTGGGGCTCGCCGGGCGCGAGGGGCATTTCCCGCCGCAGCTTTCCGGCGGGGAGCAGCAGCGTGTGGCGATCGCCCGCGCCCACGTCCACCGGCCCGAGGTCATCTTCGCGGACGAGCCCACCGGGAGCCTCGACAGCCGTACGGCCGATTCGATCATGGAGAGGCTCCTTCGGATCAACAAAGAGGCGGGCGCGTCGCTGGTCCTCGTGACCCATAATCCGGAGCTCGCCGGGCTTATGGAGCGGTCCGTCGCGTTGGAAGGGGGCCGGCTGCGGTCTTCATGACGCTTTTCAAGAGGCTCTACCTTCGTCATTGGCCGCGACTGCTCTTCTTCTCCTCCTGCATCGCCCTGGGCGTCGCGTTCCTGTTCGGCACGGGGAATCTGCTGGCGGCGGTGGATCGGGCCGTCGGAGCCCGGGCCCGGGAATTACTGTCCGCGGACGTGGAAGTCGCGTCGAACCGTCCCTTCGGCCCGGCCGCGCGGGAGATGTTCGAGCTCCTCGAAAGCGAGGGCGTGAGGATCGGGAAGGTCGTATCCTTCTCGTCGATGCTCCGGCCCGAGCGCGAGGGGACCGCGCCCTTTTTGGTCAGCGTGAAGGCGATCGACGGGGCATATCCCCTCTATGGGGACCTGGTCGTCGATCCTCCCGGGGCGCGCGCGGCCTTGACCCGCGCGGGGGCCTGCCTGCTCGACGAGGCGGGCGCCCTGCAGCACGGCCTCTCGCCCGGGGATACGGTCCGCCTCGGCGCGGTGAGATTGCGCGTCTCGGGCTTGATCAAGGCCGAGCCGGATCGGACGCTTGCCCGGTTCGCGTTGGCTCCCCGTCTCATCATCTCCCAAAGCCAGGTGGAGGAAACGGGACTCGTGCGCTTCGGAAGCCGGATACGGCATCAGCGGCTGCTGGCTCTGGCGAGATCTCCGGACCCCGCCGCGGCCGCCCGCCGCTTGAGCGCCCGGCTGGAGGAGCGCTTGGATGATCCCTACCTGAGGATCACCGCGTACCCCGATTCGGAGCCCAGGGTACGCCGCGTCCTGAGGCGGTTGACCGGGTTCTTCGCGCTTGTCTCGATCGTCGTCTTGCTGCTCGGGGCCGTCGGCATGGCGGCCAGCATCGCTTTGTTTTTGGACGGGCAGACGGAAACGGCGGCGATCTTGCGCTGTCTCGGGCTCGGTCCGCGCGCGGTCGCGCGGCTCTATCATGGGCTCTGCCTGGCGGTCGGCCTGCAGGGGGGCGCGCTGGGCGTCGCGGGGGGATGGCTGCTCAGCGCCGCGGCCATTCGGATCGTCACCGGCTATTTCAGCCTGAGGCTTCCGGTCGAAGCCGTATTCGATAAAAGCTCGCTCGCCGAAGCGTTCCTGGTCGCCTGCGTGCTCTCGGTCGGCGTTCCCTTCGCGAAGGTCCGCGCCTTGTCGCGTCTTTCGCCGCTGGACATCCTGCGCGAACGGCGGCGGGGGATCCCGCCGACTCCCTGGGCCTTCGGGATCGTCATAGCCCTGGCGGCGGGCGGCGTCTTCTTATACTCCTTTCTCAGATCCGACAGCTGGGAGCTCGCCGGAGGCTTCAGCGCGGGCCTTATCGGAGCGGGCGCGGCGGTCTCGATGCTGACATGGGCGGCCCTGAAGGGGGCCGACGTCTTCGCCACGAAGCTGCGCGCGGCTCCGTTCGCCGTCCGCCACGGGATGCTCCAGCTGGCCCGGAGGCGCGCCCGGTCGCTGGTATTCCTGTTCACTTTATCCGCCGGCTTCAGCCTCCTGGGAGCGCTCGACCTGGTCCGGACGAGCCTGGGTCGCGAGATCCTGCTCGGGAAAGCCGAAGACCTCCCCGACCTTTTCATGGTCGACGTGCAGCCGCGGCAGCTTGACGGCGTGCGGGAACTGGCCCGGCGTTTCGGGCGCGGATCCGCCGAGTTCGCGCCGTTGATCCGGGCCCGGCTCACTCATATCTCGGGGAAGTCCATCCGCGACCAAGACCTGAAAGGGCTGATCGTCGAAAAGAGATCGCGGCGGCGGTTTCTGACGCGCGAGTACAATCTGACCTACAAAGACCGGATGCACAAGAGCGAGGAGGTCGTGAGCGGCCGGTTTTGGGACCCGGAGGAATCGACGCCGCAGATCAGCTTGGAGCGGGGTTTTTCCGAACGGACAGGCATCGGGATGGGGGATGTCCTGAGATTCGATATCCAGGGCCGGTTCATCGAGGCGCCGGTCACCTCCATCCGAAAGATCGAATGGATCTCGATGAGGCCGAATTTCTTCATCGTCTTTACGCCGGCCATCCTCGAAAAGGCGCCGCGGAACTTCGTGGGATCGCTCCGGATCCGCGATCCGGAGCGCATCGCGGCCTTTACGGCCGAGCTCGGGCGCCGGTTCTCGAACGTCTCGGTGATCGACATCACCAAGGCCTTCGACAATATCTCCTCGGTGCTCGAGACGCTGCTCGAGGCCTTGAAGGCCGTCGCGTGGTTCTGCGTGGCGGTCGGGCTTTTGGTGCTCGCCGGGACCTTGGGGCTCGATCATAAGGAGCGCCGGAGCCAGGCCGCGCTGTTTAGGGCCATGGGGTGCGGCCGCGGGCTGGTGGTCATGACCGACGCCGTCGAGCTCATCGTGACCGGCCTCCTGACCTTCGCGATCGGCGGGGCGGTCGCGTACGGCTTGGGGTGGTTCATCTCCCTGCGGCTGGAGCTCCGCTTCGCCTCGGACTCCGCGACGGTCGTGCGGACCTTGGCGGCCGCGATCGTCCTCCCTTTGGCCGTGGGCCTGGCGGTGAACGCACGCGCCTACGGGGCCTCCGTGCTTGAGACTCTCCGTCGCGAGGCCTGAACGTGTCTCGGTCTCGGTGTCAGGCTATGTCTTTTGTGACTTATCTCAGGATTGCGGCGGCGAGGCGTGGCCCAAAGTCAAACAAGTCACAAAAGTCATAGCCTGACCCCGGTACCCTGTTGAACGCGATTGAATGCGATTTTCTCGACGGGACCCACTCTGTTCCGAGAAGAACCAAAGTGGATCTTCTCGGAATAGAGTGGGTCCCGTCGAGAAAATGGGGTTCAAAGCCGGTCAACTGATTTCTTCTCCAGATTGCCGCACTTGCGTAGAATCTTGAGCCGGAAGTAGGT
>JBDREN010000091.1:0-3265 GCA_043819795.1 Elusimicrobiota bacterium
ACCCACATCCTCGGCTAGGGCCTTGGAGAGGTCCAGCAATCTCTGGCGCAAACGGCTGAGTTTCCGCCGTGTCTGCATGTCCATATACTATTATAGCATACAGATATAAAAAAAGCACCGAGATACGGGTCATGCGCCCTAATGCGTTAATTCATTGCGGACCTCACATGGAATATCTAGAATCTCCATCAGGACCGATCGGCAGCCGGCGGCACGGTCGCCTGTCGCTCAACACGATCATCACATGAAGCCCTCATGAGGCGCGTCGAGCCGCTCACATCCCCCCATAGAACGTTCGGGTTTATCCGTTTTATGGAAGAAGCCCCCAGGCACGTTCGCTGTGAGCGGATAGAATAGTGGAACTTCTCAGGGGGGTCGGGCGTACTTGCTGAGAGGGAGGCGATGTGAACGAGGGAAGCTCCCCCATCTTTGTCCGGCCCGGCGACGCGGGATGGCTGATCGTCCGCATGCCCTATTGCCCCGAGCGGGTCACGAAGATCAGGTCCGTCCCCGGTCGGGCCTGGGACCCGGACAGAAAGCAGTGGACCGTCCCCCACACCCCGGACATGACCGGACGGCTGGCGGCCCTGTTCGAGGGAGACGAGATCCGGCTGTCTCCGGAGCTCCGTGCTCCGGGCGCGCGCCCGCCCGGCTTGCCGGAGGGCAGCGAGCGAATCCTCCGGCGGGTGCGGGAGACCATCCGCGCCCTGCACCTGAGCCCGCGCACCGAGGAGACCTACTCCTACTGGGTGCGGCGCTTCGCCCACTGGAGCGAGAACGGCCCGGTCGAAAAGCTGGGAGAGGCGGACGTGGCCCGTTTCCTCTCCGACCTCGCTCTCAAGGGCCGGGTCGGCGCCTCGACCCAGAACCAGGCGCTGAACGCGCTCATGTTCCTCTACCGACAGGTCCTCGGCCGGGAGATGGGCATGGTGGACGGCATCGTCCGGGCCAAGCGGCCCCGCCGCCTGCCCGTCGTGCTGACCAGGAGCGAGGTCGCGGCCGTCTTATCCTACATGGACGGCCCCCCACGGCTGATGGCCACGCTGCTCTACGGCGCCGGGCTGCGCCTCATGGAGTGCTGCACCCTACGGGTCAAGGACATCGATTTCCACAAGAACCAGATCGTCATCCGGGCCGGCAAGGGCGGCAAGGACCGCTACACCATGCTCCCCCAGGCCGTCAACCATCCGCTGCAGCGGCATCTGAAGCATGTCGGGGACCTGCACCGATCGGACCTCAAGGACGGCGTCGGCTCCGTCGAGCTCCCGAACGCCCTCGCGCGCAAGTACCGCGGCGCGTCCAGGGAATGGGGCTGGCAGTGGGTGTTCCCGGCCTCATCCCATTACACCGACCGCCTCACGGGGGAGCGCCGCAGGCACCACCTGCACGAATCCGTACTCCAACGGGCGTTCAAGGAGGCCCGCCTCAAGGCCGCGATCGCCAAGCCCGCCGGCTGCCACACCCTGCGCCACAGCTTCGCCACCCATCTACTCGAGGACGGCTACGACATCCGCACGGTCCAGGAGCTCCTCGGCCACCGCTATATCACGACCACGCAGCGCTACCTGCGTGTTACGCAACAGAACCTCGGCGCGCCGGGCAGGCCGGTGGACCTGTTGGCCATCCCCAAGAAGATGCGCTCTCGACGGGCTTAGCGGCATCATGCCGGCCGCCCATGCACACGGGGCGGCGGGGATAAAACGCCGAGCAAGACCGCGTTGGGAGGTCGCCGATGTTT
Organism: Elusimicrobiota bacterium; assembly: GCA_043819795.1. Lineage (GTDB taxonomy): Bacteria > Elusimicrobiota > Elusimicrobia > UBA1565 > UBA1565 > JBDREN01. The sequence goes on from JBDREN010000091.1 coordinate 1,739, forward strand.
TGCGCCTCTACGGCGAGGACTACCGCCGCTCGCATCCCCTGCCGCTCTCGCACCTGAAGATCATGCGGGCCATATCGGCCTGCCGCACCCTCGCCTTGGGCGGGCATGTCGAGCGTTGCGGCAGCTGCGGCTTCGAGAGGCACGCCTACAACTCTTGCCGCAACCGTCATTGTCCCAAGTGCCAAGCGCTTGCCAAGGCACGGTGGCTGGAGGCACGAACGGCCGAGCTGCTGCCCGTCGGGTATTACCACGTCGTATTCACCTTGCCCCATGTTCTCAATCCCATTATCTTGTGCAACAAGACAGTGGTCCTCAAAATCTTGTTCGATGCCGTTGCCCGGACCCTGCGCCAATTCGGTCGCGATCCCAGGCACGGCCTCAGCGGCAAGCTCGGCTTTCTGGCCGTCCTCCATACATGGGACCAGAAGCTCTCGGACCATTTTCACCTCCACTGCCTCATCCCCGCCGGCGTCTTGTCCGAGGACGGTCACCGTTGGGTTCATGCCCGCAAGGACTTCCTCTTTCCCGTCAAAGCCCTCGCCCAAGTCTTCAGGGGCAAATTCGTCGCGCTCCTCAACACGGCCTTCGCCGAGCGACGACTCATCTTCCCGGGCCGAACGGAAAGCTCTGGCACCCTAGAGGGATTTTCCGCCCTGATTAACCAGCTTTACCGAAAGGGATGGGTCGTCTATTGCAAGCCGCCCTTCGGAGGACCTCAGAAAGTCCTCGACTACCTCGGCCGCTACACACACCGCGTTGCCATCGCCAACCATCGCATCCGATCGATCGATGACGGCAACGTGACCTTCTCCTACCGGGATCGCCGCGACGGCGGCAAGGCCAAGGCCATGACCGTTCCGGCCGGGGAATTCATCCGCCGCTTCCTGCTCCACGCCCTACCCTCCTCGTTCATGCGCATCCGACATTTCGGGTTCCTCGCCAATCGCTGCAAAGGCCTGGACCTCCGACGCTGCCGGGAGCTCTTGGGCCTGCCTCCTGAGCTCCCCAACACCCCGCCGCTGACCAGTCAAGAGCGGCTGTGCGAGTTGACGGGGCACAATCCCGCGCAATGCCCTGCCTGCAAGACCGGCGTCATGAAGGTTTCGGCTCAATTGCCGAAGCTGCCGATGCATGCCTGGCCGCTCTTCCCCCGGCCAACCCTAGTGTTCGATACCTCATGACCCCCTCGGATGCTGCGCCCCCCTGGTCTCGCTTTGTTCCTGCCCACGTCCCATTGGCGCAGCGGCAGCTCTATTGCCGCTTCACCACCGGGCACCACGCACCCCCGCCATATTCAGCTCCCGGCATCCCCGCCAGCCGATTTTCTTCCTCAGCCGCCATCCCGAGACCCCCGATTTACCCAATTCGAACGGGGATCAGCCACTTTAAATCCCCATAGCTGACAGCATTGCGGAAAAGTCGTTCTTCAGCTAACCTGAGGGAGGAGACGATCGTGGCGGAGCCGCGGCTTCGTTCAACAGCTTTTATCCGCAATGCTCACGCACTGCGGATAAAACCCTATACGTT